>NZ_JBKQXN010000213.1:0-12571 GCF_046762905.1 Yoonia sp. R2-816 | reverse complement strand
CGACCGGACGCCTGATGGCGAGACGAAGACACCCAGCTTACGCAACTCGTTCGAAGTGCGGGCCTGGCCATAAGCCGGGAAATCAGTGGCGGATTTGATCACCGCGTCCTCGGTTGCCTGATCCACCCGGTTCGCAAGATTGGGCTTGCGCCGCGTGCGCTCGAACAGCGCCTCCACCCCACCGTCCTCGACCGCCGATTTGTAGCGGTAGAACGTGTCGCGTGACATGCCCATGACTTGGCAAGCCTTCGAGACATTGCCCAGCTCCTCGGCCAGGTTCAGCAGACCGGTTTTGTGTTTGATGATTTTGTCAGTAGTATTCAACATTGTGGTTTCCTTTGATGGTTTGGTTTGCACCTCCATCAAAACGGACAACCATCATCTCCATCAAGAGATGTGCCGTCCCCATTTCAGCTTGCTGAGAAGGGGGCGGTGTCAGATCACATCGAGACTAATTCAAATGATGCAATAGCAAATCAGGTCCTCGACATTGTCGCAGACAAAACTGGCTATCCAGCCGACATGCTGGACGTTGAGATGGATCTGGAGGCCGAGTTAGGGATCGACTCGATAAAGCAGGTTGAGATCCTTTCGGCCCTGAAAGAGGCGATGCCCAACCTGACTGAAATCGACCCCTCGAGCCTTGTGGAGTTGCGTACGATCTCTGAAATTGCAACTGCTGTCGGTTCACCCTCGGTCTCCACAACGGCTCCAGAGACTTCTGAACCCGACGAGGTGCAACCTAAACAAGTTTTTTCCCGTGAAGTAATGGTTGATAAAATTGACGCTAGAGCATTTGAGCAGTTGGCCGCTGGTAAGGCGCTTTTTCGTCAAACCGTCTCCGTCGAAGCCACGTGTTCGGTTCTCAATCCGAAGTATCTTACGATAAACAGCACAAACAGGATTGAAATCACAAAACACGCCACTGGGTTTGCGGAGCAACTAGCACACTTCTTTGAAAGGTATGGCTTAAATACGCGACTCGTAGATGAGCCAAGTGATGCTGCTGAAACGGTGATCGTGACAGCAGGTGTGGACCCCAACCGCAGCGCGTATGAGATGCTAAACGCGGCCTTGGCTTCGGCAAAACGCATCGCGATTCCCATGTCAAAACGCTTTGGCTGCTGTATTTTTCTTCAATCTACCGGAGGGAAATTTGGGCAAAATCAGAGAGAGTTTTCGATCGTCGAACGCGGCGGAGTTGCAGCGTTAGCAAAGACCGCTTCGCATGAATGGCAGCCTTCGACAGTAAGGGTAATCGATATCGACATCAGCGCGCTCCCGATGCAGCAACAGGTTGCATCTGTTGGTATGGAAATCCTTTTTGGGGGCGACACGCTGGAAGTTGGCCTTACGTCTGATGGTCAACGTTGGTCACCAACGGTTACTGCACAACCTTACGAAGGTATTGGCATCTCTCTGGAAGATGGAGATGGTGTCGTAGTTACTGGAGGTGGTCGCGGCATAAGCGCAGCCGTCGCTATCCGTCTTGCTCGAGAAGCTCGTTTCAACTTCCTATTGCTTGGCCGTACGGTCCTTCAGGCCTGGCCACAGGATCTCGACCGCAGCCTTAGCCTTAAGGAACTGCGTCTGGAACTATCTCAACGTGCTAAGGCTGAAGGTAGACCGCTCTCCCTTAAAGACTTGGCGGCCCTATCTGACGTGCTGACGGCCTCACGAGAAGTGGAGGACACCATCGCGGCCATCCGTAAAGTTGGTTCAGATGCGATCTATCGTGCGGTCGATATTATGGACAATGAAAAATTAAAGAACGAGATCCGGGCATTCCGACGCGAGTCCGGGAAAGTTTCTGGCATTATTCATGGAGCCGGAGTGAACCATGATAAGCTGATCAAAGACAAAACCCCCGATCAACTGGCAAAGGTCTACCAGCCAAAAATCGAAGGGTTCAAGTCACTTTGGTCAGCTTCCGTTGCCGACGAAATGAAATTTGCAGTCATGTTCTCTTCCATTGCTGGGCGGTACGGTAATCCTGGGCAGGCGGATTACGGCATGGCCAACGAAGTGTTAAGCCGGTTTGCCTTTGCACTTCAAGACAGACATCCAAAAATGCGCGTAGTTGCGATGGATTGGGGCCCATGGACAGGTGGTATGGTGACAGAAACAGTAAAGCGTCAATTTGAAAGCAGAGGCATTCCGCTCATTCCGGTTGAGATTGGCGTGGAGGCGATGGTGTATGAACTTGTGGCCGGTGGAACCATAAATCCGGAGATCGTTTTCGCAGGATTTCCCCAAGCCATTCCCCCCGATCCCAAGCTTCGGAAAACAGACAACGCCTCTACCAGTAAGGGTGCTGAGGTGGCTTGAGTCATCAGTTTCTCCCCACTCGAAGAAGGTAACGTCTGCCATGTTTGAACCAGTTGCAATTGTGGGGCGGGGAACCGTCTTGCCGGGGGCCTTCACTCCGGATCTTCTATGGAAAGCTATCCAAGCCGGCCGTGACCTTTTGACAGAAGTCCCAGAGGGGCTCTGGCCATTGCCGGTCACACAGATCCACCGCGCTAATGAAACAGCGCCTTCGATAGAAAAACGTGCACCTTTTCGAGGTGGGTATGTTGATGACTCTGAACTGGGCTTTGATGCAACGCTTTTCGACATCGGAGGAGGTGTTGTAGAGACTATTGACCGTTCTACAAAGTGGTTGCTTCATGCAGGGCGCTCTGCGCGTAATGAAATGAGAAGCACTTCGGCCGCTCCCGATCGCACTGCGGTCATCGTTGGCAACCTCGGTTATCCGACAGCAACGGCCACTGAGTTATCCTATAGGTTAGCTTTTGCTCGTGACGACACGCACGGCATTACAAAGCTAGCGAGAGAACGTTTTTCATCTGGCCGGCCTGCAACCTTATTAGCGAATTCACTCTCCGCCGCCGGACCCGCATTCTGTTTGGACGCTTCATGCGCCTCATCGCTCTACGCTGTCAAGTTCGCCTGCGATCTGTTGCACGAAGACTCGGCGGACGTCGTATTTGTTGGTGCGGTGAACGGGTGTTACAATATGTTGCTGCATACCGGGTTCAGTGAACTAAATGCCTTAAGCCCTTCCGGGCGCAGTCGCCCGTTTCACCGTCGCGCTGACGGGCTGATCCCGAGTGAAGGCGCTGCGGTGATAGCGTTGAAGCGACTTTCAGATGCATTGGACTGTGGAGATGAGATTTTCGCGATTGTTCGCGGTGTGGGCCTTTCCAATGATGGGCAGCAGCGCGGTATCCTTTCTCCAAATAAGGATGGTCAGGTCAGAGCGCTTCAACAAGCATATTCTTTGTCAGGGCTCGATCCACTATCGGTTGGGTATCTCGAATGTCACGCGACGGGAACAATAACAGGTGATCGAACGGAACTAGAGACACTTCGGGACGTCTTTGACGGTCACTTCGATCTACCTGTCGGCTCTCTGAAGTCGAATATAGGTCATCTGATTACGGTCGCGGGCCTTGCAGGAATCTTAAAAATGGTCGGCGCATTCCGGGCGAATATCCGTCCAGCAACACTACATGCTGACGATCCGATTGAAGCGCTTGATGAACCGCCCTTGAGGCTTTTGACGGTAAATGAACCCTGGCCCCAAAACCTTCCCAAGCGTGCCGGGCTGAATAACTTCGGGTTTGGCGGCAACAATGCACACTTGATTTTGGAGGAGTTTAAACCGCGAGACGCTCGCGCGATGGTGACCAGGTCCAGAGTTGTCGAAAAAACCAAAACAAGGATTTCCAAAGGGGAAGACCGCATCGTTGTTTGTGGACTTGAACAGCTCACTGGAGACGAAACCAATGGTGAAATCTCAGATCTAGAATTACCGATTTCCGAGACGGTGTTCCCACCGAATGACCTGAAAAAATGCCTCGGACAGCAAACGCTAGCCTTATTTTTGGCACAGAATGTATTGAAACAAATTAAAGTACCGGCACCAGAGCGAATTGCTGTCTCAATTGGCATGGGGCTGGATATGGAGGCAGTACGAGCCTGCACTTTCTGGTATGCGGAACGAGAGCGCCAAAAAGGAGTTTTTGAAGACACGTTAACACCAGAAATGTTGAAAGCTGCGTTGTCACCTTTGGAAGGACCACACTGCGTCTTGGGAGCGATGCCCAATCTCGTAGCAAATCGGGCCAACCTTCAGCTCGATATTAAAGGGTACGGTGTTTCTATATCGGGTGAAGAGCTTTCGGGAACATATGCGCTGGAACTCGGCTGCCGTGCACTTCGCAAAGGCGAAGTGGATCTCTATTTGGCAGGTGCGGTGGATCTTTCGAGCGAAGAGATGCATCGGCTTGCTTGCGACGCTGTTCCGGAACTGATGAGGCGGCGGCACAAGGACGGTGCGTGTGTTTTTGCGCTCAAACGCCGCTCGGACGCAATACGTGACGGTGACACCATATTTGGCGAAATCGAAATGATGCTGGCAAGCCGAAACACGGCTGTGCCGGTGAGAGAAGCGGGGAAATCATCAGATACAAACTTGGGTATAGCCCATTGCGCAGATGGTGCTCTCGGTCTGGCACAGATCATCAAGGCAGGACGAACCGTGTCATCTTCAATGAAGCCGGCGCAAGAAGGTGTTTTCGAGCCCTTTATTCCTATAGCCGAGACGTTTGGAGCTAAGTCTTTTACAGGTTGGGAGCAGAACTGTAACTTAACCCTTACGTCGGGCAGGGCCGAGAAGCCGCTATCTGGAGCTGTACCCTACCTTTGGTATGCCGCTGGTAAAACGCGAGAGGAGTTAATCCAGGCATTGCGCTCGGGGACTGCAGTACGAAATGGATCATTCCGACTTGCAATCGTGGCACACACAGAGCAAGAACTTGACAAGCGTAGGCTTCTGGCTGAAAGGAGACTTTCAGAAACGGGATCTGTCCACCTACCAGGTGTTTATTACGCAGATGAGACGAGTTACGGCGAGTTGGCGCTGGTCTTTCCTGGTTTAGGTTCGGGATACGCAGAGATGTGCGGTGACTGGCATACAGCCTTTCCTGCTGTTCTTGCAGATACTGCTGCTCGCCTTGGCTTTGAAATGGCCCCCCAATTTGATGAGGCGATTGCGGCGCTTTCAAACACCGCCGGGCTGGCTCAAAAGGCAATTGCAAGTTCCGTAGGGTCCATCTTTTTAGCCCAGGCGGCACTCGAAGTTCTAAACCTTAAACCTGACGCAGCACTCGGCGTTTCCATGGGTGAAGCGCACATGCTCGCTGCATTCGATGTTTGGGAGCGACCACAAGACATTTTGTTGGGGAACACTACCGATGGTTTCTATGAGCAACTCGGCGGTTCCGCTCCTGCCGTTGCCAAATCTCTTGGTTTGGCAAAGACCGAAATCCTTGATTGGAAGGATTTTGATATTTTCGCGCCAGTCGAAGAAGTACAACAAGTGGTCAATGGCATTAAACAAGTTTGGATCACCATCATTTACTCTAGTCGGCATTGTTTGCTCAGCGGTCGTAGGCAAGCTTGCAATGAGGTCCTATCTCTCCTTGAACCGTGCCCGATAGTGCTACCGCGACAGCACCCGCTGGCATTTCATGGTCCCTTCGCGGAAGAATACAGGCAAGTATTTGCAAAACGCCACACCATTCCAACACGACTACGTGATGATGTCAGATTTTACTTCAACGCGATCAACGACTTTGCCCCGATTTCTAAGGAGACCTGTTCGAAACACTACGTCGATCAAGGATTCGAATGTGTGGACTTTCGGAGGACCGTTGAAAAGGCCTGGGCCGATGGCGTCAGAATATTTGTCGAAACAGGACCAAAATCGCTGTTGAGTAATGCGATCTCGCAGACCCTTGGCGACCGGCAACATGTTTCGGTCAGTTTGAATAATCCTGGGAACGGCACACTTTTCAATTTTGCAAATGTAGCTGCTCAACTCTTCGTCCTGGGCAGAGATTGCAACATAGAGGGTCTTGCAAGGCGTTTGACGCGCGAAAAAGGCGAAACACCTTCCGGTCAACCAAGAACCTTTTCGGTCAAAACACACCTGCCGCCGGTGCGGGCCGATTTGCAGGTAACCGCTGCCCCTCTGGAGGCGAAGTCGGATTCTTCTGAACTGACAGCGCGCACCGGGTCTGAATTGATACAAGCCGAACTTCCCCCAAGTAAAAAGATGGAGGCACGCAAACTAGAACCGGCGCCTGCGGTTGACGCCCCGGGCTATTCTAGTCAAGAGAGCCAAATTTGTTTCAGGCCTCAGGAAACCAGAGTGATGGTAGCACCTCCGGACGTTGTATGGCGACAAGAACCTATAGAGTTCGGTGTGTCTGCGACCAATTTTTCTGGAAACCAGCCGACGGACCAAGCACTCACGTCACGTATCTCTAAGCCATTTACCATTTACCCATCTGAGCAGTCTTTTATTGGAATTTCGCGCCTTTCTCCCGATGGACCAAGGTTAGATCGTAAAGACTTGGAACTGGTAGCCAGCGGCAACATTTCCGATGTTCTAGGCGAAATCTTCAAGCAGCAAGACGGTTATCACCGCCAATGCAGAGTGCCGCGCCCGCCTATGCTTCTTGTTGACCGCGTCACTGGGATGGCCGGCGAAGCTGGCTCTATGGGGAAGGGTGTTTGCTGGACGGAGACGGACGTAACGAAAGATGCTTGGTATCTCGATGACGGTTTTATGCCGACAGGTATTCTGATTGAGGCCGGGCAGGCGGACCTACTACTTGTTTCCTGGCTTGGGGTAGATTTTTTAAACAAAAGCGAAAGAGTTTACCGTTTGCTTGGCTGTGAAATCACGTTTCACAATCGCTCCATGCCGAAGATTGGTGACACAATTAACTACCAGATTCACATCGACAGCCACGCCAATGTCGGTGATACTCGCATGTTTTTCTTCCGTTATGATGCGCGGATAGGAGACGACCTCCTGATTTCAGTCAGAAACGGGCAGGCGGGTTTTTTCAGCGACAAACAATTGGAAAATTCGGACGGCGTGCGGTGGTTGCCCGAAGATGAGATTCCGGATGCAGGAGCGCGATTGGATCTGCCGGCCGCAATGACAAAAAAGCGTAGCTTTGACAAAGCAGAAGTCACCGCTTTTGCCGCCGGCGACTTGCTGTCCTGCTTCGGCGAAGGTTTTGAGATGGCCGCTGCTCACCAGAAAACGCCAAAAATCCCTTCGGGTCGAATGCAAATGATCGAAACCATAGAAGAGTTTGACCCTGCCGGCGGGCCGTGGAGGCGCGGCTATCTGTGCGCGGCCTGCGATGTGGCAGTCGAAGCCTGGTTTTACGACGGCCACTTCCAGAACGATCCCTGTATGCCGGGAACGCTGATGGCCGAAGCTGCAGTCCAAGCGTTGGAGTTCTACGCCGCTGCCTGTGGTTTAACCATTGACCGCGACGGTTACCGGTTTGCGCCGGTTGCGGGCGAGCCTTTCAAATTTGTATGCCGTGGCCAGGTGGTCCCGGATGCTCCGCACAGGATTACCTATGAAGTGTTCATAGAAGAAATTGATTGTAAGGGCGATCAACCTGTCATCTATGCTGCGCTTTTGGTGAAGTCCGATGGTTTCAAGATTTTTCTTTGCCGGCGTTTTGGAATCACGTTAGTTCGTGATTGGCCCTTGGATGGATTGTGTGGCGAAATACAACACACACGTGACACATCCACAATCTCTCCCAGTGGGGAAGTCCGCGGCGACTACTATGCCTTGCTTGCAGCAGCCTGGGGCAAACCTTCGGAGGCATTCGGACCGGTTTTTTCTGAAGCGGACCCTCAATTCGACACCACGTCTAACCCACCGCGTTTACCGGGGCCGCCCTATCATTGCATGAGCCGGATCTTGAGTGTCAATTGTCCGCCAACTGTCGAAACGCCTGGCGCTCGGATGATTAGCGAATTCGATGTTGACCCGCATGCCTGGTACTTCGATGACAGTGGCACCGATCAAATGCCGTTGTCTGTATTAAGCGAGGTTCTCCTGCAGCCATGCGGCTGGTTTGCAAGCTATATGGGTTTTGCCCTTGGCAAGGAAGTGAAATTCCGGAACCTTGATGGCAAAGATGCCGTGTTGCACGCTTCCGTCACGCGCGAAACCGGAACGCTCAGGCTTGAAACACGCTTCTTGAAATTCGACCGAGTTGGCCTTATGGCACTGGTTTTTTATGAAGTTATCTGCAAGGCAGGCGACACGTTGGTCATGACGCTGAAGACCAATTTTGGCTTTTTTCCTGACGATGCTCTTGCAAATCAAAAGGGTCTGCCAACATCGACTGCCAGGATGCAGGTACATCAGAAAGACCTACAAGGTCCAGTGGATCAATGCGCGCTGGATGAGTTGCACAGCACCGTCGGGCCAGTTATGCCAAGCGGGAAGCTTGATCTCTTTGACAGCGTCTGCGCGTTCAAAACAGACGGAGGCGAAAGCGACCTTGGCCGCTTGGTAGGACATCATCGAATTGTTCCAGGAGCCTGGTACTTTAAGGCACACTTTTTTACCGACCCGGTTCAGCCAGGTTCTCTCGGGTTGGAAGCGTTGTTCACTCTGTTCAAGTGCCTTGTGCGCCGCAAAGGACTGCACAAGGCATTTAAGAGCCCCGTTTTTCAAGCGCCGGCAACGGGCGAAGTATTCTCGTGGCGGTATCGGGGGCAGGTCGTACCGATAAACAAGGAAGTTCTATGCGAGTTTGAATTAACCGAAATCCTCCAGGAAGAGACTTCAGTTCTCATCAAAGGAGCAGGCAGTTTGTGGGTAGACGGGCTGCGAATATATGAAGTGAAAGATTATGCCCTTAGAATTTGCGAGCAAGAAAGGAAAGCAGTCGCATCGGCGCCGCTCCATGATGTAAAAGGCAAATTATCTAAGGAAAGATTGACAATTGATTTGAAGGCATCGCCCTGGTTGTCTGGCCACAAGCCGTCCTACGTCATTCCTGTGTTTCCAATATTGGGCGTCGCCGGTCGTATTATTTCATCGCAATCAACTCAGGCAGACAGAGGTCCTGTCAGCCGTTTGGAGGACTTGGAAATCCGCAGTTGGCTGGCACTGAATAAATGTCCACTCAGACTTGAATGGGAGCGTCAAGACGCTGGGGAATTGGAGCACGTCCACTTCCATAGGGTTGAAAACGAGGTTTGCGACAAAAAAATCGTGGGAAATGCCAGAATACTTTACTCTCCCTTTAAATCCAAGCCAAACGCATGGCCTGCATTGAAATGCGGCAAGCTCCTGAAGGATCCTTACAGCTCTGGATATCTTTTTCACGATGGAGCTTTTGAAACCGCTTTTGATATTCGGTATAGTGACCGGATGTCCTCGTTTGAGTTCGATATTGCTGCATGCCTAGAACGCGCTGAAGGTGAACTGGACATTCTGCTAGACACACTGAATCATGGTTTCCCACATTTGGTCCCGAGCCGCTGGTTCGGAGGTCCCGTCGTCGGGATGGCTGCCTTTCCTTATAGGTTAGAATATATAGAACTCTTCGGGCCGCTTCCGGCATCAGGAATAGGCCGGGTCGTCACCCGAAAGGTCGACATGCCCAATCCGCGGCAGGTACGCTTTGAGGTACAGTTCTCGGTTCAAAACACTGTTGCCGTTGAAGTCAGAATCGTCGAAGCACTAGTACCTATAGACACAATCGGAAAACTCTCATTTTCGCAGCTCAGAAAATTTTGCCTTTTTGGTGCTCCACTTAGATCGTTTACGCTTAGCCATCGCAGCACCGCCGCGACAGTTTTATCACTTGCCCAGTTTAATCGTGCTAACTGGCTACCAGGAACCTACGAAGAAATCTATCAGATAGACCACAATGCTGATGAAATGGAGAAAATTACACAAATTGCGATAAAAGACCATCTTCGTCAGAAGTTTGACGTCCATCCCTCTGATATCAAACAGGTTGGTTCGGCAATTCACATTGCAGGCCATGCTTTGATCCGGGCAGATGCTCTCAATGTGAACTTTTCAGGCGAAGAAGTATCTGTGGCAGATGCCTAGTTAATTGGACAGTTGCTGCAGAAAATAAAAGAAGTTTGTGTTCTCCAGAGTAGTCTTCATTCACCTCGAAAAGATAATGCCCAGATTATCTTTTGGAAGAAAGGAGGAGCAGGTCCAATCCGGAATGTCCTGGGATATCTACTTTGGTTTTGAGCGGTGTAACGTCGAGAGACACGTGCTCTGCGAACAGAAGATAAGCGTCTTGGACTTGCGAATTTAGTGGCGCAATTAGAAGGTCGGCTGAGGGGACTCGAGGGCCAATCCGATGAAAGATCAGCTTTTGGACCAGGCTAAATACCTCAGCAGTGTATTTTAAAAGGTTGCCTTTTCCATCGACCGAAAACAACCGGAAGATCTCGAATATAGGTTTGTCCGTGAATGAAAGGAGTTCCTCACGAAAACTGTCATGATCAGCAACGATCTGGTTATAAAAATAACTGCTTGAGTTTTTTGGACTGGTCTTCATGTTGAAGTTCAGTGCGCCAATTAGATCGTTTTCCCTATTGCGTACGCTGATCAGACTGGAAACACCATCCCAAAAATCCGGAGTTGAGGTGAGGTGGCTCATACCAACACTATCAAAACGATTTTTGCGTTGCCCTACAATGTCGCGGATTGAACTGTAGCTTATTTCTTCTCTTGTTATTACATTCTGGATATCAAGTTCTTGAAACAATTATCCGATCCTTTGATATTTCAGCGTTGCATTTTCCCGTTTTTCATTCCTGGTTTTCCACTAATTAAATCACTATTTTTATCGAATACTTGCATCGATGTTTAAGAACCATGTTTGGGCAAATTGGCGCCAAGAAGTTTGAATAGGTCAAAGTTTTACTACATCAGAGATTGCGCCAATGCTAACATGTATTTTGGGTGTCGTCACGTTAACCGTCGTTCGGTTGCTGCCCCGGGCCTAAAGCCCCTCAATTAAATTACCCTCCCTCGAGAGGCGAGGGAGGGTGTGAGTGGTGGTGGGTGGGTTAACGGAGTTTCCATCCAACGCCTCCTGTTGCAAACCTAGGACAAGGCCGCTGCATTGTAAAATACCGAGATGCTATTTATCAATAGACACCAGCTATGAGAGGCTGCTACGCCCACCACAAAGGTGATGTATTTACGCATACCGAAAGTCAGCCCGGCGGAGCAGTAGAGGTTGGTCTGCCAAGCGGGTATCTGGCGCATCGCAACCACCCAGCGTGGAAGAAGAAAGCAAACCCGGAACCACTGCGCGAAGGTTGTGGAAGACGGCCGCCGTGGGGCGTTTGCATCGGAAGATTCACCGTGAAGAACCTCACCAGACCGTGTTGACAAGAGGAAAGTCTGACAGGCGCGGACCTCACCATAGTTGGTGTCTATTGATAAATAGAATCTCAGTATTTTTGCATCGGGCAATCTGCCTCTAATGCTGGATGCCAGACGAAATGACCGGGCGCATTTGCGGGGAATGAAACAGCAAGACGCAAGCAACAAGACCTCGAAGGGCCGGCTGGAAAACAGCTTCAGGCTTCTTCTCATCACCGGCGTGTTCAGGATGCGTGCGAGATCAACGTCGATCGCTCACCAGTTTGAATTGGATGTCACATGAGCACAGTCGCAGGCAATTCAGGCGTCGTGAGAAAGATACATCAACGCCACCTAACCCATCGTGTTTCTGGAGAATGCTCAATGACTCATCATGTAAAAACAGCCTTACTGGTCCTTGCAACCGCCTTGCCAACGCATGCGCTTGCCGACTGGAACGGCGCGTAGCTCAGGCGGGACGGCTGATTGCCTATCGAGCAAGTGTAACCTGAAGGAATTAAATATGAAAACCCTTGTAATCGGACTCTCGCTGATCGCCACTTTCACAACAGCAGCAAGTGCAGAATCTGCTTGGGAAGGTTCCTATGCCGGGGCGTCTTTTGCGACGTTTTCCGGCGAAAATACTTATGATAACTTCGATGGCCCTCTAGGCTTGGACCTTGAGGGTGAGATGTTCGGTGGGTTTGCTGGATATAGCACAACTCTCAATGGTTTCATCTTAGGAGGTGAGATCGCCGTGATGGGCGGGGAGGTCTTTGAAGAGGGCTATAAGGGCGAGTACGAATTTACATCTATCGTCGATTTGAAGGCGCGGGCAGGTTATGATGCTGGCCAGTTCATGCCCTATGCGGTGATTGGTATAGCAGTCGGCAATTTTAGTGTGGATGACGCCGCCAACCCGACCCGAGATGAAGATATCGCCGAGGCCGGTGTTTTGTTTGGCGCTGGTATAGATATCGCCACAAGCCAACAATTCACGGTAGGCGCGGAATTTGCAAGCCGGTCTTTTGACTACGAGTTCGAAAGCGGCCTCGTTGATATGAGTGCTGATGCCACGAGCGTTACATTGCGCGGCGCATATAAATTCTGAACACGTCAGAGAGTCTGAGGGCTTTCATGTCCGTGAGACCGAACGCTTCGACCATCAAGGGGTCTGTTCCGGTAGGGGCAGGATCGTATCGTCTCATGAGCGTTTTTGATTTTCCCGGCACGATGAGACTACCCCGCTGGCGCGGGATGGTCAAAATTTGTAGCCTGTGCATGGCGCTGGAGACATGCGTGTCGAACCGATGGTTATCATGCTCT
>NZ_JBKQXN010000212.1:0-8752 GCF_046762905.1 Yoonia sp. R2-816 | reverse complement strand
CGAGGACAGCTTCTTCGACCTGGGCGGTCATTCGCTGCTGGCGGTGCGTCTGGTGGCGCGGCTGGAAGCGGAGACCGGCAAGTCGGTGTCAGTGCGGACGGTGTTCGAGACGCCGACGGTGGCCGGTCTGGCAGCGGCGCTCGGCGACCCGCGATCCAGCGAATACCGTCCCCTGTTGCACTTCGCGGGCCAGTCCGGAGCAAGAGGCGCAGGCGGCAAGACGCCAGGCGGGCTCTATTGTGTCCACCCCTCCTCGGGCCATGCGACGATATTTGGCCAGTTCGCCGCGCCCTTGGCGCCCGAAGTCGAGATCATTGGGGTCCAGTCTCGGGGCCTCATTGCGGGCGAGACCGGCTTCGGCAGCTATGAGGACATGATCAGGACCTATGCCTCGGCCATTGGCGCCGACGCGCCCGACCAGACGCGGGTGCTGCTCGGCTGGTCGCTCGGTGGCCATGTCGCACACGATGTCGCTTGCCGATTGTCGGAGGCGGGCCAGCGGGTCGGCGGGGTGATCATCCTTGACAGCGTCGAGTACCAGGTGCTCGCTGACGATCGCGAGTATCAGGCCGTGAAGGATCGCACCCGCGACTTCGGCTCATGGCTGGTGGAGATGGCAAAGGCGTTCTATCCCGACGCGGCGATCGAGGCGGCTGAGAGGCTGGAGGCACAGATGCGCCTGCTGGCCCAAGAGGCGATGCGGTCTGGAGAGCTTGTGGACGCGAAGATCCCCGACGATTCACGCCTGGTCGAGCACCTGCTGCGGGTCTGGCACAGCAATGGGCTGCTGCTTGAGCAGCGCTCGGCGTCGCGCCGGTTTGCTGGTCCGGCGCTTGTCATTCGGGCGGTGGACACCAGGAGCAGGGTCGATGATCCGGCGCTCGGCTGGTCGCGGTACTGCACCTCGGTCGACTGCCATGATGTGCCGTTCCGGCATGTCGAGCTCATGCAGCCCGAACCAGCGGCGATGATCGCGGCGATCGTGCGGCGGTGGCTGCGGCGAAGGGTGGGGAGTTTCGCCATGGCGGATCACGACGCCGATAACCCGTCGGGCGGCCGACCGGCCGGTGCGGGTCGAAAGGATATGGACGCACAGTAGCAAAAGGCCAACGCAAGCAGAAGGAGCAGCGCAATGGACGATGAGCGGATCGAGTATCAGGTTCTGGTGAACCATGAGGAGCAGTATTCGCTGTGGCCGAGCTTCAAGGAGGTCCCGAAGGGCTGGGAGCAGGTCGGGCCTGTCGGCAGCAAGGAGGCGTGCCTTGCCTGGGTCGAGGAGGTGTGGACCGACATTACCCCCTTGAGTGTCCGCCGGCAGCTGGAGGACGCCGCTTCGGCGCGGAAGGAGAAGGCGCATTGACAACGTACAACGGCTCGGCCGTTGCCATGGACCCAATCATGTCGCAGGCCAACCAATCGCGCCGAGCCGGCCCCCATGCAGCGCTGCTTCCTTGCCTGCCGCAGGTAAGCACCAATGCCGGCGGCGGGGCGGGAGCGGCAAGAACACCGCTACGCGCGTTGTTTTGGAACACCGGGGACAGCGCGTCTCTAGCGCCGATCGCCGACGCGAGGACGGTGCCGGTTTTGCTGCACGGTCTTGGTGACGGGGCGGACATTTGGCGGCCGGTGTTGGACCACTGGCCAGGGCAGGCTCCGCCGATCATGGCCCTTGATTTGCCAGGTCATGGTGGTTCAGGTCGCCTGCCGGAAGACAAGTACCGGGTTCCGGAAATAGCGCGGGTCATTGCCGCGGCATTGCACCATCTGAGGCTCGAGCGGGTCGTGCTGATCGGCCATTCGGTTGGCGCAGGCATAGCGCTGCACCTGGCCGGCAGTGGCCTGATGCGGCCGCATGGCACCATTTTGATCGAACGCAGCGCCGAAGCGGTTGAGCAGGCCGACGCCGCTGTCGCCAAGCACGTTGACGGCTTGATTGTCGGCGCCACCGATCTCGATCGGTTGATCACCTATGTACGCAGCCAACTGCCTTTGGCCGATGCGCGGGCAACCACAGAGGCGATCACGGCACTGGCGCGGCAGGCAGATACGGGCTGGCACCTGCCAATTGATCCGGCAGTCAAGCGGCTGCTCGACCGTTCAGCCAACGGAGACGGTGAATGGGCCTTGTTGAAAGCCGTCCAAGGACCGGTGGCGATCGTTCGCGGTCAATACTCCAGCTTCCTGCCGTTGACGATTGCCGAGCGAATGGCAGCGATGGCGCGCTCCCCGGTTACGGTTGAGACCATCACCCGGTCGGGCCACGCCATCTCATTGGAACAGCCGGCAGCCTTGGCCGCCTGTCTGGCGCGGCAAATCGCGCGTTTTCATGGCAATTGCTGATCCATGGAGCGAACATGCGTCAAATCCTCCCTGTACCAGAACTGATCGCATGAGGTTGTTCGCCATTTCCGACCTGCACATGGAGCATCCGGCAAACCGGCAGCCCCTGCGGGATCTGCCCGCCCGCCCCGATGACTGGCTGGTCATTGCCGGGGACGTGGGGCGCGGGCTTGAACATCTGGCCCTTTGCTTTGACATTCTGGTGCCTCGGTTTGCCCGTGTGGTGTGGACACCGGGCAACCACGATCTGTGGTCGCGACCGGATCGCCCGGATGAAAGCCGCGGCGTCGCCCGTTATGAGGAACTGGTGGCGTTGGCCCGGGCCTATGGTGTCATCACACCCGAAGATCCGTTCCCGATCTTCGACCATCCCGGCGGTCCGATACTGATCGCACCTGTCTTCGTGCTCTACGACTACAGCTTCCGCCCCGGATCGGTGCCGCTGGCGGGCGTCGTTGGCTGGGCGGCGGAGGCAAACAGCGCGTGCGCCGACGAATACCTGCTGCACCCGGATCCTTTCCCTTCGCGCAACGCGTGGTGCAAGGCCCGCTGTGCACAAACCGAGGCGCGACTGGCCGCCCGACCGCAGGCCTTGCCGACCGTCCTGATCAGTCATTTCTCGTTGGAGGAAGCCCTGGCCGTCCTGCCTCGGGCACCGCGATTCACGCCCTGGTGCGGCACGTGGTTGACCAGGGACTGGCATCGACGTTTCGATGCCAGGGCTGTGGTCTTCGGCCATCTGCACATGCCCGGTACGCGCTGGATCGACGGCGTGCCGTTTCAGGAGGTCTCTCTCGGCTATCCCAGGCAAAGGCGCAACGGCTCCGCCATTGGCGATCACCTGCGCGAAGTTCGACTGGAGCCGAATGAGAGAACGCCGGCCATTGTCGGGGAGCCCGGGGAGACATGACCGATACCGCCTGGTGGCAGGTTTATCGCAGCATGGACGGCATCGAGGTCTTTGCCATCGGCCTATCGCCCGATGCCGCTCTGGAGGGGTACGCACTTGGCCTGCTCAGCCAGCCCGAACGGACACGCTACCGGCGGTTCCTTGTCGAAGATGCACGCCAGCAGTTCCTGCTCGCTCGCGGCGCGTTGCGTCTGCTTTTGAGCAAGCGGCTCAATCGAGTGCCGGCGGCGATCAGCTTTGCGACCGAGGCCTATGGCAAACCGTATGCGATCGTCGATGACGTTCCAGCGCCAGTTTCGTTCAATATCAGCCACAGCGGCGATGACGGGCTGATCGCCCTCACCGGATCGCGCAGCGTCGGCATCGATCTGGAGCGCCGCCGGCCGCAAGTCGATCTCGACGGTGTGGCAGCACGTGTGTTTGGCGCCAGGGAACGGGCGGTGCTGTCGGGCCTGACCGGCCGCAAAAAGCTTGATCTGTTCTATCAACTGTGGACGTGCAAGGAAGCCCTGATCAAGGCCAAGGGCACCGGCTTCAGCTACGATCCGACCCGCTTCGAGGTGCCTGACACCATCCTGGCGGGCGGAAGCAGCGCCCGGTTCGGGTTTCCCGACGACGACACGCAACATTGGATGCTGGAGGACCTCGGATCCGACACCTATGCCGCCGCACTTGCCTATCAGCCATGACATCGAAGATCGCTGAAACAGGCCGCGATCGTGAAATCAGGTGGATCGATTGTGGTATGGTCCCTGATGACCGCGCGAGCAAAACGGGGTCCATTGCAGGATAGTGTGAAATCCTACGCTCTCATGAGCGTTTTTGATTTTCCCGACACGCTGAGACTACCCCGCTGCCGCGGGATGGTCAAAACTTGTGGCCTGTGCTGTCACCTGGCACTTAAGTCTGAGGCTGTGCATTCAATGATTTCAGTGGGTTGCGCTGGTACCTAATTTGAGACTGGGCAGTTAACGGGACCGTTCAAGACCGCGGGGTTATGCCGCCCTGAGCAAGGGTGGCGTAGGGCTGATGAAGCTCGCAATGTTGCCCGAAATAGGCTGCTTCGGCGCCTCATATTTCGTTCGTTCGGACAGGTCTCCGTTCAGCACTGATGCCCGAACTTTCAGCAGGTAGTGCGCTCCGGTACGTGACCAGCGCATCTGTTGCTTTTTCACAAATCGTCTGGCGACGAGCCCGTTGACGCTCGCTTCCCATCACGGTACCGCTCGGCATAATTGACGACCGATCCCTTGTTCCGTCTTATGTAGCCTTGCAGGGTTTCGAGTAATTTGTCCGCGCGGCGCGCCCAAATGCTCGGCTCGGTTTCCCGAGACAGGTCCTGCCGAACTTTTGCGATCAAGGACAGCGCTCGACCCGCTTGCCCATCCCACAAACGCCACCTTATTCGTTCGATACGGCCCTCGAAGCTCGACATGTGCTTCGGGACTGTTGCTGCCAGCTGAGCAATTGGCTGAACCTTCATTGAAATGTGGAACCAGTCGAGCATGTGGGTCACCGGTTGTGGAAGCATGCTGGCCAAGCGCTTCAGGCATTCCGCACCATCCGAAATGACGGTGATTTCGCCTTGGTCAATGTAGCCCTGCCTCTTGAGTGCCAGAGCCGCCACCGCCTTTAGTTCCCTGGGCTTTGTACCTTCAAATGTAAAAACTGGCCCTGGCGGACCGCCTCTGCCACCTCGACCACAATGGCCAACAACAGCCTCGAACGTTCGGCCGCCATACTGTTTGACCAGCGGAATGTGCGCCGTGTCTACATTGAAAACAAATTCTCGTGCCGGATCGCCCGCAAGCGCGAGCGCGAGCTGTTTTCTGTCCGGATAGTTTAGGGCTTCGAACCAGCGTTTACGCCTTTCGGCCTCTTCGATCCGCTTCCCTATGGCCAATGTCCGGTTACGAAGCGTGGTGAAGGCTCTTGCAGATTGATCCGGCAAGAACGTCGCCAGGACTTCTGAGGCTTCACGATATGAGAATTTTGCGCCCAGCTTTGCGGAAAGCTCCAACAGTTCAGGCGTGGCACGGTCTTTGCAAATATCGGCCGCAGGGGAAAAGGTGAAACAACATGCCGGATTGCACTTCTGGCAAACCATCAGACGAGGGTAGCGGACAGGAATTTCACCAAAGATCGTCAGTATCCTTCTTTGGTTGTAATCCTTGATCGGCAGTAGTCCGTCGCAGGTTGGACACACCCGGCAGTAGCGAACCCAAAGGTCCAACTGCCGCTCGATGATAATCTTCTGAACCTCTTTCATGACCGCCTTACCGTCATCGATCGAGCAGCCCAGCTTCCCGTCAGCAAGACCGTCAAGATTCTTCTCGGTCATGAACTCCTTGCGATATTCATCCCCTATCGGGTCAACGGCTTCCAAAGTAATGCGCCAATGCATTTGCGCCTCCACAGCAATGATCTATGGAAACCGAGACTATCTCATATTCGTGACTTCACCCCGTGGTTTTGAACGGCCCCGACAGCGGGGATCAGAACTGCAGCGGGGACAACCTAGCAACGGTTCAATTGCGACGCACTTTCAATTGGTTGGAGAGTCAGCACAGGAGTTTCTCCAGCTCTCCCCTCTGCTCGGCGTGTTTTCTCGGGTTGTCCTGGATCAGCCGCTTCAGGTTGAGAAGTTTCCAACGCACGGCGGGAAGCTCAGAAGCCTGTGGTCGATCTATGGCAGAGAAGTCCGGGGTGCCATCCTGCAAGCTGAGCAGGAATTGTTTGGTGTTCTCATCGAAACGGGATTGAATGTCCGCGATTAGCTGCCTGCGTGTCACCAGCAGGTCATCAAGTTCGACGGGTGATTTGGTCATGCCTTCGAATTCGCGCACGTAAGGCTGGTCCAGATCGATCAGATTGGGGTCCAGCAGCTCATGAGCAGGACGTGATGAACAGGCGATGTAGATCAAGAAGGTCCGGAACAGATCGTCCGTCATGCCTTCGTGTTCATAGAGCAGCTTCACGTCGTAAAGGTCGCGCGGGTGCTGGCGATCGACTGCGGCATGTAGCTTGCCGCCGAACAGGTCTTCGAACGAGACAATTTGCATCTCTGCGTACCCAAACGCGTCTGCTACCGTGTCGGAGACCGAGCGGATTTCGGGTTTATGGACAACGCCCCGCGTGACCGGCGAGGTTTCGATTTTGATCTCGGCACCCTCAAGACGTGCGAGTACGCGGGTGGCACCGCCCCCACCACCCAGAATTCGTTGAGCTCGCGCGCCTTTGATGCCTCTTTCGATTGAGGCAGCGATGCGATCCATAGCTTCGTTGATCTCGACGAGGCTTTCAGCACGCTCTTTGATCGGCAGGTAGGTCAGATCGATATCAACCGAGAGGCGCGGCAAATCGCGATAGAACAAGTTGATTGCCGTGCCTCCTTTGAGCGCGAAAATCTCCTCCTTCGCGACATGAGGCAGGACGCGTACCAAAAGAGCGACTTGGGCTTCATAGGTCTGACGTGCCATCTTCGACCTCCGTTCTCACAAACTCCTCCGGTACCATGATGCGATACTGTGGGTGGATCTTCCCGCCCTTGACCAGCGCACGGTCGCCTGCCCCAAGGTCGAAGGCTTTGGGATCGAGGCGTTTGCGCCACGGGTGATTGTGGCGATCCGCAAACACAAAGAAGAGTCGCCGAACCTTGATTTTGGTGCAGCTCAGTAGCAGTGCCGAGAGCAATTTCGGGCGCAGCGTCGTCAGGCCCTCGAATATCATATCGATGCTGTGAAAGCTCCCATGATCCGGCAGTTCGTCCATGGCTTCTATAACGGCTCGTTCGGGGGCAGACATCCGCAATTGCCAGTCCCAAGGCAGGGCATTTTCTGACTTGCCGGTGTTCTCTGTGAGACCAAGTGCCGGATCAGTGAACAGCGATGTTTTGCGTGTCTCGATGGGGGCGTCGAGTGGGAGTTTGCCCAGCCACTTTGGTGTGGCATCGCCATAAACCCAGACAGGGGCATTTTTGCCAAGACGCAGGTAGTGATCATAGCCCTGTTGAGAAAGCGCAGTGGTGCCACCGATGTGGACCTCGTAGTTCATGATGTGCTGCATTGAGAGCAGGCAGGCATTCCAGGGTATGGTGTTTGATCCTGACGTGTTTGGGACAGGGCGGCGGAAGACGCCGCGGTGAACCCGCTCAAGCCATCCACGTTTCACGTAGTCGCGAAAGGTCTCGTAAGCGACACCTTGGCCAGTGAGCCAGGCGGCATCCACAAGATATCCTGGTGGCACCGCCTCCAGAACTTTCTTCAGATTTTGCGATCTTCCAGCGCTCATGACACCTAAATTGTACTTTTTTCAAAGAAATTGCAATAAGAGCTCTTTGAAGAACCGACTTCTTCAGTGTTCATAACGCTGAAAACTGGAACTCAGCAAAAAGAGTGGGATCTGACAGTCCACCAGACACGCAGGATAGTCGGAGAAATCTGACGCCAAGAACGGAAAGCGTCGCCTGGGTTTTGGGCTGTGTCGTTCGCGAAGGCGTCGATGCTCAGGCTTGTGCCACGATCTGCTGCACGACGGGATGCATCCAGGCCGGAACGTATCGGCTTTGCTTTGCAAGCTGCGCCCGGTCTCTAGCATCCAGTGCGCAGGCGATCTTGCTGATCACCTGATCGTCGACGCGATCTTTGCCGACATAGCGGAGCGCTTGGAAAACCGTCCCTGTCTTTGAGCCAGCACCGACTAAGGTTTTCGGGGAAGCGTTCCGGAACTGGATGACCTGCCGTCCGATCTTCTTAGTTCGAGTAGGTCCGTCGGTCATGTAGGTCGGATTGGACGGAACCTGGGTGGATAGACCCAGCTGGTTTGCCGCCATCGCAGGCGAAGGCTGCAGAACCTGGTTGTCCTTCTGCGCTACCGCGCGCGCAATATCGTCGGCAGAGGGGGCCAGGAGCCCAAAACGCGGGCTCTGCTTGGGATAATCGTAAAGCCCGCGCGTCAGCCGTCGGATCACGCCCTGATCCGCCAGACGCGACAGCGCCTGATCCACGCTTGCACGCGATCCGACATCAAGGAAGTCCGATGGCGCGAAGATGGCGCCTCGGCCCTTCCCAAAGATGCGCCGCTTAATTTTCGACGTGATCATGGTTCAACTCAATGTCAGAAAATAGGGTATGGTTTTCTGAACGTCAAGAAGGACAGGCTCTGGCAGGGACGGCGGATACTGTTGAAAAACTCCAATTTTCACGAAAATGGGCGAGAAACTTCCCCATAGAAGCATTCTCTGAATTTTCGTCGAGGGGGTCCGCCTGAGACCAGTGTTAGCGACGTCTGAGGCGCTCAGAGGCCCTACTAGCCACTTGGTTTCGATTTGGTTGTCGCACCGGGTTATGACAGAAAAACGCAGTCGTCAGATTTTCGAGTTTTTCAACATGGCGTAATCAGGATCGGCACACTGCAGCCCCTGCTATTCTTGATGTTCATATCGCTGAAAAGGAGACTGACCGATGGATTATTTTGCTGGGTTAGATGTGTCGATGGAAGAGA
>NZ_JBKQXN010000211.1:0-7949 GCF_046762905.1 Yoonia sp. R2-816 | reverse complement strand
TCATCGGAACCTCCTCTGTCGACTGAGAAAGCCTCAATCGTCGGACAGGTTCGTCAGTTCACAAAATGCGCGACGTCAGGAAAAATGCGAAACATCAGCCAAAAACGCCAATGCCGCGCGAGCGGCTTCGTCCGAGAGCCCACTTTGGCCAATGCTGCATGTTTCACGAACGGCAGCTTTGTAGTTCACAAAAGAAAAAATGCCCCACTGTCGTAGAGCAGTTTCACAGCGGTTAGCGCCAGAAAACCATAGACGACTTTCGCAAAGACTCTCTGATCTACGACTGTGTGAAGCCGAAAACCTAGGAAGACACCGAGCAAAAGCATTGGCGACAGCAAGGCGCTGATCTGTAAGCTCGTCACTGAAAGAGTTCCGAACGCCCCATAAGCAATGGTCTTCAGGAAGTTCAATGTGAAGAAAAAGAACGTGTTGGTTCCCACGAAGCAAGACTTCTCGAGCTGCTGTCGCAGCAGGTAACCCTTCACCGGCGGACCGCCCGCATGGGCGATGAAGCTGGCGAAGCCCGAGAGCGCCCCAAGCGCAAAAACGACTGGCCGTGGCGTTCTTTGTTGTGAGAGTTCCACCCGCCTCGAAGCCATGAATTGCATCACGAAGAACGCTGCGAGGAGGCCCACAAGGAACTTCACCGCGTTCGCATCCATGTATTGAAACGACAAGCTTCCTAAACCCAGACCAACAAGGGCCGCTGGCAGCAAACCCACTATGATCCGGCGATCCCAAGTGGCGCGGTAGCGCCAGACAATCAACAGGTCCATCGCCAGCAAGATGGGCATCATGACGGCAGCTGCGAACTGAGGTGCCACGAAGAGCGACATCATCGGAACAGCCATCACACCCAGACCGCCGCCAAAACCGCTTTTGGAAACACCCGTCAGCACAATGGCCACGACCGCAACGACATAGAACGCAATTGATTGATCCATTTGTAAAGACCCTCGGATTTCGGGTCCACGCATATCGAAGCAATTAAAATCTATGAAACAGTCAAATTTGAATGTTAAAATCTCTCATGGAGATTTTACCTGATCTCAAAGAACTGCGTACCTTCGCCATGTTGGCGGACGAACTCAGTTTCACCCAGGTGGCAGCGCGACTAAATACCGTCCAATCCGCAGTCAGCGCGCAGATCAACAAACTCGAAGCTGGCCTTGGTCAGCAGCTTGTGTCTCGGGGGCGGGGCAGGAAAGTTGCGCTTACACCAGATGGAGAGGTTTTTCTGGTCTACGTCAAACGTATCCTATCTCTCACCGAGGAAGCGGTGGAGGCCGTACAAACAGTCAATGCTCGGCAGATCTTGAGATTGGGTACCACAGTGACGCTCGCCATGTCACTTGTGGCAGAGTCCTTGACAGCTTTCGCAAAATTACGACCCCACGTTCAGATTCAAATCCAATGCGACCGTAGTGATCGGTTGCTTCAGTGTCTTGAGGATGGGGATATCGACGTCGCTTTCATGATGGACCAGGGCCGCCATAGCTTTCGCGCGTTTGTGCAGTCTGTTGAATTGGCATGGGCTGCGTCGTCCAGCTTTGAAATGCCGGACGAGGGGCCTATCCCTTTGGCATTTCTGACGGACGGTCGAGACCTCAGACGCTACGCCTTACGCGCTTTGGATGCCGCAGGAATGAAAGGACGCGTATCCCACCTCAGCCCACATCCCGTGGGGGTCAGAACGCTGGTTCAGGCCGGTCTCGCGCTTTCCGTGATGCCGTCGCAAACGATTGTGTCGCCCTTGGTACCTGCCAAACCGTCCTTGGGCCTGCCAAAACTCGCGTCCGTCGCTTTGGCCGCGTACAGAGCACCGCATGATCCCAGCGGTTGCCAGGACTTATTGATTGAACAATTGGCTTTCGCATCGAGAAAGACCCAGTAGCGGCCATCCGTACACCCACAGCGAAATGGCGCTCTGTCCGCACCTTCCCCGTTCGCCGACCTCGAGATTTCACTATCGCAGCGAATGGCAGCTAAGCGGGCTGCGACTGCAGAAACCGGGGGCGTCACTGGAGGGCAGCTCTGGGCCGTCTAAATCATTCTGGCAGAACGGCTGGGACGCGCATTGAGTCAACTTTCTGATCTTCCGGCTATTCGACGATTTCGATCAGAGTACCCTCGGGTGAACATACAATGGACTTATTTTGTTGAAAAGGTCGGTGCAATTGGGCGGTTGGGCTGCCTCGCAGTCATGGGCGTAGGCTTATTGTTCCGCCTGATATGAGGGGCGGTTCGATGATTGTATGGTTTGTGGGCTCAGATCATATTGCGATCCTCTTTTCGGCGGTCTGTGGTCTTAGCTTTGTGAGTTTTCGGAGGTTTTGGGCAATGGCGGCGAGCGTAAATTCGTCTTGTGCGCCACAGGGCCCTCGCAGCCTAAGACGCCCGAGTTTCAATATGCGTTTGAGATGGGCAAACAGCATCTCAACCTTCTTGCGCTTGGCTTGGGCCTTTGGGTTGAAGTCGGATTTCAATGCCAGCCGGGCGAAGTCACGGGCATCCTCGTGTTCTTCGCGTGTGATGGTGCGTGCGTTCGTCTTTGGACAGCAGTTCGGTTTTGATGGGCATATGTCGCACACATGTTTGCTTGCCCGATATTTACGACGGCCTGTTCTTGGTTGCTTGTTGCGCGGATCAGGGTGGTTTTGTCGTGTGCGGTTCAGGTGTTTGCCTTCTGGACAGATATAGCGGTCGTTGTCGTCATCCCATTCAAAATCCGAACGCGACCATGTTCCGTCCTTGCGCTCGGACTTATCGATCAGCGGAATGAACGGGATAATCTCCCGCTTTTTGACCAACCACGCCAAGTTCTCAGCTGAGCCATAGGCCGTGTCAGCGACGAACCAATCAGGCCGCATTCCAAAGCGTTCTTCCGTGCGATCAATCATCGTTTGTGACGCGCCAACCTCAGCTGTGCGAATGGAGCGTGTCGCCTCGACGTCAACAATTACGGCATTATCCGTGTCGATGAGATTGTTATTTGAGTACGAGAATATCGCGGGTCCCTTGCGTGCAGCAGTCCATTGGCTTGCGGGGTCAGAATGCGATGTGAACTTGGGTTTGACGACGGTCGCTGCGCCGAATGCTTTGTCATCCAGTACATCAAGATACTCTTGTACAGCGCGTGGCGCATCTTCAGCATCGATAACGCGCGCGTCCCAATCCACCTGTGCGCTGGAGTTTTGCCTGTCCACATCAGCTTCGAAGACGACGCGCAGCAAATCGCTGTCCCGAAATTTGCCATGGCGGTATTTTGAGAAGGTAGAATGATCGGGCACTTTGCTGTCCAATCCAAGGCGACAGAACCATCGGTATGCTAGGTTCAGATGGACTTCTTCGCAGAGACGCCGCTCGGACCGGATGCCCAAAATGTACCCAATCACCAACATCCGCACGATCAGTTGAGGATCAATCGAAGGCCGCCCGAGGTGGCTGCAATGGGCCTTCATCTTCTCACGCACAGCATCGACA
This sequence comes from Yoonia sp. R2-816, assembly GCF_046762905.1. Classification (NCBI taxonomy): domain Bacteria; kingdom Pseudomonadati; phylum Pseudomonadota; class Alphaproteobacteria; order Rhodobacterales; family Paracoccaceae; genus Yoonia; species Yoonia sp. R2-816. The sequence continues at coordinate 4,466 of NZ_JBKQXN010000211.1, read as the reverse complement.
TCAAGGAAGTGGTCGATCTGGCGCAGCATGTGATCAGCTGGGACATGCGCCTCCAAATCGAAGTCATAAAACAACTGCGTTGGAGCTTCCTGTGTACCCATCATCGCCAAATACCCCCAATTCAACAATAATGAGTGAATCAAACGCCTTGCTGCAAAGCAACAAAGACTTTTTCAACAAAATAGACTCATAATAGCCATCGCCTGTTCTTCGCGGCGCGGACACGAGCAGCCCGTCGTGGCGAAACCGGTCTACGGTCGCATCGACTTGGTCAGTTCCGCCGACAGAGAATGCGATATGTGCCCAACCGCAGGCTTCGCCAGGATGCGGCGTAACCCAAGGTCCCTCCATGACCTCGATGCTAGTATCATTGCCCGGGATATTTACGAAGCGTGACGCAAAGCCTGGACGATTATTGCTATTGTATCGACCAGCCACGTCGGCATCGAAATAGTCTCGCCAGAGTGAGGCCGCAGCTTCCAGGTCTTGGGTCCAAAGGGCCAGATGTGCCTGTTTCACGTTCGTTTTGCCTTGTTCGGTATGCATGTTGACCATACGGGAAAAACACAATATGCAGTGTTTTGCAATCTTTTGCAGGATTTTGCATGAATCTAAATGTTCCAGATACAAGACAGGCAGAGCTTGCCGCACGTCTGAGCAAAGGTCATCAGATCGTGGCTGCCGATGCAGCAGATGAATATGGTGTGTCTGTTGATACGATCCGACGCGACATCCTCGCACTAGAGACCGACGGCAAGGCGCAGCGCGTTCGAGGTGGGGCTGTCCCTGTCTCAACTCCAGCAATGCCATTGCACACCCGCCTTGAGGAGGGGTCCTCGATCAGTCGGGGCTTGGTGAAAGCAGCTGTCCAGGAAATCGGTGATGCCCAGACCCTTTTGGTGGATGGTGGAAGCACGGTACTAGCCGTCGTCGAAGATTTGCCCGTCCAAGGCGGCCGACTGGTCATCACACCATCGCCCTGGATTGCCATCGCGTGCCAATACAAAGGGATAGCCGTATTCCTGCTTGGGGGAACCCTGCGCCCTCAAGGCGGAATCGCAACCGGCGAGGCCGCACTGGATCGTGCTGCGGGCGTCGCTGCAGATATCGCTGTCTTGGGAGCCTGCGGTCTGGATGAAGAGTTCGGCCTGAGTTCCGACGATCACGATGAAGCGCAGATGAAGCGCGCTATGCATCAGGCGGCCAACCGCACGATTGTCGTCACTGAAAAGACCAAGGTGGGCCGACGAGCCAGACACCGCACGCTCGCTATGGCAGAGATCGATACGATCGTCACGGATGCGGCGTCCGACGTAGCCAGCGTCTTGAAACCAACAACCACTAGATTGGTCCTGACTGGATGACATCGACAACGGACAGCGCTGATCCGGCGGCCGCATCTAGGAAATCGGACCTTGCCACAACCGCTCCGGCGCGTGTAGCGACACGCCTTGCGTTCTTTGCAGCGGGGTTTGTCATGGCGTGTTGTGCGCCGCTGTTCCCCTTTTTTAAAGCCAACGTTGGGGCTGACAACGCGGAGTTCGGTATCCTGCTGCTTTGCCTTGGGCTAGGGTCGATTATCGCGATGCCCGCGACCGGCGTGATGGCGGCGCGCCAAGGCGCACGTCCCTTAATCCTCTTTGGCGGCTTCGGACTGATCATCATGCTGCCCCTATTGGCGCTGGCTGAATCGCCCTTGGTACTAGGGGCCGGGCTTTTTGTCTTTGGTGCATCACTTGGGACCATGGACGTGGCGATGAACGTCCATGGAGCCGAAGTTGAAGGCATGGAGAAGCGACCGCTCATGTCGAATTTCCACGCCCATTGGAGCATCGGAGGCTTTTTCGGGGCTGGTTTGATCACGCTTCTCTTGTCCCTTTCCGTGCCGGTTCCGGTCTGTGCTGTACTTGGTGCTGCAACTGCACTCATTGCTATGATGGTTGCCCGATCAAGGTTCTTAAGTATCGCTGGGAAAGAATCTGAGCCATTTGCCATTCCGCGTGGCATCGTTCTCCTTCTGGCGGTTTTGGCCGGGATCACATTTCTGGTCGAGGGTGCCGTTCTGGACTGGGGCGCGCTTCTGATCATCGACAGAGACCTCACCTCGGCTGAAAACGCTGGCGTCGGCTATATCCTTTTCTCGGTCGCAATGCTCGTTGCCCGTCTTACTGGGGATTTCCTTGTGGCTAGGTTCGGTGAGTTCGCAACGCTTGTTCTGGGCGGTTTGATCACAATGGCGGGAATTGCAACCGTCTTGGTGGCAACGTTTGTGCCCGCCGCACTTATGGGCTTTATCCTGATCGGTCTGGGTGCCGCGAACCTTGTGCCGGTCCTATTCAGTGCGGCGGGGCGTCAGACAATCATGCCACCCGGCATCGCGATCGCTGCGGTGACAACAACCGGCTATGCAGGGATCCTCATCGGTCCGGCTCTAATCGGCTTTGTTTCGGATGCAACTTCGCTGGTAACCGCGTTCTGGCTCCTCGCAGTTCTCATTCTAGCCGTTCCGTTTTCGGCATGGTGGGTCGCCCGCGTGCGGTAGTTACAGTCATCCGTTCCAACGTCCACTTAAGGGAAGCTGCACCGCGGCACGATCGAACCTACTCATGGTCCGGAATGAGCCGGACCAACTTACTCAACCGGTGAACGCGATATCCCTCGCCAAACGAGCTCGAAGACGCGCTCGAGTTCAGCGCGGTCCATTCTAACGCCGGTGCCCGAGGCACGCCGCGCGAGAGTGATGGCTGGAGAGGCAAGGATGATCTCGATCGTTTCGGTTGGTGCCTGCACTAGAACGTTGGACTCAATGCCCGCCTGAATTTCGGACAGAACATCAGTCTGTATCTGTTCCAATTCAGGGTCACCTTCGAAAGCTTTGTGGATTTCTGCGGTCATCATCTCGACAAATATGAAATCATTGGGCGCAGCAAAACCATACTCCACGAGCGCAAACCACATGCTGCGCAAACGTTTGCGTGGGCAATCACCTTTTCCTGCCGCTGCCATCATGGCCGCGTGAATATCGGATTTTGCCTTTTTGAAGACCCAGAACAACAATTCATCCTTCGTCTTGTGATGGCGGTAGAGCGTTCCGACAGATAGGTTTGCCCGCTTTGCAATCTTGTTGACCGAGACCGAGAGCGATCCGACTGCTGCAACTTCGTTGACCGTCGCCCTACGGATGGCTGCGGGTTTGTCACCGGTAACAGTGCGGGCCAAGGCATTCCTCCATGAGCGGATCAGCTACCGAGACTCTAAGCCGAGCCAGAGCAGGTTGACAATGAGTAATTGCTCATTTTAATAGTGAGCACGCACTCATTATTTCAGTGACTCGCGCTCAATCAAAGGAACTTCCTCATGTCCAAAGTTGTCCTCATTACCGGTACATCGTCCGGGCTTGGTATCAGTATTGCCATTCAGGCCGCGCTTGCGGGTCATCAGGTTTATGCGACAATGCGAAATGTGGCCAAGAAGGATGCGTTGAAGCAAGCGGCGGCCGATGCAGGCGTTTCGGTCAATATCGTTCAACTGGACGTGCAAGACACTGCATCGGTCAATGCCGCTGTTGAGACCATTGTTGAGGCCGAGGGGAGGATCGACACGCTGATCAACAACGCGGGTGCGGGATTTGTGCGGACGACCGAGCAAGCCACCGAAGATGACATTAATTGGGTGATGGATGTCAATTTCATGGGCGTCGTCCGCTGTACCAAAGCGGTGATCCCCCACATGCGTCAGGCGCGCGCTGGCCATGTCATCACCATTTCCTCTGTTGGCGGTCTGGTTGGGCAGCCGTTCAATGAGATCTATTGCGCTGCCAAATTCGCTGTCGAAGGGTACTCCGAAGCGTTGGCGTGTTACGTGACACCGAATTTCGGCATCAATTTCACCACGGTAGAGCCCGGCGGCATCCAATCCGAATTTGCCAACAACGTCTTGAAACATGTCGCGGAAACGGGAGGCATGCTTGACGATGAGTATCTGCCAATCCTTCAGAAATACATCGGTGGTGCACAGAACCGACAAGCTGGGGACGATATCTACCAGACGTCAGACGAAGTGGCGGCAGTGATCATTGATTGCATGCAAGCAGAGACTCCGCCCATCCGGACCCGCACGTCCAGATGGGGTGAGGCATTTACACGGTTGAAGACTGAACTTGATCCAACGGGAGCGGAACAGCAGGCTGCGGTGATTGAACAGTTTCTTTCTTAAGTTCTGTCCGTCGTGGGTAAATCTGGGCGAAATTGATGGAAGTTCAACGATGGCTTTAGTCTGTCCACTAGTCCTACGTTTGTGCGAATTTGTACTTGCGTCGAATAGCGTCTGTGGGTGGCTCCTGCATTGCAAGCGTTTTCTGGCGATGTTTGCGGTCATTTTCGTCAGTACCTTCGTCTGTCCGGCCTGTTTATGCGGTGGTGTTCCGCTGGCCCTGATGAATTCCGCGAGCGAGGTTCCAATCGGGT
>NZ_JBKQXN010000210.1:0-1367 GCF_046762905.1 Yoonia sp. R2-816 | reverse complement strand
GTCCGTCATCGGAAACTCCTGTCATCAGATTGAGAAGGTCCCAATCGTCAAACAGGTGCGTCAGTTCGCAAAATCCACGCCGCTTACATCAGCGCACAACATCCGCCGTAAGCGCCAATACCGCGAGAGCGGTTTCGTCCTTGTCCCGCACAGCAGTCATTATGTTCGCGGACATCGAACGGCCGATATGCAGCCTCCGTGCTTGGATATGAGTTCTCCCGACTGCTTGGCATATTCACACAAAATCGCCGCGTGCGATCGCCTGCAGACGTTTGAGGACGTCCGTCTTCCTTCCATCCTGCAGACACTGCCAGTGGGTGTTGTCGCGTCCATCAGGAAAAATCTCGCAAAGGATGCGGTAAGCGGTAGCACCATTGTCGCCAAGGATTGCGAGCGCTTCGTCCAAACCGTCGATGATCGTGTCATTTGAATCGACCTGCCATCGCGGATACTTGGTTTCGCCGGTTGGGCCTGTGATCCCGAGCATCTTATGCGCCAGTCGCAATTCATCGACCTGTTGCGCTGAAAGGCTGAGCACGACCGCTATCTTTTCGGCGACCCACATGTCTTCGCGTGACAACATTTCCGCAAATCTTTTCACGCCGCGTGCGCGTGCTGCCGCGAGCGGGTCTTGGGAGCGGTCCATCTTTGCCACGTGCCTGCTGACCGCCTCCGCTATCAGGTTCTTGGCGTACTCTTCCACAGACAGCCCGGTTTCTTTGGCGTCTTGGTTTAACGCGACAATGATGGAACCGGGGATCTCCGTGATGACGACATCTGGCGTGGTTCGCCTTCCAAGTTGGACGCGGTGCATCACGTTCATCTTCTGTCGAAATGCCTGTCGATCAAAGATCTGCGGTTCGCCCGACATCTCTCCCGCGATGGGCGCGTCTTGCATTGAGCCTGCGTCCGACGCCGTGACAGCCTCGCCTATCAGTTGCTGCGCATAGAGTTCGACCGACAGTGCGGCCTCGATGGAAAGCCTGTGTATCGCGGCAAGAACTGAAGCCGGAATGTCGATGATCATTGGATCTTGCACAGCGGTGACTCCATGGTTGTTGTCTCATTCAAGTCAGTTTTGAGCTATCTGCCACACGTGGGGGTCATGACAGATCTCCATCAACTGACTATACGACCGCTGGCCTGCGGGTGTGCCGCGGCACAACGCGTTGCCAGTCCAAGCCCTCAAACAGAGCTTCGAACTGGGATCGATTGATGGTGATGACGAGCTATGCCCGAAAGTTGGTGACGGCGTGATTAGGCGGCATGGTTAAGTTGTTTGATCCCGTCTTTGAATTCAATCCCTTCGATGATCTCGGGCATGCGGTTTGCGCCGTCGAGCTTCCGCCATTTGGTCTGGGCTGACA
>NZ_JBKQXN010000209.1:0-1354 GCF_046762905.1 Yoonia sp. R2-816 | reverse complement strand
AGGCAAACACGCCGGTGGAAAGCGAAAACGATCGTCTTCAATCCCCACACCAACGCACCCGCGGCAGCCTCAGATCCAACCGGCAGCACACTTTCCCCATAGACACCGCCAACCCCCGCGGCTTCCACCCTGAGAGATTTTCCAACGCGGGCCACCCTTACGGCCAAGCTGAGACCTCGCGCCATGGCCCGCATCAGAAAATCTTCATCGCTGCTGACATCTGATGGTTTTGATCAGATGACTTGTGCCAGCCCGAACTGGCCATTCGATCTCCGGGCAGGATTGGCTGGTCAGCGAGTCAATGCAGCCGTTAGGCTCATACATTGGAACGTTCCGCCTGGGAGCTGGTTATGATAGTCTTGTGTTATGCAATCGAAGATGACACGGCGATCAGTTATCGCGCAGCTCGGCGCAATCACTTCGCTTTTGAGTATTGGCAGTACGACGTCAGCATTTGCTGGCCCTGTGGGTCGCGAAATCGAACGACTGATTTCAAAGATAGATGAGCTCTCCGGGTCTCTACGAGGTGAATTGATCTCCGTCGCGGATTGGCGCGCGGGCATAGATGAATTGTTGTCCTCGGTGCCAGAAACCGACCTTATGGCCGGGATAGACTTTGACGGTCTTGCGTCGAAGATCGGATTTGCGGAACTGGGTGTGACAACAGCACGTGTCGATTTCGGGTCCGATGAGACCAGGACCTTGAATTTCTTACCAAAGATTTTTGCTGTAGATACCGGTCGTTCAATTATACCGCACGGCCATGCAAACATGGTATCAGCGCATCTTCCGCTGACCGGAGCATTCCGGCTGCGTCAGTATGATCAGGTAGTGCGTGACACGCGTTCGCTTATCATACAGCCGACCGTGGATCGGCTGATTGGCGCGGGTGATCTGTCTTCGATCGGTGAAGACGATGACAACGTGCATTGGTTCATTGCCGAAGAACCTTCCTATACCTTTGATGTCATCGTGACTGGGCTGGCCGACGAGGCGGATCACCAGTTCGAGATATTCAATCTCGACATGGAAGCTGCCGAGCCGAACGGGAATGGACGGCTTCGCGTGCCAACAATGTCAGTGTCCGAAGCACTTAGAAAGTACGGATAAATCAGAGGTCTCAATGTATAGTTTGGGCTCGCTGCCGACATCTTACGGTTTTGGCCGGATGACTTGTGCCAGCCTAGAACCGGACGGGCGACATCGGCGGGTCAGCGGGATGGGGTGGATGGCCCCTGCTTCAACGGGCGTCGCAATGCGCCATAGTGCAGTTGTCGTTAACCGCTTATGAGAGGAGCCACCCAATGCAAGTTACCACAATCGGCCTTGATTTGGCCAAGAACACCTTTCAGGT
>NZ_JBKQXN010000208.1:0-614 GCF_046762905.1 Yoonia sp. R2-816 | reverse complement strand
TCAAGTTGATGGTGTCAGCCCAGACCAAATGGCGGAAGCTCGACGGCGCAAACCGCATGCCCGAGATCATCGAAGGGATTGCATTCAAAGACGGGATCAAACAACTTAACCATGCCGCCTAATCACGCCGTCACCAACTTTCGGGCATAGCTCCAAGCGTGTGCGAAAATTCCACTCCTGCCGATATTCCAGCACTTAGCGTTGTCCTTAACGACCAGCCAAGTTCGGTAGGCTCGACAAAACCTGCAATAGCCATTATGCCGACCTGCTAATTATGCCGACACCAGACGGTTGATGCCCGCGCCTTATGACGGTCATGCCAGAAATATCGGCGTAATTTAGTGTGGTTTGAAGGAATCTGGCCGTAGGTACCTTTAAGGCAGCCTGGGAGTAAACTTGGTTATCTGTCCTTCGCCGCACAGCGCACAGATTTGCACATTGTGGGACCAGGACGAAACCGCTCTCGCGGTATTGGCGCTTGTGGCGGGTGATGCGCGCTGAATTGGGCGCTGCGATTTTGCAGATGGGCGTGTCTGCCTGACGATTGGGGCCTTCTCAATCAGATGACAGGAGGTTCCGATGACGGACCAGTATGTTCCTGCGCTGCGTCAGCG
>NZ_JBKQXN010000207.1:0-328912 GCF_046762905.1 Yoonia sp. R2-816 | reverse complement strand
TTCTTCAATATATCTCTGAAATCGCGTCCTGAGTGCCAATGGCAAAGGTGCTGACATGATCCATCCTCCCAAACAGGATGAATCACATCTGATCCCTCAAGGGAATCCCCAGCGATTCAGGTTCAAACCGAAACGCTTTAGTGCGGGATCATCAACGCCCTGCAAGTCCCGCCGCGTCTGGTAGCGGATAGCAGCGTCGCCGGTGTTGAGCCAATCAAGAAGGGCTGCATGATCCATGCCGCCCTTGTTCACAAAAACGGACGCAGCGGCATTGATATCTGTCAATGCTGCGCATTAGCGGCTGTGCCGCTAGCTATTCGCTGCGCAGTTCGGCAAGCAGTTCTTCCATCTCAGCCAGTGGCACGAAGCCCCGCACCATCTGGTCATCAAAAACAAAGGTTGGTGTGCCGCTGATTTGTAGTTGCTGCGCTAGGGCGCGGTTTTTGGAGAGGATTTCTGTGACTATCGGGTCGTCCATCCGGGCGCTGATGGCTGCCGTATCAAGGCCAAGCGTATCCCCCAATCGTGTGAGGCTTTGCGCTGAGATATCGCCTCGGAATTCCATCAGGGTGTTGTGGACGTCCTTATAGGCCGCGTCCCCCGCGACCAGTTGCGTGGCGATGGCAAAGCGTGACGCCAGCACTGATTGTTCGCCTAGGATCGGGAACTCCTTGATCACGTAGCGGATATTGGCGTCGCTCGCGACAAGTGCTTCGATTTCAGGGAAGGCCCGTTTGCAGAAGCCGCAGCGGTAATCCATGAACTCGACCACGGTGATGTCGCCGTCCGGGTTGCCGCCCACAAAGGAATGCCCGTCGTTGAACAGATCATTGGCGAAGGTCTGCGCCATGAGCGTATCGTTCTGCTGTTGCGCCAGCTCTTCGCGCGCGCGCAAGACTGTGATGGCCTCGGCAATCACTTCGGGGTTTTCCAGAAGATAGGTGCGTATTTCGGCCTGAAATTGCGCCCGCTCCTCATCGCTCATCGCGTCCAGATCAAGGGCTGCCAGAGGGCTGGCGAGGGCGAGTGTCAGGGGCAGGGCGAGGCGGAGTTTCATGGGTGGCTCCTTGCGGGATGGGTCGCCCCGTCAGACCACATCCGCCGGAAATTGCCAAGGTGCATTGACGTCACATGCCGGTGAGGGGCAAACAGGCGTCAAAGAAATGAGGCAGCAGATGCGACACGCGACAAGGGGCGAGGTTGATCCGTTTATTGTAATGGATGTGATGGAGGCCGCCCGTCAGGCCGAGGAGGCGGGCCGTCATATCATCCATATGGAGGTGGGCCAGCCCGGCACCGGTGCCCCCGCTGCGGCGCGTGCGAAACTGGCGCAGGAACTGAGCGAGCCGTTGGGGTATACTGTCGGTCTGGGCCTGCCTGCCTTGCGCGCCCGGATCGCTGCCCATTATGCCGATTGGTATGGTGTTGATCTGGACCCGGCCCGCGTGGTGATTACCAGCGGTGCATCGGGGGCGTTTCTGCTGGCGTTTTCGGCCCTGTTCGACAATGCCGAGCGGGTGGGGCTGGGCACGCCCTGCTATCCGTCCTATCGCCAGATTTTGAAGGCCGTGGGCCTGACACCGGTGGATATTCCCACCACTTTTGCACAGCGGTTTCAGCCTTTGCCGGGTGATGTGGCCGCCCATGATCTGGCGGGGCTGATCGTGGCTTCGCCTGCCAATCCCACAGGCACGATGCTGGACCGGGATGCGCTGGCGGCACTGGCTGGTGCTTGTCAGGCGCGTGATGCGGCGCTGATTTCGGATGAGATTTATCATGGGATAGACTACGAGGCCCAGCCTGTGACTGCCTTGCAGGTCACCGATGAGGTTTATGTCGTCAATTCGTTTTCGAAGTATTTTTCCATGACCGGCTGGCGTGTTGGCTGGATGGTGGTCCCGACCGATCACGTCCGAAGGGTGGAGCGGTTGGCGCAGAATATGTTCATCTGCGCCCCGCATGCTTCGCAGCGGTTGGCCTTGCATGCGATGGATTGTCCTGATGAACTGGAGGCGAACAAGGCCGTTTACGCCGCCAATCGCGCTTTGATGATTGACGGGCTGAAGGCCGCCGGGCTGGACCGGTTCGCGCCGCCGGATGGCGCGTTTTATGTCTATGTCGATGTGTCGGCCCATACGGATGATGCCCGGGCCTTTGCCGCCGAGATACTGGATCAGGCGGGGGTGGCGGTGACACCTGGCCTCGATTTCGATGCGGCCCGTGGCCATCGCTGGTTGCGGTTTTCCTATGCAAGGTCGACGAATGATATTCGCGAAGGGCTGGACCGGCTGGCCATATTTATGGCGGCGCGGCGGGCATGATCCGGCTGGTGGCGATACTGCTGTTCTGCGCGTCATCGGTCTGGGCGGAGGTGCGGATTGATCCCGCCCGCAGCGTGGTGCGCGATGGCTGGTGGAGCCTGCGGGTTGAGCTGGGGTTGAGTGATGTCACGCCGTATCGGGTTTACACGCTGGATGATCCGCGCCGCCTGTTTCTGGAGTTTGAGGGGTTGGATGGAGATGGCGTTGACCTGTCCGATGTATTGGAGCCGGGGCGGGCCACCAACCTGCGATTGGAACCGATGCCAGATGGTTGGTCGCGGCTGGTTGTCACGTTGGCAGAGCCGATGGCCGTGGCAGAGGCGGGCATGCTGACCGTGCCGCAGGGTGCGGATTTGACGGTTGTTATGGAGCGGAGTTCGGTCGCGGCGTTTGCAGCGTCAGCGCGCAGTTCTGGCCTGAAGGCGGACGCGACCCTACCGGAGGAAGGTGTGCTTGATGCCGGGTTTGTCGTGGCCATTGATCCGGGCCACGGCGGGATTGATCCCGGGGCGGATCGGGGCGGTGTGCAGGAGGCGCCGCTAATGCTGCAACTGGCCCGCGAAGTGGCTGCAGCGCTGGCGGATATGGAGGGTGTGCAGGTGGTCCTGACGCGCGAGGCGGATGATTTCGTGTCGCTGGAACGTCGGATCAGCCTTGCCCGGGCAGCGGGTGCAGATCTGTTGATTTCGCTTCATGCCGATGCGCTGGAAGAGGACGAGGCGCAGGGGGCGTCGGTCTATACGCTGGGCAAGGATGGTGGCGATGCGGCGTCGCGACGGATGGTGGAGCGGCACGAGCGGGTCGATCTGCTGGAAGGTGTCGACCTGACCGGGCAGGGGGATCAGGTGGCCACAGTGCTGTTGGATATCGCCCGGCGGGATACGGGGCCCGAAGGCCAGCGCTTCGCCGATTTGCTGGTGCAACAGATGCGGGATCGTGGCGTGCGTTTAAACGCGCGGCCCCGCAGAGAAGGCCAGTTCGCCGTGCTGTCGGCGGCGGATTTCCCGAGTGTGCTGGTTGAGGCAGGGTTTCTGTCCAACGCACGCGACCGCGAGCGCCTGCTGGATGTCGGTGGCCGCGCGCCGCTGGTTCGGGCGATTGCCGATGCCGTGGCGGCTTTCGCCGCCCATGAGGGCTAGGCCCTGCGGAACTGAGCGAGCCAGATCGTGTGGCCGCCGCATGTGGGATCCTCTGGCACGAAACGCAGCACCTTGAATCCGTTTTCGGACAAGAGCGTGCGATAGTCGTCAGGCGCCAGCGACGCGTGGTAGATCGGTGCGCCAGCGACCTCTCCAATCGCTTCGCCGGCTATATGCCCGGAGGTGAACATCAAGGCAGCCCCAGGTGCAGCGTGGGCGGCGAAGGTGGCGAACATGGCGCGTTGGTCGTCGGCGGAAAGGTGAAAGAAACTGTTCCAGGCCAGCAAAGCGTCGAATTGCCGGTCGAGTTTCAGACCCCGCATATCTGCCTTGATCGCTTTGGCGCCCCGCACGTTTTCGGGATAAAGCGCCGTCATGCAATCGGTGGCATCAACGCCGGTCAACTGTGCGCCGCGTTCTGCCAGATAGCTGCCAATGGGTTTGCCTGATCCGCAGCCGATATCAAGGACCCGGACCACCCCGGTATCGCGCGGTGCGGCGGCCAGCATCCGGTCCAGCCAGGCCTTTTCCATCAGGTTGCGGTTGCGTTGTTGGGCCCATTCGGCCCCCACACGCTCGTAGGTCGGGATGACATCTTGTGCTTTCATGCCGCTGACCTGACCCGGATCATGATCCGTTTCAAGGGGCTTTGAAAAAGTGATCGGTGGCGTGGCGTCTTCTGGCCGAAAGCGACATTTGGCCTTTTGACCATTGCGGGTGGGCCGCGTATAAGCAGAGCAGATCATCAAGGACATCTGACCGTCGTGTTGCGCTTTATCCTCAATTTCTTTGGCGGCATTTTTACGCTGCTGACCCTTGGCACGATCATGGGCGCGCTGACCCTTGGCGGCATTTTCTATATGTATGGCCGTGATCTGCCGAGCTACGAGACATTGTCGCAATACACCCCCAAGACGATCAGCCGGATCTATTCCGGCGAAGGCCGGATCATTGATGAGTTCGCGGTCGAGCGTCGGTTGTTTACCCCAGCCGAGGAAATCCCGGATATCGTAAAGCAGGCCTTTATTTCGGCTGAGGACAAGAATTTCTATACCCATGCTGGCTATGATCCGATGGGCATGTTGTCTGCCTTTGTCGATGCGGTGCAGTCGCGGGGGGAAGATGTGCGCGGTGCGTCGACCATCACCCAGCAGGTGATGAAGAACTTTTTGCTGGATGGCTCCCGGTCGGCGGAACGCAAGATCAAAGAGATCATCCTGGCGGCCCGGATCGAAGGCGCGATGCCCAAGGAGCGTATTCTTGAACTGTATCTGAACGAGATTTTTCTGGGCCAGAACAGCTATGGTGTGACTGCTGCTGCGCTGACCTATTTCAACAAACCGCTGAGTGCGCTGACTCCCGGTGAGGCTGCCTATCTGGCGTCGCTTCCCAAAGCCCCGAGCAACCGCCACCCTGTGAATGATCGCGATACAGCCCTTTTCTGGCGCAACAATACCCTGCGTCTGATGTATCAGAACGGCTATATTGATCTGGCGACCTATAATGCAGAGCGTGAAGCACCGCTTTTGTCGGTGCAGGGTGGAGATTATCCCAGCTTCCGCGAAAACCTGCCGGATCGCGATTATTTCACTGATGAAATTCGCCGCCAGCTGAGCCAGAACTTTGGCCAGGAAGAGTTCTTTTCCGGCGGGCTGTCGATCCGCGCGACGGTTGATCCAGAATTGCAGGTCTCCGCCGCGCAATCCCTGCAGCAGGCCTTGGAAGAATTTGACCGCAGCACTGCAGAGTGGCGCGGTACCGGCGAGACAATTCCCGAAGAGGCGTTGGCCGATGAGGCCACATGGCGCGCCGCCCTAAGCGAAGCAGATGTGGCCCGTGACATTGAACTGGTCAATAAGTGGTATCCGGCTGTTGTGCTGGAAGTGGCCGAGAACCAGTTGCGTATCGGTATCGAAGGGCTGCTGGACACCGACGCCGAGCCGCAGGTTATCCCGCGTGAGGATATTCAGTGGATCCGTGGCGATTTCTTCGAAAACTTCACCCCCGGCGATGTCGTCCATGTCCGCAAGATGACTCAGGACAGCGATGGCGCGTTTATCCGCTGGACGTTGCGCCAGGTACCCGAAGTGCAGGGCGGGTTTATGGCGATGGACGTCAATACCGGCCGTGTCATCGCGATGCAGGGTGGTTTCAGCTATCAACATTCGGTGTTCAATCGTGCCACGCAAGCGCAGCGTCAGCCCGGTTCATCGTTCAAGCCATTTGTTTATGCGGCTGCGCTGGACAGTGGCTATTCGCCTGCAACCATCGTTGTGGACGCTCCGATTGAGATCAACACACCGCAGGGGACGTGGCGTCCCAAAAACGCGTCGAACCAGTTTTACGGCCCGACCCCGCTGCGCACCGGCGTCGAACGGTCGCGGAACCTGATGACCATTCGTCTGGCGCAGGAGATCGGGATTGATACCGTTGGCCGCTATGCCGAACGCTTTGGCGTGTATCAGGACATGAACCGGGTGTTGGCAGCCTCGCTTGGCTCGGACGAGACGACCCTGTTCAAGATGGTGGCCGCCTATGCGATGTTCGCCAATGGCGGTGAGCGGGTGGAGCCCACGTTGGTGGACCGCGTACAGGACCGTTTTGGCAATACCGTTTATCGCCATGACCAGCGCATTTGCGAAGATTGCACCGATGCGAACCTGCCTGCCGGGGAAGCCCCGCGCATCACGTCAAACCGCGACCGGGTGATGAATGAGATCACGGCCTATCAGCTGACTTCCATGATGCAGGGTGTGGTGGATCGCGGCACCGCCCGCAGTGCCATCAACCTGCCGGTGCCGATTGCAGGCAAGACAGGCACGACCAACGACGCCAAAGATGTCTGGTTTGTGGGCTTCTCGTCCAATATCGTCGCCGGTTGCTATATTGGCTATGACACGCCACGCACGCTGGGCCGTGGTGCCTCTGGCGGCGGGATTTGTGGCCCCGTGTTCAACCGCTTTATGACCGATGCCATCGAGAAATTCGGTGGTGGTCGTTTTGCGGTGCCTGAAAGCTGCCAGTTCATCAATATTGATCGGTTCAGCGGGGCGCGTCTGCCTGATGGTGCATCGGGTGACAATGTGATTGCCGAATGCTTCCGCCCCGGCGAGGAGCCGCTGTTTGGCATCATGTTTGATGGTGGGTTCGCGATGGCCGCTGACCTGCCGCTGTTTGACGAAGTGCCGCGCACTGGGCGTCAGGTCACCACATCGACCGGCAGCACCGCTACGGTTGGACCCAAGGCCACATTTGGCACCTTGTCATCGGGCGGGCTGTACTGACGCAAGCCTGCTTGCTGCGGTTCAAATCCCGCGTTATGACCCCCTGATCAGTTCAGTCCAAAGGTGCCCCATGCGCGCAGAAATCCAGAATACCGTGGAGGCGATTGAGAAGTCGCTGGCCCTGCTTGCCCAGCGGATGGATCGTGAAACCGCGCCGCATCGGCTGGAGGAATTCAACGCCCGCGTCGAGGACCCGACCTTGTGGGACGATCCCGAGGCCGCGCAGAAACTGATGCGTGATCGTCAGATGCTGGTGGATGCGATGGCCAATTACGACAGCATCAAGCAGGAACTGTCAGACAATCGCGAACTGATCGAATTGGGCGAGATGGAAGACGATGCCGAGGTTGTGGCCGAGGCGGAGGCGGCCCTCGTCAAGCTGAAGGACAAGGCTGCCCAGAAGGAGCTGGAGGCGCTACTTGATGGTGAGGCCGATGGCAATGATACGTTTCTTGAGATCAATGCTGGCGCCGGTGGGACAGAGTCGTGTGACTGGGCGAATATGCTCGCGCGGATGTATGTCCGCTGGGCCGAAAAGAAGGGGTATAAGGTCGAGCTGCAGTCAGAGCAGGCGGGTGATGAGGCCGGGATCAAATCCGCCAGTTACAAGATCAGCGGCCATAATGCGTATGGTTGGCTGAAATCGGAAAGCGGTGTGCATCGGCTGGTGCGGATTTCGCCGTTTGACAGTGCCGCCAAGCGCCACACGTCGTTTACGTCGGTGAAGGTGTATCCGGTTGTCGATGACAATATCGAGATCGAGGTGAACCCGGCGGATATTCGTATTGATACCTATCGGTCCTCGGGTGCCGGTGGCCAGCACGTCAACACGACCGATTCCGCCGTGCGGATCACCCACCACCCGACGGGCATCGTGGTGACAAGTTCGGAAAAGTCCCAGCACCAGAACCGCGATATCGCCATGAAGGCGCTGAAATCGCGTTTGTACCAGATCGAGCTGGATAAGCGCTCTGCCCTTGTCAATGAGGCGCATGAAAGCGCGGGCGATGCCGGATGGGGCAACCAGATCCGGTCTTACGTGCTGCAGCCCTACCAGATGGTGAAGGATCTTCGGACCAGTTACGAGACATCCGACACCAAGGGTGTTCTGGATGGCGATCTGGATGGTCTCATGGCCGCAACGCTGGCGATGGATATGTCCGGCAAGGGCCGGGACGCCGCGAACGCCGAATAGCTTGCCAATCCCGCTCTGCCGGGATTGGATGTCGGCATGGGAGAGTTTCTGGAATGGGATGCGTATCGGCTGTCTGCCGCAATCGCGGCGGGGCAGATCACAGCCGTTGAACTGATGCGCGCGACGCTGGATCGTGTGGCGCAGGTGAATCCATCGGTGAACGCCATCGTATCCTTGCGCCCAGAGGCGGAGTTGATGGCCGAAGCGCGGGCGGCGGATATGGTTCCTGCCAAGGGTCCGCTTCACGGGATGCCGATGGCAGTGAAGGATCTGGCCAATGTCGCGGGGTTGCCGACCTCGATGGGATCGCCCCTGTTTGCGGGCAAGCCTGCGCTGACGAGCGACATCATGGTGCAGCGGATGCAGGATGCGGGCGCCCTCATCATCGGCAAGACCAATACGCCGGAATTCGGATTGGGCAGTCACACTTACAATCCGGTGTTCGGGGCGACTCAGAACGCGTTGCTGCCGGGCTGTACGGCTGGTGGATCGTCGGGTGGGGCCGCAGTGGCACTGGCGACGCGCATGGTCTGTCTGGCGGATGGGTCGGATATGATGGGCAGTTTGCGCAATCCTGCTGGCTGGAACGGTGTTTACGGGATGCGGCCCACATGGGGGCGGGTTCCGGCAGAGCCTGTGGGTGAAATGTTTTTGCACCAGCTATCCACCAATGGCCCCATGGCGCGCTGTCCGCGCGATGTGGCGATGTTGCTGGATGTGCAGGCGGGCGCTGATCCGCGCCAGCCCTTTGGGTTGCCGGATGAGCCGTTCATGGACCATGTGCAGGCGGATGTGACCGGCCGCCGGATTGCCTGGCTGGGTGACTGGGGCGGCGCCTATCCGATGGAGGCGGGTGTGCTCGAGGCTTGTGCCGAAGGGGTTGCCCGGTTCGCGGATGCGGGATGCGTGGTTGAGGAGGTGTCGCCGCCTTTTGATGCTGCTGCGTTGTGGGAGGCGTGGATCACGCTGCGGTCTTGGGCCGTCGCGGCGAAGTTGGGCCCGATCTATGATCAGCCCGCGATGCGCGATCAGTTGAAGCCGGAGGCGGTGTGGGAGGTGGAACGCGGGCGTGCCCTGTCGGGGGCGGAAATCCAGCGCGCTAGTGCGATCCGATCTGACTGGTTCCGGACTGTGGTCCGATTGTTTGATGAATATGATGCGTTTGTCCTGCCCACCGCGCAATGCTGGCCGTTTTCGGTGGAGTGGGATTGGCCCAAGGAAGTAAGCGGCGTGATGATGGACACCTATCACCGCTGGATGGAAGTGGTCGTGCCGGTTAGCCTGATCGGGTTGCCATGCCTCGGCGTGCCGATGACCGGGCCGCGCCCGATGGGCTTGCAAATTGCCGGGCGTCCGCGCGATGATATCGGTGTGCTGCAATTGGGGGAGGCTTGGCATGGCATCAGCTGACACAATGAGCGGCGGAGCCGCGCGGCCAGAGATCAAGATCTTGCACTTTGCGGATGTTGGTGCGGTGCTGCGCGCCGGGCTGGCCGATTTCCGGCGCGCGCCGCAGTTCGGTCTGTTTTTCAGTGCGGTCTATGTGCTTGGCGGGTTCTTCATGCTTTGGCTGGGAGCCGGACATGTGACATGGACCCTGGCGACCTCGCTGGGCTTTCCGCTGCTGGCACCCTTTGCGGCGGCGGGGCTGTACGAAGTCAGCCGCAGGATGGAGAAGGAACAGCCATTGGAGTGGGGTGGGGTGCTTGGCATCGTCTGGGCCGAACGCACACGCCAATTGCCGTGGCTGGGCGCGATCATCGTCATCTACTTCCTGTTCTGGACCTTTCTGGCACATATGCTGTTTGCCCTGTTCATGGGGCTTTCGACCATGACCAATGTGTCGGAAAGCTGGGATGTCTTTCTCACAGTTAACGGGCTGATGATGATTGGGGTCGAACTGGTGGTGGGGGCTGTGCTGGCGTTCCTGCTGTTCTCATTGACGGTTGTGAGCCTGCCATTGGTGCTGGACCGCGAGGTGGATTTTGTCACTGCCATGCTGGTTAGCATGCAGACGGTGCGGGCCAACCTGCTTGTGATGCTGGTCTGGGCGGTGCTGATTGCGGTGTTGACCCTGCTGGCGCTGCTGCCGTGGTTTCTGGGATTGATGATCGTGTTGCCGGTGCTGGGGCATGCAACATGGCATCTGTACCGAAAGGCGTTGGCCTGATTTTTCCCCTTCATCTGCTGATTTCTTAGTCATGTCGATCGCAGGTGGATCAGCGGCGGGCGCTGCGTGTTGACATTCGCTGGGTGAATTCCACTGTGGAACGCAAAACGGAGTGTTCCATGGAATTCTCACATCTTATCGCGTTTAACGTGGCGCTTATTGCCGCCATTGTCAGCCCGGGTCCGGCGCTGCTGGTCGCGATCAGGACGACATTGAATTCAGGCAGGCAGTCAGGTGTAATGATCGGCCTTGGTTTAGCTATGGTTGCGTCATTGTGGACTCTCGCAGCGCTTCTTGGGCTTGAGGCGATCTTTGTCTTGTTTCCTTGGGCCTATACGCTGGTCAAGACTCTGGGTGCGGCATATCTGATCTACATCGCCTATGGCATGTGGGTCGGCGCGCGTGACCCGATCAGGTCCACCGACGCCAAGGCCGGTAACGCGTTCTGGCGGGGCGTGATGATCAATATCCTGAACCCGAAGTCCGTGCTGTTTGCGGCGGCGGTTCTGGTCGTCATCTTTCCGCCGGGCATGACGATGGCCGAGAATGCGCTTGTCGTTGTCAATCATCTGGCTGTCGAAACCATGTTCTATACCGGGCTTGCCTTTGCCATGAGCAGTGTCGCCGTCAGCAGGGCATATATGCGCGCAAGGCTGTACATCGACCGCGCTGCTGCATGTGTGCTGGGTGCCTTGGGTTTGCGGCTGTTGTTCAGCAGGTAAGCGCCGTTGCAGGCAGACACACGAAGAAGGGCGCCACGAGGGCGCCCTTTCTCAACCGGATCGGTCGACCTGATCAGCTTTTGGGCTTATCAGCAGGTGCCGCGGCTGGTGCTGAAGCCGGTGCCGCAGTCGTTGGCATTTTCTTGGCGCCTGTTGCCAGCGGATCGTCCTGACGCTGTACGGAGCCTTCGAAATGGGCGCCGCTTTCGATGGCGATTGTTTTGTGGATGATGTCGCCTTCGACCCGTGCGGTCGATGTCAGGCGGACCTTGAGGCCGCGCACACGGCCGACGACGCGGCCATTGACCACAACATCGTCAGCAACGACTTCGCCCTTCACCGTGGCGCCTTCGCCAACGGTCAGGAGGTGTGCGCGCACGTCGCCTTCGACCTGACCTTCGACATTCACGTCACCGGTTGTCTTGATGTTGCCGGTGATCAGCAGATCGGCAGAAAGTACCGATGCAGGCGGCTTGGCTGCTGGGGCACCTGTTTTGGCTGGTGCGGTTTTGGCAGCTTCCGCATTGTCGGCCGCTTTTGGGCCGGGTTCGTTGATTTTGGATTTAGAAAACATTTTGTCCCGCTCTTATATAGATCATTGGGTTGACTGGCTCGCCCCCAACGCGAACCTCGTAGTGAAGGTGTGGTCCTGTTGACCGTCCGGAATTGCCCATAGCACCAATTCGCTCGCCACGCGAGACTCTTTGACCCACGGTGACATCCATGGAGTTCAAGTGTGCGTATCTTGTCTCAATTCCGAATTCGTGCCGGATCTTGATCAGGCGTCCATAACCTGATGACCAGCCAGCATGAGTTACAACGCCATCCGCAGTCGAATAGATCGGCGTGCCGATTGGGCCGGCAAAGTCGGTGCCCGAATGCATCCGCCCCCAGCGCGGCCCAAAGCCGGATGTGAAGCGGAAGTTCGATTTGACCGGGATCGAGAACGGCGCCTTTTCGGCGGCAATCCGGTAAAGGTTGATACGGTCCATGGAGGTCAGGATGGCGTTCGCCCGCAATGCATCGGGGTCCGGCGTGCCGCCTCGCGTCGAGAATTGCAGCGGTGTCAGCGGCCCGCCGGTGCCGGAATAGCCGCGCCGCACCTGACTGATCAGGTTTTCAGGGTTCATGCCAGCGGCCCGGAACATTTCGTCAAGCGGCTCGACCGAGACCAGCATCGCCTCTTCCAGTTGGCGGAAGATCTGGTCGTTGCGTTCCTGCAGCAGGCGCAGTTCCAGTTCCATTTCCTGCGCATGGTCGATGGCGAATTCGGCATCAGCCGCGATCATGTCGCGTTCAGCGGCGGTTTCGGCCAGGGCGTTTGCCAGTAGATCGACGGTGCCTGCCGCATCTTCGCTGAGTGCTGCGACGGTGGGTCCGTCGGTTTCGGCGGTCAGTTCGGCCAGTTGGTCGCGCACTTCTTCACGGGCGCGCATGGTGTCGCGCAATGTGGCCTGCACGACCTCAAGCCCGGTTTCCAGTTCGCGCCGCTTTTCTTCGGTGGCCAGAAGTTCCGATTGCATGATCGAAATCTGTTGCAGCGCGGAATTGAACCGTTCCTGTGCTGCCAGAGCCTCGGCCGCGCGCATGTCCCGTTCGGACGAAAGCGCGTTGAGCCGCTGTTCATAGGTCATCTGGTCGCGTTGCGCCTGGGCGCGGAAGTTACCGGCGCCGATGCTGTCCATCAGAAGGATCGCTGTGGCAACGATTGTCCAGGCGACAACGATGGTACACCCGGTCCAGCCAACCAGCTGTGTTTCCGGTGTCAGCCGAATGAACCGTGTTTCGGTGTCAGAGCGCAGAAAGAGACGTCTTTCTGGAAACACCCGTTCCAATAGCGCGTGAATTCTTACTGTAAGTCGTGATCGCACGATGCGTTTCCCGTCCCGTCCCATTTAAACCGGTCCCCCAACCGGTGTCGTCATACTCTGTTAGACAGACAGACCAAGTGCTGCAAGATTTTTGAGCAGCAGTGGGGGATTTGCGCTGTCCACGCCCCGTTTGCGCGGGCTTTTGCCGATCTTTCGCGGCTTTGTTGTGTCTAAACTTTGGCTTTCGCGGCAAGCGGCCAATAAAAGTCCGGTGGTATCCCCGCCTCGGCCCGTTTTTCTTCGTTGAAGGGTGGTTTGAGACCGCCGTGAAAGTATTTGCGCACGAGGTCGTGGAAGACCCCGGCGGGGTCCAGATCGTGCCGTCCGCACAGGAAATGGAACCATTTGGAGCCATAGGCGACGTGGTGCACCTCTTCGGCGTAGATCACTTCGAGCGCTTCGACAGCTTGGGTCAGTTTGGCCTGTTTGAAGATCTTGATCATGCCGGGGGTCACGTCCAGCCCGCGTGCCTCAAGGACCATCGGCACCACGGCCAGCCGCCCCATCAGATCGTCAGCGGTGTCTTCTGCAGCGCGCCACATGCCCGCATGGGCGGGCAGGGCGCCATAATGGCTGCCAAGCGCCTCGAGGCAATCGCACATCAGGTTGAAGTGTTTTGATTCTTCGTCCGCCGCCTTGACCCAGTCGTCGTAGAAGCCGATCGGCAGTGTGGTGTCGGTGAAGCGCGCGATGATGTCCCAATGCAAGTCGACTGCGTTCAGTTCGATATGCGCGACCGCGTGCAGAAGTGCTATGCGCCCTGCCTCTGACCCCGGTTTGCGATGGGGAACATCGCGCGGGTCCAGAAGGTCCGGCTCGGCGGGGCGTGACGGGCGCGCGGGTGGTTTGGCTTGGCCGATGGCCGGGGTCTGGCCTGCGTGCCGTGCCGCCTGCCACTCCGCCGCGTATTTGCGCGACAGGGCTGTCTTTTCGCGGCCGTCGGCAGTGGTCAGCACCGCGACGGCCATTTCCGCCAGTGTCACAGCGCGCGGACCGCATCAAGCACCGCGTCCACATGGCCGGGGACTTTGACCTTGCGCCAGACCTGCACGATCTTGCCGTCGGCACCAATCAGAAAGGTCGCCCGTTCGATGCCCATGTATGTCTTGCCATACATGTTCTTTTCGACCCAGACGCCATAGCGTTCGCAGACATCGCCTTCTTCGTCGGACAGAAGCGCGATTTTCAGATCGTGTTTGGCGATGAATTTGTCGTGTTTTTTGACGCTGTCCTTGGAAACGCCGAGGATCACGGTATTCAAACCATCGAAGGCGGCGACATTGTCGGTGAAGCCAATCGCCTCTTTCGTGCAACCGGGCGTGTCGTCCTTTGGATAGAAATACAGCACGACGTTCTTGCCACTGAAATCTGACAATTTCACAATTTCGCCTCCGTCGCGTGGCAGGCTGATGTCGGGGGCGGTGTCACCCACGGCGGGATTTGTCATTTGGGCATCCTTTTGCAGTAACGCGTTTTCGTGGTTTTGTTTTAGCCCGCCACGGGCAAAGATAAAGGGTATGTTGACGCGGTGAGCGGAGCAGATGTGACAGAGGCCGAAAAAACCGACGAACCAGAGGTGGCCGCTGCGCCGCGCCCCGTATGGCATCATTGGTTGTTCTGGGTGCGTGCCTTTGTCTGGTTATCGCTGACCCCGATCTTTTTTGCGGCCGCTGCTGGCATTGTTTTGCTGGAACGCGATGTCAGCGCGCCGGACTGGATTGTTGACCGGATCGAGGCGCGGGCGGCGGAGTTGTTGAATGGTGGCGATCTGCGTTTTGGCGAGATCAGCCTGAACGTCGGTCGTGACCTGCACCCGACGGTTCGCCTGACGGATGTGCAGCTACGCGATGCCAACGGTACCCTGATCAGCCGCGTCCCGGTCGCCGAAGGGTTGATGTCGCCCCGTGGTCTGATCATTCAGCGCGAGGTACTGCTGCAAGAGATCAGGGTGACCGGTGCCCAGATCAATCTGCGCCGGGCACGGGACGGATCAGTGGCCGTGGCATTTGGGTCAGGCGCGCCGACGACCGGGCAGGCGGGATCATTGGCCGAACTTCTGGATCAGGCGGATGCCTTGCTGGAGCGTCCACAACTGGAAGCGCTGGAGATTGTCGAGGCCGGTGGCCTGATCGTGAACTTCGATGATGCCCGTGCCCGCCGCAGCTGGGTCGTGGATGGCGGCAACCTGACGCTGGACCTGCGTGGCGGTGAAACCGCGCTGCGTGGTGAATTTGCCCTTTTGTCCGGGCGGGCAGAGGTCACAACGGTTAATCTGTCCTATCGCAGCCCGCGCGGAAGCCGGTCTGCACAACTGGGTCTGAATATCAGCGATGCCGTGGCCAGTGACATCGCCACACAATCCCCCGCACTGAGTTGGCTGAGTGATGTGGACGCCCCGATCACCGCCGCCTTGCGTACCGAGCTGGATAGCGAGGGCGCGCTGGGGCCGTTGAACGGTGTGCTGGAGATCGGGGCGGGTGCCTTGCAACCCAACCCGGCCACGCAGCCGGTGAAGTTTGATGCCGCCAAGGCCTATCTGACCTATGATCCGGCACGCGACAGGATCACGTTCAGCGACATATCGCTTGAAACCGAATGGGGTCGGTTGCGGGCCACTGGGGATGCCTATTTGCGCGAATTTCGCGATGGGTTGCCGCAGGCATTGCTGGCGCAGTTTCGTCTGACCGACGTCGCGGTCAATCCGGCAGAGCTTTACGATGCGCCGGTGACGGTGGCCGAGGCGGCGGTGGATGTCAGGCTTCGATTTGCCCCGTTTGCGGTTGATGTCGGCCAGTTGGTTTTGACCGACGGCCCGACCCGCGTATCCGCGACAGGCGAGGTCAGGGCCACGGATGCAGGCTGGCGCGTGGCGATGGATGCGTCGATTGATCAAAGCCCGGTTGTGGATTTGCTGCGCTATTGGCCGGTCAGCGTCAAACCCCGGACCCGTGGCTGGTTCGAAAAAAACGTGACTGAAGGCCGGATTGTGGATGCGGTGGCGGGGCTGCGGATTGCGCCGGATACGCCTGCGCAATTTGCGACACATTTCGGTTTTGATGGTGCCAGGGTGCAGTTCATGCGGACCATGCCGCCGATTGATGACGGGACCGGCACGGTGTCGATTATCGGCAAACGTCTGGTCATTGCCTTGGATGACGGTATCGCCGCGCCGCCCCAAGGGGGACAGATGCAGTTGGCGGGGTCGGTCTTTGCGATCCCGGAAATGGGCATCCCCAATCCGCCGGCTGTGCTGGATCTGCGTATTGCCAGTTCGGCCACTGCGGTGCTTTCGGTGCTCAACCAGCGCCCGTTTGAGTTTCTGGACAAGGCCAACCTGCCAGTGACCCTTGTTGATGGTCGCGCGCGTGTTGATGGCCGGATTGAAATGCCGCTTAAGCCGCGCATCACCAATGAAGAGATCAGTTTCAACATGGCCGCTGACCTGACAGGTGTCCGCAGCGAGGTTCTGGTGCCGGGCCGCAGGCTGGCCGCGCCGCGCATGCGGGTCGCGGCGGATCGTGGTGGCCTGACAGTGGGCGGGCCTGTGCGTGTGGGTGACGTGCCGGTGGATGTGGTCTGGTCCAAGGCGTTCGGCCCCGAACATGCGGGCCAAAGCCGGTTGCAGGGTGAGGTGGAACTGTCGGAGCGGTTTCTGGATGAGTTCGGTATTGCCTTGCCGCCCGGTTCTGTCCGTGGGGCAGCGACGGCTGATCTAACGATTGATCTGCAAACCGGCACGCCACCGCGTTTTTCATTGCAGTCGGATATGCGGGGGCTGGGTGTCGGCATTGCCGCCTTAAGCTGGGACAAGGCCCCGGGTCAAACCGGTGAGTTGCTGGTGGAAGGATCGTTGGGACCGGTGCCGGAGATTGCGACCCTCGCGATCCGCGCGCCGGGGCTGGAGGCGGATGGCCGTGTTGATCTGAATGCAGATCGTCAGTTGGAGGCCGCGCGGTTTGATCGTTTGCAGGTGGACAACTGGCTGGATGCGGCGATCACTTTGCGCGGGCGTGGTGCGGGCCAACCGGTGGGAGTGGAAATTGATGGTGGCACGGTCGATCTGCGCCGCGCGCGGTTTGGTCCGTCGCAAGGGCAGGGTGGTCCGGTGCAGATCAGGCTTGACCGTCTGCAGGTGTCCGAGGGTATTGCCCTGACCGGATTTCAGGGTGATTTCAATGGTGCTGGCGGGTTTTCAGGCCAGTTCAGTGGTCAGGTCAACGGGGCGACGCGGGTGCGCGGGTCAGTTGCCCCCCGAAACGGGCGGTCAGCCGTCCGGCTGGTCAGCGATGATGCTGGCGGTGTAGCGCGGGCTGCGGGATTCATGCGTAATGGTTTGGGTGGATCGCTTGATCTGACGCTGTTGCCAGCGGGCGGTGCCGGCAGTTTTGACGGTATTCTGGCCGTGCGCGGTTTGCGGGTGCGTGATGCCCCGACGATGGCCGCCCTGCTGGATGCGATCAGTGTGGTGGGGTTGTTGCAACAGCTGGACGGGCAGGGCCTGTCCTTTGACGAGATTGACGCAAGGTTCCGGCTGACCCCGGCGCAGGTGATCGTCACAGAGGCCAGTGCCGTGGGTCCTGGTCTTGGCATTTCTGTGGATGGCATCTACACGCTGGCCAGCAAACAACTGGACCTGCAGGGCGTCGTGTCACCATTTTACCTTGTGAATTCAATCGGATCGGTCCTGACCCGTCGGGGTGAGGGGCTGATTGGGTTCAACTTTAACATCACTGGCTCCGCCAATGCCCCAATCGTGAGCGTCAACCCGCTTTCGGCACTGACGCCGGGGATGTTCCGCGAGATTTTCCGCCGTCCGGCCCCGGTGATCGGGCAATGAAACTCAGTGAATTCGATTTTGAGCTGCCCGAGCGGCTGATCGCGACCCGCCCTGCGCGCCCCCGGTCATCGGCGCGGCTATTGCTGGCCGAGGGTGATGCGATTGCCGACCGGATCGTGTCGGACCTGCCGCAGATATTGCGCCCCGGTGATCGGCTGGTTCTGAATGATACCAAGGTGATCCCGGCCCGCCTGACGGGTTTGCGCCACCGGACGGGCGAGGCTGGTGCCACCTCGGCCCGGATCGAGGTGACCTTGCTGGAGCCGCAGGCGAATGGCGATTGGGCGGCGTTGGTCAAGCCGCTGAAGAAGATCCGGGATGGTGAGATCATTGTCTTTTCCGGTGGGTTGTCTGCCACGGTGATGGGCCGGGCGGATGGCCAGGCGTATCTGCATTTCAACCTGTCTGGCGAAGATTTTGATGCCGCGCTGACAGAGGTTGGGGCGATGCCCTTGCCCCCTTATATCGCGGCCAAGCGTCCGGCGGATGAGGCGGACAAACTGGATTACCAGACTTATTGGGCGCGCCGGTCCGGTGCAGTGGCGGCGCCGACGGCGTCGTTGCATTTCGACGGCCCGCTTCTGGCGGCCCTTGAGGCCCGTGGCGTGCAGTTCACCCATGTGACCTTGCATGTGGGGGCGGGGACGTTTCTGCCGGTGAAGGTGGATGATGTGCGCGATCACAAGATGCATGCCGAATGGGGCGAGGTGACCGCGACCGCGGCGGAAGAGATCAACGCGACCAAAGCGGCTGGTGGCCGGGTCATTCCCGTGGGCACCACGGCGCTGCGGCTGATCGAGAGTGCGGCGACGGATGGTGTGCTGCAACCATGGGACGGGCCGACGGATATCTTTATCACGCCGGGGTTTCAGTTTCAGATTGCCGATGGGTTGATGACGAATTTTCATTTGCCCAAGTCGACGCTGATGATGCTGGTATCCGCATTGATGGGGATAGACCGGATCAGGGCGATTTATGCCCATGCGATTGCCCGGGAGTATCGTTTCTTTTCCTACGGGGATGCGTCGCTTTTGTTGCCGCCCGAGGACTAAAACCTTCAAAGGCGCGAACAGGCGCGACCGCGTCGTTTTCATGTGATGAATTGGTAAGGGAATCGTGAGATAGCCCGGTTCTGCCAGTCATTGAAAGGGCATGAAATGTTTCAGGTTTTCGCCGGTTCATGGGCCCTTTTTCTGGGGATGTTCATGCTGATGATTGGCAACGGCCTGCAGGGCACGTTGCTGGGCCTGCGGGGCGATATCGAGGGGTTCAGTACTTTCAGCCTGTCGGTTGTCATGTCGGCCTATTTTCTGGGGTTTCTGTTCAGTTCCCGCTATACCCCGGAGCTGATCCGCAGGGTCGGTCATGTGCGCGTCTTTGCGGCACTGGGGTCGATGATATCGGCTGTGCTGATCCTCTATCCGGTGCTGGTTGAGCCTTGGGCCTGGACCATTGGTCGGGTCATCATCGGGTTTTGCTTTTGCGGTGTTTATATCACCGCTGAAAGCTGGCTGAATGATGCGTCGTCAAACGAGACGCGGGGCAAGGCGCTGTCGCTTTACATGATTGTGCAGATGGCGGGGATCGTGTTTGCGCAGTGGATTGTCAGTCAGGGCGATGTGTCTGGCTATGCGTTGTTCATCATCCCGTCGGTGCTGGTGTCGCTGGCCTTTGCCCCGATCCTTTTGTCGGTGCGTCCGATGCCTGCCTTTGCCTCGACCAAGCCGATGACGATCCGGCAGGTGATCAACGCCTCACCGCTCGCCTGTTTCGGGATGTTCATGCTGGGCGGCGTGTTTGCCGCGCAATTCGGTATGTCGGCGGTTTATGGTAATCGGGTCGGCTTGACTGTTGGCGAGATTTCGCTGTTCGTTTCAGCGATCTATATCGCGGCACTGGTCCTGCAATATCCGATTGGCTGGCTGTCAGACCGGATGGACCGCCGGGTACTGATCATCTGGATTTCGCTGTTGGGCGGGGCCGGATCGTTGATCGCTTTTCTGATCCCCGGAAATTATGCGCTGATCCTGATCAGTGGTGCGATCGTGGGTGGCACATCGAACCCGCTTTATGCCCTTCTGATCGCCTATACCAATGATTATCTGGAACGCGAGGATATGGCTGCAGCCTCTGGCGGGTTGTTGTTTATCAATGGGTTAGGGGCGATTATGGGGCCGCTGATTGTCGGGTGGATGATGGACGGGCTGGGGGCCAACGGGTTCTGGCTGTTCACCGCGATCCTGATGCTGACGGTTGGGTTTTACGGGCTTTATCGGTCAACGCAGCGGAGCCGCAAGACCATGGATGCCGAGGCCGTGCCTTATGCCGCTGTTTCTGCGGCATCGACCCCTGTCGTGGCTGAGGTGGCACAGGAGGTCTATATCGAGGCGGAAGAGGAGGTCGGGCCGGAGGGAAATGCTCAACCACTGTGACATATCGAAAGATCACGTGATCAATGGTGGAAACTGCTACCTTGCAAGGCTTTGATTTCTCTGCTTCCCTGACGTTAGGGGGACGCGATTAAGGAGTGGTGCCGTGGCAACCGCAGACGAAATTCTGGCTTTTTGGCTGGATGAATGTAACCCCTCAGACTGGTATCGGTCGGATCCTGATTTCGATGCGATGATCCGCGATAGATTTGAAGAGACCTGGAAGCAATCCTATGAGGGTGCGCTGGGGCTTTGGCTGACCTATCCGTCGGGCACGCTGGCCTATATCATCCTGACCGACCAGTTTCCGCGCAATATGTTCCGTGATGACGACAAGGCGTTTTCGACCGATCAATGCGCCCTGGCCGCGGCCAAGATGGCGATCGACCGCAATTGGGATATGAAGATCGATGAACCGGCCCGGCAGTTTTTCTATCTGCCGCTGATGCATTCGGAGAACCTGTGTGATCAGGACCGTGCGGTCAGGCTGATCCATACCCGGATGCCGGAACATGGATCGGGCAATGAACAGCATGCGCAGGCGCACCGGCAGGTGATCCGCGATTTTGGTCGTTTTCCCTATCGTAACAATGCGTTGGGCCGCAAGACGACCCCGGCTGAACAGGCCTTTCTGGATGCGGGCGGTTATGGTGCGGCGATCCGGGCGGTCCAGCAGGACGCTGGATGATCCGCTTTGCACGGATTGATTAGCGGCTATGACGCAAGGTCACTAGAGGTTCGGCGGAAAGTAGTTTAACGTTCAACCAAATTGCATTTGGAGGGCGTTTGCATGGCTGCGAAGAACTTTGACTTGATCGTGATTGGTGCCGGTCCGGGCGGCTATGTCGCGGCGATCCGCGCCGCACAGCTGGGCATGAATGTCGCCGTTGTGGAGCGCGAGCATCTTGGCGGTATCTGCCTGAACTGGGGCTGTATCCCGACCAAGGCGATGTTGCGGTCATCCGAAGTTTTCCACCTGATGCATCGCGCCAAGGAATTTGGCCTGAAGGCGGATGGTATAGATTACGATCTGGACGCGGTGGTCAAACGGTCGCGCAAGGTGGCGGGCCAGTTGGCGGGTGGTGTTGGCCATCTATTGAAGAAGAACAAGGTGACCGTCGTCATGGGCGACGCAACGATACCGGCCAAAGGTAAAGTGTCGGTTAAGGGTGAGAAGGGTGCCGAGGAGCTGACCGCCAAGAACATCATACTGGCCACCGGTGCCCGTGCCCGCGAATTACCGGGGCTTGAAGCCGATGGTGATCTGGTCTGGACTTACAAACATGCGCTGGTGCCCCCGCGGATGCCCAAGAAGCTGCTGGTCATTGGATCGGGCGCGATCGGGATCGAATTTGCCAGTTTCTACAACACGCTGGGTTGCGAGACGACTGTGGTAGAGGTCATGGACCGTGTGTTGCCGGTCGAAGATGCCGAGATTTCGGCCTTTGCCAAGAAGGCCTTTGTCAAGCAGGGCATGAAGATCATGGAGAAATCCATGGTCAAGCAGCTGGATCGCGCCAAGGGTAAGGTGACCGCCCATATCGAGGCTGGCGGCAAGGTCGAGAAGATGGAATTCGATACTGTTATCAGCGCTGTAGGGATCGTTGGTAATGTTGAGGGGCTGGGTCTGGAGGAACTGGGTGTCAAGGTGGACCGGACCCATGTTGTCACTGATGAATACTGCCGCACCGGAGTCGATGGTGTTTATGCCATTGGTGATATCGCTGGTGCCCCGTGGCTGGCCCACAAGGCATCGCATGAGGGTGTGATGGTCGCCGAACTGATCGCTGGCAAACATGCCCATCCGGTCAAGCCGGAAAGCATTGCGGGCTGTACCTATTGCCATCCGCAGGTCGCGTCGGTTGGCTATACCGAAGCGAAGGCCAAGGAGTTGGGCTTTGACGTGAAGGTGGGTCGTTTCCCCTTTATCGGCAACGGCAAAGCCATTGCTTTGGGTGAGCCTGAGGGCATGATCAAGACCGTTTTCGATGCCAAGACCGGGGAGCTTCTGGGCGCGCATATGGTGGGTGCCGAGGTGACTGAGCTGATCCAGGGTTATGTTGTCGGCCGTCAGTTGGAGACGACCGAGGAAGACCTGATGCATGCGGTGTTCCCGCACCCGACCTTGTCGGAGATGATGCATGAGAGCGTGCTGGATGCTTATGGTCGCGCTATTCATTTCTAAGACGGGGATGGGTTAAAACCCATCTTACGGTGCCGCGCGGTGGTCGCCAGCTTTCGGGTGCCGAATCATGTGTTAATGCTGGTTTTGCAGGCAAAATGGGCTGTCGGCGTTGCGTCGGATAAGCGTCGGCAAAACGTCGGACCCCACCGTACGGTGGGGGTGGCTTAATGCAGCGCGTGGTTGGATGTGTAAACGGCGCGGTAAGGTTTTCAGCACAGGAGGTCGGACATGATCCGGGAGGCTGTTGCGGCGGATGTGCCGCAGATCGTGGCGCTGTTGCATGACGACCCGCAGGGTGCGCGGCGTGAGAGCCTATCGCCTGACGTGCTGCCCCGCTATCAGTCGGCGTTCGCGCAGATTGCCAGCGATCCGCAAGCCGTGTTGTTCGTGGCCGAGATGGACGGGGCTGTCGTGGGCTGTTTGCAGATGAACATGCTTGCAGGATTGTCCTATCAGGGTATCACGCGGGCCCTGATCGAGGATGTCCGTGTGGCGACGTCATATCGTGGGCGCGGGCTTGGGCGTCAGTTGATGGATGCCGCGACCGCGCTTGCCACGGCGCGCGGGTGTGGATTGGTGGAGCTGTTTGTTCATAACGAAAGGGCGGACGCGCATGCGTTTTACTTGGCCTGCGGGTTTGAAGGGCAGCACCGCGGTTATCGCCGCCAATTGGATACGCCGGACTAGTCCGTGCGCGCCACGCCGATGATGTAGTTTTTCCCATAGGCTTTGGCGCATTTCGGGCAGGTCGTGTAGAAGAAATAGATTTCTTCCGATGTGCTGCCTTTTGATTTCGCGAGGTCTTTCATTTCTTCGTACCAGTTTCCGGCCTCGCGGTAGGGACCTTCGAAGACCTTGGTGATGAAGTTTCCGCCGAGATGCACGGTTTCTTCGTTCCCGACGGGTTTGGAGATTGAAAACAGATGTTCGGCTTTCCAGGCTGACAGGTCCCGGCTCAGTACGATCATGTTGTCATTGTCTGACGCACCCGCGTCATCAATATGGGTTTGAACTCGGGTGAATACTGATCCCATGTTCAGTGGGATGTGCATCGCGCTTTTTGTTGTAGCGCGGACAAAGGGCTTGTCCTTTAGATGCAGTTCTTGCCCATCCCAGCCTTCAGGGTTGAATTTCGGGCAGCAGCCGGTGGTGTTGATGCTGTCATCGAAATGTGGAAGTGCGTTGGTTTGCATCGGTGCCCCTCCTTCTTTGGTGGCATGCAATTCTAGCGGTGGACGGGGCAGGATGGATTGAGATGCCTCAATGATCTGGGGGGCTTTGATCGATGTCCTGCAATTTGAAACAGTCATCGCAGATGCAATGCGTGATCCGGGTGTGATCCGGTCCGCCCTTGCGTGCAAATTCCTCGGTATCGAGCCAGTCATCGCCGCCAATCGGCGCAAACTGAACCCGCTGACACCAACTGCACAGTCTGACAATCGGTCTGTCGTCCTTGGTGTCGAGCGGCAAATCCCGATGCCGCCGAAACAGGTTGATGGGCGGCCGATCATGAGCTTCGACTTCGACAGATTGAAACAACACCTCGTCCTTAGTGCCTGAACCTGGCAATGCGCTGATTGTCTGGCGAATACGTCGCAGACGGGCGGGTGCATCACAGCGAAAGTCGAGGACCAACTGCGTGTCCGGCCGATCAACGACCCTTGCCACGACCTGTTTCAGTTGTTCCCTCAAGTCCGCCCCGCTGACATAATCAAAGAGGTTCTGGCCTATCAGTGTATCCGCGCGCAAATCTGGAGCGTCGTTATGGCAGGCAAACGCATCCCAGTGTTTGCTGCCAATACTTGATATGTTTCCGTCACGATCGATGACGAAGGCGATCCCTTGCAATGCATCAAGACCATTGCGGTAGTCACCGGTTTTCATTCTTGTCCTCCCGATGTGAGCAGCTTGAGTTTAGGAAGCGCTGCGCGGGAGTTTATGACATTCATCAATCAGGGCATGGGTTTCGCTGAGATTGCGCCCCTTATTCGGTGATCGTGATCGGACGGGTGCCGATGATGGTGTTGTCCTGTCCCATGTAATACCGCAGTTCGTAATCCCCCGGCGCGTCGGGTAGCCGTAGCGTAACCGGGTTGCCGTCGCGGGTGTAGCTGTAGGTTTCGTACCGGTTATCGCCGGGTTTCGAGATGCCGATGAAATCCAGATTGTAGTCCGGCCCGTCCCAACCGACGATCAGGTCGTCGTTCATGGTGATGCTGTCGGGGGCGATCAGTTGCGCCTTGACCGGGTTGATGGTGATCGGCTGGCGGAAGATGATCACGCTGTCCTGCCGTAGTTGGTAGCGGATTTCGTATTCACCGGGTTCGGGCGGCATCTGCAGCCCGAGGGGGCTGCCATCGCGGGTGTAGGTGTAGTTGACATAGGCATTTTCCCCGACAGGCCCGACCGAAATGAAATCGAGGTTGTAGTCCGGCCCTTCCCATTCCAGGGTCAGTGTTTCGCCAGCATTGGCGCTGGCGGGTGTGTTGATGGTGGCCTTGACGGCTGTCACCTCGATCGGGCGGGTCATCAGGATGGTGTTGTCCTGCCGCAGGGTGTAGCGCAGTTCGTAGCTGCCGGGTTCGGTGGGCATTTCGACCTGTGCCGGGCTGCCATCGCGAGTGTAGCTGTAATTGACATAGCCTTCGCCCGGTTCGCCGACCGCGATGAAATCGAGATTGTAATCCGGTCCGATCCAGTCGACCGCGACGGTGCTGCCGGCGATGGCGGTGTCGGGGGCGGTCAGGCTGACCTCTGCCGCGGTGACGGTGATGGGTCGCCGGGCGATGATTTCGTTGTCCTGCCGCAGCGTGTAGCGGATTTCGTAATTGCCCGGTTGGGGCGGCATTTCGACGCCGAGCGGATTGCCGTCGCGCGTGTAGGTGTAGTTGATGTAGTTGTTTTCGCCGGGTTCGCCGACCGCAATGAAGTCGAGATTGTAATCCGGTCCCGTCCATTCGACCGTGACGGTTTCGCCGACAATGGCGGTGTCCGGGGCGTTCAGCCCGACCTCTGCCTTGGTCACGGTGATGGGCCGGGTGGCGATCACGGTATTGTCCTGCCGCATAGTGTACCGGATTTCGTAGTCGCCGGGTTCGGCGGGCATTTCCAGCCCAAGCGGATCACCGTCGCGGGTGTAGGTCAGGTTGATGTAGTTCCGTTCGCCAGGGACCCCGACCGCGATGTAGTCGAGATTGTAATCCGGACCCGTCCAGCCGACGGCCACGGTTTCACCTGCAATGGCGGTGTCGGGGGCTGTCAGACTGACCTCTGGTGCTGTGACGGTGATCGGTTTGGTGGCGATCACTTCGCGGTCTTGCCGCAAAGTGTACCGGATTTCGTAGTCGCCGGGGATGGGCGGCATTTCGAGGCCGAGCGGGCTGCCCTCGCGCGTGTAGGTCAGGTTGATGTTGCCGTTTTCGCCAGGTTCCGAAACGGCGATGAAGTCCAGATCGTAATCCGGTCCTTCCCAGCCGACTGTGACGGTTTCGCCTGCGACGGCGGTGTCGGGGGCCGTCAGTTGTGCCTTGAGGTCGGTGACCTCAATTTCCTTGCTGCCGATGACGGTTGCGCTTTGGCGCATCCGGTAGTGGATTTCATAGATGCCCGGCTCTGACGGGAGTTCCAGGTCCAGTGGGTTGCCGTTGCTGGTGCGGACAGAGTTGATGGTGCTCGCCCCGCCGTCCTGCGCCAACACGATGATATCGCCGGGGTAATCAGGTCCGGTCCATTCCACGCTGATGGTTTCACCGATGGCACCGGTATCAGGCGCGATGATCGTCGCGGTGACCGGTGTCACCGTAATCGGGGTTGATGCGATAATTTTGTTGGGCCGATCACGCAGCAGATAGTGAACCTCGTAATTGCCCGGGGTCGGTGGCAGGATGATTTCCGTGGGGTTGCCGCCGCTTGTGCGCGCGGTTGTCCGCGGGATTCTGTCATCTTGTTGCGTGATGATGATCTGGTCGCCGTCGCGGTTGGGGCCGGTCCAGTCCACAGCGATGATTGATCCGGCTGGCGCGCTTTCAGGGGCGCTGACGGTGGCGGCGGGCAGGGTTTCGGGGAAGATGACCGTGACTGTCACATCGCCGGGGCCTGCGATTGTGACCTCGGCTTCTGCTTCGGCCTCGTCCACGATCCGGTAGGCGGTGGCCTGATAGGTGCCTTCCGACATATCCAGCGTGAGCGGGTTGCCTTGTGTATCATCGGTGATCTGACCGGCTTCGCTGATGATATCCCAGATGATCGGATCCTCGACGAGCGGGCCGTCAGCGGTGCCGATCCGCGCCTCGAACGTGCCGGTCACGGTGGCGGGTTCCATCACCATGGCGGTCATGGCGAGGTCGAGTTCTGAGGCGTTGGCGGCCGTCAGGAACTGCCCGCCGGTTTCTTCGGCGATGCATTGCATTTGCGCGAGTGCTTCGGGGTCGTTGACGTCAAAGCCGATGACATGGGCGGTGAAGTCGATCCCGGCCTCTTCCAGCAGTCGCGCGGCGGCGCAGGGATCAGGATTGCAGGTTTCGACGCCGTCAGAGACGAGAATGACCGTGGCGCTGTCTTCGGTGTAGCGCAAAGCCTCCGCCGCGGCGATGACCGCATCGGTCATCGGTGTTTTACCCAGCGGTTTGATCCCGTTCACGGCTGTCACGATATCGCCGACTGTGCCGGGGGCAGGGGCGACAATGGTTTCGATATCGGTGCAGTTGCCCCGTTCGCGGTGACCATAGACGGTCAGGCCAAGGCCCTGATCGGCTGGAAATTCGTCAAGCAGAGAACTGACGACCTGTTGTGCGATGGTGATCTTGGCGGTGCCATCAATCTGCCCCCACATGGAGCCAGAGCCATCCATTACCAGGATCGTGTTGGGCCGGTCCTGTGCGGCGGCGGCGGTGAAGAATGTGGTCAGCAGAATTGTGGATGCCAGAAAGCGCATGGGGGCCTCTTTGAAAATGAATATCTTGAAAACAATCACAAATCGGGTGCCGTTTCCAGCACTGGGCGGTATTGGTCCGGAATACCTTACCCCCGCGTCAACCTGACGTTGATTGTCGTCTGACGCGGCGTCCCTTTCCGCAAGGTCCCGATCTATCGGCCATTCACCATATCGCGGTCCGGTTTGTGTCCTATTTCGACCATCATTGATTTCTAACGCAGAGCCGGACAGTGTTGTCGCAAGTCGTAAATTTCCGAGTGATTGAGTGAGGTTGGTGTGGTGCAGACGGGCGCGCCTCGGGGGTGCTGTCGCCAGATCTTGAGAGAGTAAAAAGGCAGGTCATTGCCTGTCATGTGTGAAGAATGGAAGGGACAGAATGTCTAACAAATATACACTCGCAGCAGTTGCGTTTCTGGCAGGCGCTGGTGCAGCCCAAGCGCAGCAGGCCTGTACGGTTTATACCGTGCAGTCCGGTGATTCACTGAGCGGCATAGCCCGCGAGGCTTATGGCAGCATCAGCTATCAGAGCGTCTGGGATGCGAACCGGTCCGTGATTGGTGGTAACCCGAATGCGATTTCGGTCGGGATGGAATTGAAATTGCCATGCGCCGATGGCGCTTTACCGGGTTCCGGTACGGTGCAGGCCAGCGTCGTGGCACCGGTGCCTGAAGTGTCGAGCGATGGCCCTGTGACGATCCGCCTTGTGACCGGCACAGGTTATCCGCCCTACACGGATGAGGACATGGAAGGCGGCGGCATCTACACTCAGCTGGTCCGGGCCGCTATGGACACGATGGAGCCGCAATACGAAACCCAGATCGTATTTGTTAACGATTGGGGATCTCATCTTGAGGTCCTGCTGCCGGCACGCGCCTTTGACGGTGCTTTCCCCTGGCTGCGTCCGAATTGTGAAGAGCCCGAAACGCTGACCGAGAATTCGAAGTTCCGCTGCGACGGTTTCCTGCATTCCGATCCGTTCTACGAGATCATCACCGGTGTGGTGACCCGTCGCGACGATCCATTGGGTGCAACGGACAACGCTGCTGACTTTACTGGCA
Organism: Yoonia sp. R2-816; assembly: GCF_046762905.1. Lineage (NCBI taxonomy): Bacteria > Pseudomonadati > Pseudomonadota > Alphaproteobacteria > Rhodobacterales > Paracoccaceae > Yoonia > Yoonia sp. R2-816. The sequence continues at coordinate 300,768 of NZ_JBKQXN010000207.1, read as the reverse complement.
AAACCATGTGTCTGCCCGCCGATTATTCTGACGTTGGCGCAACAAGTGTTGGTCTGGGTCGTGACGTCATGGAGTATGTTCAGCCGGTGAGCCCCGATGATTGCTTTACGGCGCTGATTGCTGGTGAGGTCGATGGCGTGTCGTTGGTGACATCGCAGGCCGAAGACATCGCGCAGCGCATGGGCGTTGCCGATCAGGTCACGATCAATCCCAACCTGACGACGGCAAATGTGCTGGCCGTCTTTGTCGACAAAAACAACCCTGACGCGCCTGAAGTCATCGAAGCCCTGAATGCAGGTCTGAAGAATATCCGGGATTCGGGTGAGTGGTTCCAGACTGTGCGTTCCGGATTTACCGCCTATTACGCGAACTGATCTGTGCCATCGGGACCGATGAAAGCATGGCCCGGCTGCAGCAATGCGGCCGGGCTTTTGCTTGTCATGATTATTTTGCACATGTTCGCTTAATGTTCTATATCCGGGGTGGCGGAATCGGATCGCGCTGCTATCTGGTAGGGCGTCACCCTGGGGGTCAGAATGGCTGAGCTGAAGAATATCGAGGTGCGCGGCGCGCGCGAACACAATCTGAAGAATATCGATGTGGATATTCCGCGTGATCAGCTTGTGGTCATTACCGGTCTGTCGGGGTCGGGCAAGTCTTCGCTGGCGTTCGATACGATCTATGCCGAGGGCCAGCGCCGCTATGTTGAGTCGCTGTCCGCCTATGCCCGCCAGTTTCTGGATATGATGGAAAAGCCGGACGTGGACCATATCAGCGGTCTGTCCCCGGCGATTTCGATTGAGCAGAAGACGACGTCGAAAAACCCGCGGTCGACCGTCGGCACAATTACCGAGATTTACGATTATCTGCGTTTGCTGTTTGCCCGTGCGGGCACGCCGTATTCCCCTGCGACCGGTTTGCCTATCGAGGCGCAGCAGGTGCAGGACATGGTGGATCGCGTGATGGCGATGGAACAGGGCACCCGCGGTTATCTGCTGGCCCCGATTATCCGCGACCGCAAGGGCGAGTATCGCAAGGAGTTTCTGGAACTGCGCAAGCAGGGGTTCCAGCGGGTCAAGGTAGATGGTGAGTTCTATGAACTGGATCAGCCGCCGACCCTGGACAAGAAGTTTCGCCATGACATCGATGTGGTTGTGGATCGGATTGTCGTCAAAGAGGGGCTTGAGACCCGGCTGGCTGACAGTTTCCGCACCGCGCTTGATCTGGCGGATGGGATTACGGTGCTGGAGACGGCCCCGAAAGAGGGTGATCCGGAGCGGATCACGTTTTCGGAGAATTTTGCCTGTCCGGTGTCAGGGTTCACGATCCCCGAGATCGAGCCGCGCCTGTTTTCGTTCAATGCGCCGTTTGGGGCCTGTCCGTCCTGTGATGGGCTGGGGGTCGAGTTGTTCTTTGACGAGCAGCTTGTTGTGCCTGATGTGACTTTGAAGATCGCTGATGGGGCGTTGGCGCCGTGGCGCAAGGGGAAATCACCCTATTTCCTGCAGACGATTGAAGCGATTGCCAAGCATTACGGGTTCAACAAGAACGCCCGTTGGAAAGATCTGGACCCCAAGGTGCAGCAGGTATTCCTGCGCGGATCGGGCGAGGAAGAGATCAAGTTTCGCTATGATGAGGGTGGCCGTGTCTATCAGGTGGAGCGTGCATTCGAGGGTGTGATCCCGAATATGGAGCGCCGCTATCGCGAGACGGATAGCAACTGGATCCGCGAAGAGTTCGAGAATTACCAGAATAACCGCAATTGCGGGACCTGTGGGGGCTATCGTTTGCGCGAGGAAGCGCTGGCGGTGAAGATTGGCGGCCTGCATGTGGGTCAGGTCGTGCAGATGTCGATCAAGGAGGCGTTTGACTGGTGTCAGTCGGTGCCCGAAGCGCTGTCCAAACAGAAGAACGAGATTGCTGTCGCCATCCTGAAGGAAATCCGCGAGCGGCTGGGATTTTTGAACAATGTGGGGCTGGAATATCTGACGTTGTCGCGTAACTCCGGCACGTTGTCGGGGGGCGAAAGCCAACGGATCAGGCTGGCGTCGCAGATCGGGTCGGGCCTGCAAGGGGTGCTTTATGTATTGGATGAGCCGTCGATCGGCCTGCATCAGCGCGACAATGACCGGCTGCTGACGACGCTGAAGAACCTGCGCGATCAGGGCAATACCGTGATTGTTGTCGAGCATGATGAGGAGGCCATTAGAGAGGCCGATTATGTGTTCGATATTGGCCCCGGTGCCGGGGTGCATGGCGGGCAGGTTGTGTCCAAAGGGACGCCTGCGGATATCATGGCTGATGCGGCGTCGATCACCGGGCAATATCTGGTGGGCACGCGGGAAATTCCCGTGCCTGCGAAGCGCCGCAAGGGGAAGGCCAAGAAGCTGACCGTGGTGAAGGCGACCGGCAACAATCTGCAGAATGTCACGGTGGATTTCCCGCTGGGCAAGTTCATTTGCGTGACGGGCGTGTCGGGTGGCGGCAAGTCGACCCTGACGGTTGAGACGCTGTTCAAGAATGCCTCGATGAAGCTGAATGGCGCGCGGCAGACACCGGCACCTTGCGAGACGATCAAGGGGTTCGAGCATCTCGATAAGGTTATCGATATCGACCAACGCCCGATTGGCCGGACCCCACGGTCGAACCCGGCGACCTATACCGGGGCCTTTACCCCGATCCGTGATTGGTTCGCAGGGATGCCCGAGGCGAAGGCGCGCGGGTACAAACCGGGTCGGTTTTCGTTCAACGTCAAGGGTGGCAGGTGTGAGGCCTGTCAGGGTGATGGTGTCATCAAGATCGAAATGCACTTTCTGCCGGATGTCTATGTGACCTGCGAGACCTGCAAGGGCGCGCGGTACAATCGCGAGACGCTGGAGATCAAGTTCAAGGGCAAGTCCATTGCCGATGTGCTTGATATGACAGTGGAAGATGCGCAGGCATTCTTTTCCGCCGTGCCGTCGATCCGTGAAAAGATGGACGCGCTGATGCGGGTCGGGTTGGGCTATATCAAGGTGGGCCAGCAGGCGACGACCCTGTCAGGGGGTGAGGCGCAGCGCGTGAAGCTTTCGAAGGAGTTGGCAAAGCGGTCGACCGGTCGGACCCTGTATATTCTGGATGAGCCGACGACGGGCCTGCATTTCGAGGATGTGCGCAAGCTGCTGGAAGTGCTGCATGAACTGGTTGATCAGGGGAACTCGGTCATCGTGATTGAGCATAATCTGGACGTTGTGAAAACCGCCGATCATATCATTGATATCGGCCCGGAGGGTGGCGATGGCGGTGGCAAGATCGTCGCGACCGGTACGCCAGAGCAGGTGGCCGAGGTGGTGGAAAGTCATACGGGCCGGTATCTGAAGGATATGCTGAAGGTGCGCAAGGTGGCGGCTGAGTAAGACCTGAAACAGCCGGGTGGCGAGATGTGGCCACCGCGGCTGCCGGCGGTTGGTGAGTGTTTGTTATTCGTAGGTGCGATCGAAGCTGAAACTGGTGCCGTTATCCGTTTCCATCCGGTTCGCATAGATTTCCTGCGGCGCGTCGTCGTCAAAGATGCCGTGAACGGTGACCGCAGTGCCAACCGCGACCGGCACCATGTTCGGACCAAGATAGACCGGAATCTGGCCGGTATGATCCCTGAGGATGAATGTGTCTTCGTCAGCGATGCGGTCGACGACCCCGCTGACGGTCACGCGGTCCTGTGGGCCAAGTTCGGCAATCGTTTGTCCAGCGAAGAGGGATGTGGGTGCGGCAATGGCAATTGCGGCGATCCAGAATGTCTTTTTCATGAGGGCCCCCTTAATCCAGCGCGATGCCGAGAAGCACAAGCGCACTGATGGCAACGGCCAGATAGACCCAGCCTGGTGCTGTGATGGTGATATCTGATTTCAACTTTTCGCTGATGTTTTGGAATGTGACAGAATTTGGTTTCTGCTGTTCCACGTTATCCTCCTTTTCTGAGTGTTTCTGTAGGAAATAAATGGGAGCCTGGATCTTTCAGACAAGGTTTGTGTGGCATGGTCGCCTGTGGATCGGCGTGATTTTGCCCGTGGCGCGGAGTTGCTTCGGTGCTCATCGCGAGGCTGTCGCATGCCGAACCGGTGTAATTGTGGTCAAATTTTCGATTTTTGGTCAGATTGCCGCATTCCAATGCCGGGCGCTCAGACTAATTCGTAGCCAAACATGTTAAAGGGATAGAATTCATGACCGCCGCCACCAAGACCCCGTATGCTGACCGCTCTTTGTTGACCCGCATCCTGTTCCGGGTGCCCATTCTGGGCCGCATGCTGCGTGAGGTGTATTATGGTGATGCCGACAACATTTACTATTTCCTGTTCAGTGTCCTTGCGCTGTGGTTCGTGGCGATTCTGACCTGGGGCTACCCTGCGTTGATTGTGCCGATGCTGGGTGTCGTGCCTGCGATGTTTGTCGTTCTGGTCATGATCACGGTCGGCGAATAGCCGGAGTTTGCTGTAACATTGCTGGTGGGCATGTGAATTGCCTTGTCACCCTCGTTTGGCTATCGCGAGAGGGATGACGTTGTCTGGGTGATGCGATGAAGCATGCTATCGGTCTGATCTTTGGTGCGGCCCTTGCCGGGGCGGCGTTGGCCGAACCTGTCGTGCATGAGGTTGGTGCGTTTCGCGCGATCGAAGTGCAGGAAGATGTGCGCCTGCGCGTCACCATGGGGCAGGCGCAGGCGGTCACGGCGGTGGCGCTGGATGGTGATGTGTCGAAGCTGCGGGTGCGGGAGTTTTTGCCGTGGCTTGTGTTTGACCGGAATACCCGCTGGTTCATCTTTCCCAAATGGCGGAATGATGTGCTGGAGGTGTCGGTCGAGACGTCAGTATTGAACGGGCTGAAGGCCTTTGATGGCGCGCAGGCCACGTTTACCGGTGATGCGGGCGAGCGGCTTTGGGTTGAGGCGGGGGCCGGGGGGATGGTCGCGGTCACCGATATCGAAGTGGAAGAGTTGACAATGGTGGCGCGCGATGGCGGCACCATCATTGCAGCCGGTAGCTGTAATACGATCACGATCCGTAACGAAGGCGAAATGGTCGATGCCAGCGGTATGACCTGCCAAAGTTTTGTCGTGCGTGGGGACCCGGACGGTGTTGTTCTACCGGCCGGTGCTGTTGTGGTGGATGAACATCCTGCAAGCGGAAGCTGAGGGCATTCATTCCGTCAAATCGGTGGTGCCGGATGATGGTGACGGGCAGATCAGCTGGCAGGTTTGGCCAATCAGCTGTTTTTCAGCGGGCAGGTCCGAATGCCAAGCAGCGAATAGAGTGGGCAGGTGGATAACAGACCGGTCGCCAATGGCACGATGCCGATCAGATAGAGCCAGCTATAGGCGCCGTCGCGGTTCAAGAAGAAGCCGATCAGAAGTGCGACGCCCAGAACGATGCGAAGCACGCGGTCGAGAGTTCCTACATTCTTTGTCATGTTGTTTCCTTTTCTGACGTACCGATGATTTGGCTGATGCAGAAAGGATATATCCGATGGCTGCGCGGGTCTGTGACTTGGTCACGTTTCGCCCGCGATGCTGACCAAACGTTTGAGTGCGTCTGCGTCGCGGATCACGACATGGCCCCGTTCGGTTGTGACCCAGCCGCGCCGGGCGAAACTGTCCAGACGCCGCGATATCACTTCGCGAGCCGATCCGATATGACTGGCGATTTCGGCCTGTGTGGCCCGTACCTCGCCTTGATCAGCCATAGACAGCAGGGCCTCAGCAAGTCGCGCCTCGACCCGTTGAAAAGCAACTTTTTCAAGTACATGCATGGTGTTTTGCATGCGCTCTGCAAAGGCCTGGAACACGAGAGTCCGGAGCATGGGTGTGCTGTCCATAAGATTTGTGAACAGCGTGCCGGGGATCAGGATGATCTGGCTGTCCCGCGCTGCCAGACCTTCGCCGCTATATGGTTCACCCCCCAGCAGCCCGAGCGTTGTCTGCACACAGCTTTGCCCGGGTGTGACGCTGTAAAGCAGGATGTCTCGCCCGGTCGGCCCAATCAGATAAACGTCGATCTGTCCGCTGAAGACAACTGCGAAACCCTTTGCCGTCTGGCCGGGTTGGAAGACGATGTCGCCCTTTTGCAGGTTCAGTGGGCGGAGTTGCGCGAGTGCTTTCAAAGCCTCCGCCGGCAATTGGTTCCATGGAGGCTGGTCAAGCCAATTCATCCACGGTGCCGTTTTTCAAAGCGCGGGAGCATGGCCGAGAAATCCTTGCCTTTGCCGTCTTCGTTTTCGACAAATTGCCGGTAGAGCGCTGTTGCCGCTTGCCCCATGGGGGTGTCGGCGTCGGCGGCTTCAGCGGCCATTTGTGACAGGTTGAGATCCTTGAGCATCAGTTCCGCGGCAAAGCCGGGTTTGTAGTCGTTGTCCGCGGGGCTTTGCGGCCCGATGCCGGGGGCGGGGCAGTAGGCGTTCATGGTCCATGAATAGCCCGATGAGGTGCTGACCACGTCGAACATCGCCTGCCGGTCGAGGCCGAGTTTGTCGGCGAGCACGAAAGCCTCGCAGGTGGCGATCATGGTGACGCCGAGGATCATGTTGTTGCAGATTTTCGCAGCCTGGCCGTTGCCCGCTGGCCCGCAATGCACGGCCTTTTGCCCCATGATGTCGAAAAGCGGTTTGACGGTGGCGAAGGCTGCGTCCGGTCCGCCTGCCATGAAGGTGAGCGTGCCTGCTTGCGCGCCGCCGATGCCGCCGGAGACCGGCGCGTCGATGGCGGCAAGGTTGTGGGTGTCGGCCTGTGTGGCCACCGCGCGGGCGCTTTCCACATCGACAGTGGAGCAGTCGAGATGGATCGCGCCGGGTTTCATGACCGGGTGGATTTCTGCCGCCACGGCACGCAGGATATCGCCGTTGGGCAACATGGTGATGACCACATCGGCGTCCTTGGTGGCGTCTGCAGCACTTGTCGCCATGGTGATGCCGTCGGGTTTGGCGATGGTGTCGAACCCGGTGACCTCGTGATGTTTGGCCAGATTGGCGGCCATGGGTGCGCCCATGTTGCCGAGGCCGATGAAGCCGATTTTCATGGATAGTCCTCCCATTGCAGCGCGTTTTCACCCAAGGGTGCGGTCATGCGCTGAACCTCTGATGCGGGGACGTCGGCCCAACTGGCGTGTTGCCATTTCGGGTTGCGGTCCCGGTCGATGATGGCGGCCCTGATCCCTTCGATGAAATCGCCCTGTTCGGCGCAGTGATAGGTATAGCGGAATTCGTGGTCGAGCGCGTTTTCGATGCGCGGGTCGGCGCGGACCTGATGGATGATCTGCGTGGCGACCGACATGGCGAGTGGGGCGTTCCGGTCCATCAGCTTGCGCGTGTGGGCGATAGCGGGGCCGGGGGTAGCGTGCATGGCGCGGTAGATATCACCGAGGGTGTCACCGGCGAAGGTCGCGTCGATTTCGGATTGCCAGCCTGCAAGGCGGCTTTCGGGGGCAGGGTGCGGTTTGATCACGGCAGGATCGCCGCTGTCGATCAGTGCTGTCTTGAGCGCTTCCCATTCGCTTTCCGGGATGTAGCTGTCAGCGAAGCCTGCATAGATCGCGTCGCCCGCGTTCATTCGGTCGCCTGACAGCCCGAGGAATTCGCCGCAATGTCCGGGCGCCTTGGCGAGGATCAGTGAGCCGCCCACATCGGGGACAAGCCCGATTCCACATTCGGGCATCGCGATCTGGCTGCTGTCGCAGACGATCCTGTGCGAGCCGTGGCAGCCGACGCCGACGCCCCCACCCATGGTGAAGCCTTGCAGGAAGGTGACGATGGGTTTGGGGTAATTGTAGATCTTGGCGTTGAGCCGGTATTCGTCGCGCCAGAAGCGTTGGCCATAGTCGTAATCGCCGCGCCCGGCTGTTGCGTACATTTCCGCGATATCCCCGCCCGAGCAGAAGGCGCGGTCGCCTGCGCCGTCGATCAGGATCAGGGCCACATCGGGGTCATTGCGCCAATTATCGAGGGCGGATTCGATGGCAAGGCACATGTCCCATGTCAGCGCATTCAGCGCCTTGGGCCGGTTGAGGGTGATGTGGCCTGCGCGCCCGGATTTGCGGATGATGATGTCGGTCATATTGGTCCGAGGGTGAGGTCCCGGGGCAGGCCCGGGACGGGTGTTTATTGGATCAGATGGCGGGCCGTGATCAGCCGCATGATTTCGTTGGTGCCTTCGAGGATCTGGTGGACCCGCAGGTCGCGCACGATCTTTTCGATCCCGTAATCGGCGAGGTAGCCGTAGCCCCCGTGCAGTTGCAGGCATTGGTCGGCCACCCGACTGCCGACCTCTGTCACCTGTTTCTTGGCCATGGCGCAGAATTTGCTGGCATCGGGCGCGCCGGTGTCGAGTTTCCAGGCGGCCTGGCGCAGGAAGGTGCGAGCGGATTGTAGATCAATCTCCATATCCGCGAGCCGGAATTGGAGCCCCTGGAACTGGTCGATGGGTTTGCCGAAGGCTTTGCGTTCCTTCATATAGGCCAGCGTCTGGTCGAGCGCGGATTGTGCCGCGCCGAGCGAGCAGGCGGCGATGTTGAGCCGCCCGCCGTCAAGGCCCGCCATGGCGTATTTGAACCCTTGTCCTTCGTCGCCGAGCAGGTTGCCCGCAGGGGCTTTGCAGGCGTCCATCTGGACCTGACGGGTGGGTTGGGAGCGCCAGCCCATCTTGTCCTCCAGCCCGCCATAGCTGAGGCCGTCTGTGCCGTCTTCGATGAGGATCGCGCTGATCCCCTTTGGCCTGTCGTCGCCGGTGCGCGCCATGACGATATAGGCGTCGGAATAGCCGCCGCCGGAGATGAAGGCCTTGGTCCCGGTCAGTTCGTAACCTTCGTTGGTGCGGATGGCCTTGGTTTTCAGCGCGGCGGCGTCGGAGCCGGAGCCGGGTTCGGTCAGGCAGTAGCTGAGGATGGTTTCCATCGTCACGGCCCTTGGCAGGATCCGGTGGCGTAATTCGTCTGATCCGTAGGCGTCGATCATCCGCGCGCACATGTTGTGGATCGACAGGAACGCGGCGACGGAGGCGCAGGACTGCGAGAGCGCTTCGAAGACCAGTGTGGCGTCGAGGCGGGAGAGGCCGGAGCCGCCCATATCCTCGGTCACATAGAGTCCGCCGAGGCCAAGTTCGGCGAGTTTGGGCCAGAGCGTTTTGGGGATGGTGCCGTCGCTTTCCCATTGGCGGGCATGAGGGGCGATATGTTCGGCCCCAAAGGCCTGGGCCATGTCGAAAATGGCCGATTGTTCCTCGGTCAATGCAAAGTCCATGATGCCCTTCCCGCATGAATTGAACGCTTGTTCATATTCTTGGGCTGATTGCGCGGCTTTGGCAAGTCTTGGCTGTTAGCAATTGGTTATTCCTGTTTGGCCATAAAGGCGGTGTTTTGCGAAAGGAATCATCTGTGGCTGAGCAGAAAATCGGTGTGATTGTGATCCATGGTGTGGGTCGGCTGGGCGATCAAAGACCGGCACAGACAAACGATTTGACGTTTTCAGCAGATATGGCGCGTCGTGTGCAACGCAAGCTGGGTGACGATGCGGGGCGGGTGGCGTGGCGTGAGGTGTTCTGGTCGGATATTCTGCAGAGCCGTCAGCAGGGATTTCTTGATGATATCCGCGACAAGACCAATGCAGAGGCGCCGCGCGGCTTTGTCATGGCTGCCCTGTCGGATGCCGCCGCCTATCGCAAGACGGCCGATGGATCGTCAGCGTTTTACGAGCAGATCCACAGTCGTTTGGAACTGACGGTGCGTGATATCGAGGCTGATATCGGGCCGGGGGGGCAGCTGCTGATCCTGGCCCATTCGCTGGGTGGGCATGTGGTGTCAAACTATATCTATGATCTGCAACGGTTCGCGGCACGCACGGGCGAACGCCGGTTTGGATCGCCCTTGCAGAATATGCGCACGGTGGCAGGGCTGATGACGTTTGGCTGCAACATCCCGGTATTTCTGTTTCCCCATAAACCGGACGATATCAGGCCGATTGCCTATCCGGGCGCCGATCTGCCCGAAGAGCAGCAGATCGTGACCTGGTGGCAGAATTTTTATGACCGCGAAGATATTCTGGCATATCCGTTGGGGCCAGCCGCCCCGCGCTACGCCAAAATGGTATCGGACCGGCATCTGCGCGACATTCCTATCCATCTGGGGGCGCCGCCGACGGGTGGATGGAATCCGCTGTCGCATGCGTCATATTGGGACGATGCAGAGCTGATTGCGCCGGTTGTGCATTATTTGGGGAAGATGTTGGGCTAAGCGGGGGCGCAGCGGGTATGGACGATCCGGTATCGGTGCAACTGGAATAGTCGATTGATGACCGGTGCGCATCGGAGCGGTTCGGTCAATGGCGGTCTGGCGCCTGGCACAAAGCATTCAGATCAAGACCCTTGGCCTTGCGTCGCGTGATGGCTGCCTGCTGGTGGCGGAAGTGTATAATGACGACGGCACCATCAAGGGCGTCAGGCCCTTGGCGAGAGGGGCAATTTCTGAGACAGCTGGCAAGATACGTTGATCCGATAGTTTGACGAGAAGCTTGGCCTGCAGTTTGATGTCGTGGGTGATCTGTTGTCTTTTGAAAACATCTATCAGCATCAGGGTGTTACCCGTCATGAGGTTGCGTTTGTCGCGGAAATCCGGCTACCGGACGGTGCGTTGACGGCTGATGGTCCGGTTATTTTCAACAGGATAACGGATAGCAGTGTCGCGCAGTTTGGTATGGTTTGCGGCGGTCCGGCCTTATTTCCTACCGGTTTGAAGGCCAGACGATGGCGTGGTTTTGGGCATTTCGGCCTGACGGTGGATCACCATTTATTATTTTTCTTGGGGGGGCAAGGGCGCGACTGGCGATGGTAGGAGACCCGACAAAAAGCCGGGACTGAGAGGCCTTTCGACGGAGGCCTGGACCTTCTGCGCGGCAGGCTTTTTCCAGAATCTCGAAATTTTTTCAAAATTCCGGGAATAAAGCCGGTTCTTTGCGCGTATCCTAGACAGATGCTTTGCAACATCACCGGTTCTTTTAGCGTGGTGCCGTTGGTTATTGTTTTGCGTCTGATACCTCGCCCGCGGTTAGCAGAGTGGGGTTTACGATCTGATTTGAAACTTGAGGAAAAACCAATGTCAAAGATTACTCGTCGTACCGCCCTTCGTCTGGCAGCAGTTGCCACCGTGGCACCGCTTGCCGCGCATATGGCCAGGGCTGATGGTCATGCGACCACACATACAGTCGCCATCCGGAATTTCGCGTTTGAACCAGCAAATCTGACAATCAATGCGGGCGATACCGTGCAGTTTGTGAATGAGGATAACGCCCCGCACACGGCCACCGCCGATAGTGGCGCGTTCGATACCGGCAATCTGCGCGGTGGTCAGTCTGCATCGCTGCAGTTTCCGTCATCGGCCACGTTCAGCTATTTCTGCGCCGTGCATCCTCGCATGAAGGGCAGCATCACCGTGGTTTAAGAGCCGTAGGGGGCGGCGTGGTTTCACGCCGCCCGGTCTGCTTATTCCATCACGGGGATCGAGAATTCGCCGCCTTCCTTGATGCCCGAGGGCCAGCGGGACGTGATTGTCTTGGTCCGTGTGTAGAACTTGAACGCGTCCGGCCCGTGCTGGTTGAGATCGCCAAAGACCGATTTCTTCCAGCCGCCGAAGGTGTGGTAGGCCAGCGGCACTGGGATCGGCACGTTGATCCCGACCATGCCGATATTGATCCGGTTGGCAAAATCGCGGGCGGTGTCGCCGTCGCGGGTGAAGATCGCGGTGCCGTTGCCATATTCGTGGTCCATGGCGAGGCTGAGCGCTTCTTTGTAGCTTTGCGCACGCACGGTGGACAGGACCGGGCCGAAGATTTCGGTTTTGTAGATGTCCATATCCTTGGTGACGTTGTCGAAGAGATGCGCGCCGACGAAGAAGCCGTCTTCGTAGCCTTGCAGGTTGAAGTCCCGCCCGTCGACGACCAGTTTCGCGCCTTGGTCGATGCCAGATTGCACGAGGCGTTCGATATTGGCCTTGGCGGCGGCGGTCACGACCGGCCCGTAATCGACATCGTTGCCGGAAGTGTAGGGGCCGACCTTGAGCGCCTCGACCCGGGGCACGAGTTTTTCCAGCAGGCGGTCGGCGGTTTCATCACCGACCGGTACGGCGACGGAGATGGCCATGCAGCGTTCACCGGCCGCACCGTAGCCCGCTCCGACGAGTGCATCGGCAGCCTGATCCATGTCCGCGTCAGGCATGATGATCATGTGGTTTTTCGCCCCGCCAAAGCACTGGACACGTTTGCCCTCCGCGCAGCCGCGGCTGTAGATATAGGAGGCGATCGGGGTGGAGCCGACAAAACCGATGGACTGGATCACGTCGTGATCGAGGATCGCATCGACCGCTTCCTTGTCGCCGTTAACGACCTGCAGGATACCCTTGGGCAGGCCTGCTTCTTCCATCAGTTCGGCCAGCATCAGGGGCACGGATGGGTCGCGTTCGGAGGGTTTCAGGATGAAGGCGTTGCCGCAGACGATGGCGGGCGCGAACATCCACATCGGGATCATGGCGGGGAAGTTGAAAGGCGTGATGCCTGCGGTGACGCCGAGCGCTTGCTTCATCGAATACATGTCGATGCCGGGGCCCGCGCTATCGGTGAATTCACCCTTGAGCAGTTGCGGCGCACCGATGCAGTATTCGACCACTTCGAGCCCGCGGATCACGTCGCCTTTGGCGTCGGGCGGGGTTTTGCCGTGTTCGCGGCTGAGCGCCTCGGCCAGTTTGTCCATGTCACGGTGGAGCAGGCCGACAAAGGCCATCATGACCCGTGCGCGGCGTTGCGGGTTGACGGCGGCCCATTCGGGCTGTGCGTTTTGCGCGATCTCGACAGCCTTGGCCAGTTCATCGGCATTGGCGAGCGGAACTTTGGCCTGCACCTCGCCGGTCGCGGGGTTGTAGACGTCGGCAAAGCGGCCTGATGTGCCTTTGACTTGCTGGCCGCCGATGTAATGGGTCAGTTCTTGCATGGAATCCTCCCTGAATTTGAGGTCACTATAGGCTTGCGTTTTTGGTGGTAAAACCCGCAATGTCCCAAAATCATTTTGCAAAAATGCAAGGGTGTGATGGAAAACTGGGATGACATGCGGGTGTTTCTGGCGGTGGCCCGCGCCGAAAGCCTGTCGGGGGCAGCGCCAGTGCTGAAGATGGATCCGGCGACGCTGGGCCGCCGTGTGGCCCGGTTGGAACGCGCGATGGGGGCGACGTTGTTTGTCAAATCGCCGCAGGGTTACGCCCTGACCGATTTGGGGGAACGGATGCGCGACAGGGCGGCGGAGGCCGAGGCGCATCTGTCGCTGGCGTTCGACGAAGGGCAGGGGGCGTCGGCGGCACTGACCGGGCAGATCAGGATTGGGGCGCCGGATGGCGCGGCGAATTTCCTGTTGCCGCAGGTCTGTGCCGCCATTCAGGCGGACAACCCCGATCTGGAGGTGCAGGTGCTGGCGTTGCCCCGTGTCGTGAACCTGTCGCGCCGCGAGGCGGATATGGCGGTGACGGTCAGCCCGCCAGCAGCGGGCCGTCTGACGGTGCAGAAGATCACGGATTACCACCTGCATCTGGCGACGCGGGCCGATGCGCCGCCTGTCGGGTCGCGGGAAGACCTGCGGAGCAGGCCGGTTGTGGGCTACATCCCGGATATGATTTTCGACAAGGAACTGGACTATCTGGGTGCGCTGGGGGCGGATGGCGTACAACTGGCATCCAATTCGGTCGCCGTGCAATTGCAGATGCTGCGCCAGACCGGGGTGGGGTTTGTGCATGATTTTGTGCTGCCCTTCGCGCCAGAGCTGTGCCGGGTGCTGACCGATGAGATTTCGCTGCGTCGGTCGTTTTATCTGGTGCGTCATACGTCCGACCGTCAGTCGGACCGATTGACCCGGTTTGCCGGTGCGCTCATGCGCGGGATGCAGGCAGAAGTTGCGCGTCTTGAACAAATGGCACGCTTGACAGGTAGCCCCGTGATTTGACACGCTGAAACCATTGAAGCCGCGCCAAGGAGCCCGCTGATGATTGTGTCCCAAATCCTGAAATCCAAGACTGATATCGGTGTGGTGTCGGTCAAGCCGACGGATCATGTCAACGATGCTGTCAAGCTGTTGTCGGAAAAGCGGATCGGGACGGTTGTCGTGTCCGCCGACGGGAAAACGCTGGATGGGATCCTGTCAGAGCGCGATATCGTGCGCGAGATGGGCAAGCGCGGTGTGGCCTGTCTGAGTGAACCGGTGGGCGAGATGATGACATCCAAGCTGGTGACTTGTGCGCCCACCGATAGCGCCGATGCGGTTCTGGAGATGATGACCAACGGCCGGTTTCGTCACCTGCCGGTGATGGAAGGCGGTACGATGATCGGCCTGATCTCCATCGGTGATGTGGTCAAGGCCCGACTGGCGGAATTGTCGATGGAAAAGGATGCCTTGGAAGGCATGATCATGGGGCACTAGCCCTCTTGCAATCCTGTCCGCAATAATGTTGCGTGGCCCCCAGATTTTGTAACGATGAGGTGCGCCATGCGGACAGGGCTTTATCCCGGCACATTTGACCCGATCACGCTGGGCCATCTGGATATTATCCGGCGGGCCTGTTCGCTGGTGGATCGTCTGGTCATTGGCGTGGCGATCAACCGCGACAAGGGGCCTCTGTTCGATCTGGAGGAGCGTGTGGCCATGGTCGAGGCGGAATGCGCCCCTTTGGGTGCCGCAACCGGATGCGAGATTGTCGTGCATCCGTTCGAGAATTTGCTGATCGATTGTGCCCGCGATGTGAATGCCGGTGTCATCATTCGCGGCCTGCGCGCGGTGGCGGATTTTGAATACGAATATCAGATGGTTGGCATGAACCGTGCGCTTGATAACAGTATCGAGACCGTGTTCCTGATGGCGGAGGCGCAGCATCAGGCGATTGCGTCCAAGCTGGTCAAGGAAATCGCCCGGCTGGATGGCGATGTGTCGAAATTCGTGACCCCGGCTGTGAATACCGCGCTGCTGGCGCGGTTCGCTGATTGAAGCTGCTGCTTTTGTTTGCGGGGACTTATCTGCTTTATGCGGCGGCGATGGTGCTGACCCATCCCCGGTTCATCTATCCCTTTGGTCCTGACCCGTTTGACGCGCCCGGATTTCGGCAGGAGGTGGTTTCGGACCGGCAGGTCGCCCTTGCCATTTCGGAAGGGAGTGCCGACCCGGCGGTTTTGTTTTTCATGGGCAATGGCGGCGCGCTGGCCTATTTCACCTATACGCTGGATGCGCATGTGAATGCCGGGCGCACCATTGTGGCGATGGAATATCCAGGGGGCGGTGGCATTCCCGGCCGATCGTCAGAGCACCGTTTGAAGACCGATGCGCTGGAAGCCTATGACTGGTTGG
Organism: Yoonia sp. R2-816; assembly: GCF_046762905.1. Lineage (NCBI taxonomy): Bacteria > Pseudomonadati > Pseudomonadota > Alphaproteobacteria > Rhodobacterales > Paracoccaceae > Yoonia > Yoonia sp. R2-816. Next base: position 285,386 of record NZ_JBKQXN010000207.1, on the reverse strand, counting down.
CCGCCCGGCATGACGGGCCGATTGTGGTGCATGGCTATTCCATGGGAACGGGGATTGCGCAGCATGTGGCGGTGGAACGCGAGGTCGCGGCGATCATTTTGGATGCGCCTTATGTGAAGATGTGCGAACTGATGACGCGGGCGTCATACTTGCCGGCCTGTTACATGCCTGGGGTGCAGAAATGGAACAACGCAGTGCTGGTCCCCCGTCTGTCAGCGCCTGTGCTGGTGCAGCATGGGGCCGTCGATCAGTTGATCCCGATTGCCAATGGTCAGCGTCTGACGCGGCTGATGGAGGATGCCGGGCTGGATGTGACGATGCATGAGGTGGCAGGGGCCACACATAACAATATCGCTGGCCAGCCGGAGTATTCCGCGCGGATCGACGCGTTTCTGGACAGGGTCCTGAAATAACAAAGCCGCCCCATTGGGACGGCTGGTTTTCGTAACTTATTGAGTGGCTTAGCCGTAGATCGCCTTGGTTGCGATCTTGGCGGCATCTTCGCGGAACATGCCCAGGTCAATGGCTGTTTCCAGCGGCATGTTGCGCAGCTCGCGCTTGAGGCGTGAATAGGCCACGCGCTTTTCAATTGCATTGCGAACGGTGTTCAGTGCGGTCATTTGCGTGCTCCTTTTAAGTCATCGCGTTTCGTTGTCTTGACCCTGATTTAGCGATGCTGCGGCGCAGAACAAGGTGCGTAAAATGCAAAGCGCCATGCATGTTCTGCATGGCGAAATTCATGGTTTGGTCACAAAAAAGCCGACCCGGTGTTGGTCGGCCTGTTTGCTGTGCAGATGGTTGAATCTAGATCAGTTTGCCCATCGCAACGGCTGTATCAGCCATCCGATTGGAGAAACCCCATTCGTTGTCATACCAGGTCAGGATTCGCACCATGTTCCCGTCCAGCACCTTGGTTTGGTCCAGATGGAAGATCGACGAATGCGGATCGTGGTTGAAGTCAGAGCTGACCATGGGCAGGTCCGTATAGGCAAGCACGCCTTTAAGCGAGCCGTCAGCGGCGGCTTTGATGGCGTCGTTGACTTCTTCGACGGTGGTGGCCCGTGACGATTCAAATGTCAGGTCCACGACGGACACGTTGGGGGTTGGCACACGGATCGCAACGCCGTCAAGTTTGCCGTTGAGCTCCGGCAGGACGAGGCCCACGGCCTTGGCCGCCCCGGTTGATGTCGGGATCATGGACAGGGCCGCCGCGCGGGCGCGATAGAGGTCCTTGTGCATGGTATCCAGCGTCGGCTGGTCGCCGGTGTAGCTGTGGATCGTGGTCATGAACCCTTTGGTGATCCCGATCGCGTCATTCAGCACTTTGGCTACGGGGGACAGGCAATTGGTGGTGCAGGACGCGTTGGAGACGACGATGTCATCTTTGGTCAGCACATGGTGGTTCACGCCGTAGACGATTGTTTTATCGGCGTTTTTGCCAGGGGCCGAGATCAGCACGCGGGAGGCGCCATTGTCCAGATGGGCCTTGCAGGCCTCTTTGCTGTTGAAGATGCCGGTACATTCCAGAACGATATCGACATGCGCCCATGGCAGGTCGGCGGGGTTGCGGATGGCTGTCACCTCCATCGGGCCGCGCCCGACATCGATGGTCGTTTCGGTTGTGGTCACGGTGGCCGGGAAGCGGCCATGCACGCTGTCGAACCGCAAGAGGTGGGCGTTGGTTTCCACCGGGCCGAGATCGTTGATGGCGACGACTTCGATATCGGTGCGTCCGCTTTCGATGATGGCCCGCAAAATATTGCGGCCGATCCGGCCAAATCCGTTAATGGCGACTTTGACGGCCATGATGTTCCTCCTGATGGGATCAATGTTGGCGCTAACATTGCGATTTATGACCAAAGGTCAACCTATCTTGCACCGAAATGCTCAGCGCCAAAAGGCAATATATTCGGTGAGCCGTATCAGTTGCTGCATCAGGAACTGTGGCGTATTCCATTCCAGCACAAAGTGATCGAGGGCGAAAAAGCCGATGATCAGGATGCCGAGGCAGATAGCGATGGTGTTGGTCATGGCGCAGGTCTAGCCGGGTGGGATGGAAATGGCAAAATCGGGTTCGGTTTAGCGAAGAGGGGCTTGGGCAGCGCGCGCATCTTTCGCGCTAAGAAAACGAAAATGTGAGCTCTTCATCAGGGCCGTTCATCTAAGGTTGGTCGGATGCGGGAGAGATATGGTCCCGTGTTGGCTGTGCGGACTTTGCGGCCATTCAACGTGTCATCGCAATGGTCCGCTATCTAATCATGTTATGATATTCCGCTCAAGCCATGGATAAGCTGCAGATTACGCGTGCAAACACTCCGGGCGATCGTTATGTCCGGATTGGCAAGTCTATCAAAACTATGGGAAATACTGAAATGCGTTTTTCTATTTCATGTTTTTGCGCATTGGTTTTTGCAACGACTGCAACAGCCCAGCCTGAAGAAGGCTATGATACCGCTGTCATGGTCATCTTTGAAAATACGGACCCGTCCGACATCTACGAAAGCAGCGATGGATCGGGCGAATTGACCTATGAATATGAGGAAGCAGAGACCTGCACGCTGAAATCAACAACTCATATACTGCTCAATCTAGCCGATGGAATCGTTCACACTGTCAGTACGGATACCATTGAGTTAAAAGATGCAGATCCGGATGCCATAACCATTGGCCAGACCGATGCTTATGGCAGCTATGTGGAAATCAACACCCTCTTTTCAGCAGCGACCGTGCGCCGAACAAACTATTCTTATGAGACTTGCACGGCCTACTGCACCAATGGGGAAATCCGTAAAAATTCCTTCCAGATACAGACAGATCACCCCAATGAAGTGGCCGAGGCTATCAAGACAATAGCTCTCACTTGTGAAGAAAGCTGAATAACATTCTGCGGCAGTCGAAGCGGACTTTTGTTCAATTGCAGCATCAGTTAAGTTGGGCTGGAAACTGCCGTTAGCCGCTTCTTTGGATTGAGGTTGGGTCGTTGGTATCGGTCCCACGCCCACCGGATGTTCGGCGCTAGTGCAGCCGCCCCATTGCGCCGGCGACGTCGGCCATACGCGCGGAGAAGCCCCATTCGTTGTCGTACCAGGCCAGGACGCGGACGGTTTTGCCGCTGACGACCTTGGTCTGGTCAGGGGCGAAAATGCAGCTTTGGGTGGTGTGGTTGAAATCGATGCTGACCTTGGCCTCGGCGTCGTAGGCCATGACCATGCCCATGTAACCGGACGCCGCTTCGGCGACCACAGCGTTTACATCTTCGACGGTGACGGATTTGCCGGCTTCGAATGTCAGGTCGACCGCGCTGACATTGGGTGTGGGCACGCGGATCGCGGTGCCGTCGAGTTTGCCGGCGAGTTCCGGCAGCACCTCGCCCAGTGCCTTAGCGGCGCCGGTTGATGTGGGGATCATCGCCATGGCGGCAGCGCGGGCGCGATAGAGGTCATTGTGCCGCCGGTCCAGCGTGGGCTGGTCGCCTGTGTAGCTGTGGATTGTCGTCATGATGCCCCGTTCGATGCCTATGGCGTCGTTCAGGACCTTGGCGAGCGGGGCGAGGCAGTTGGTGGTACAGGAGCCGTTGGAGACCATGCGTTCTGTCGCGATCAGTTCCCGGTGATTGACCCCGTAGACGACGGTGCGGTCGACGTTTTTCGCGGGGGCGGAGATGAGGACCTTTTTGGCGCCCCGGTCGAGATGGATGGCCGATTGCGTGCCATCGTTGAATTTGCCGGTGCATTCGAGCACGACATCGACGCCGTCCCAGTCAAGCTCCGCCGGGTCGTAGGTGGACATGACGTCAATCGGACCGCGCCCAAGGTCGAGGCTGTTGCCCTTGACGGTCACGGGGTGGCCGAACCGGCCGTGGATGCTGTCGTATTTTAGGAGGTGGGCATTGGTTTCGATCGGTCCGGTGGCGTTGATCTTGACGACCTGGACGTCGTTGCGCGCCGCTTCGGTGATGTGCGCCAAGGTGCAGCGCCCGATGCGGCCGAAGCCGTTGATCCCGATTGTGACTGTCATTCCCGATCCCTCACGCCTTTTGTTTGACGCCAGCTATAGGGCTACGAAGCGGGGCGTGCTACGATAAAAGTGACTTATTGTCAGTATGTTAGCGTTAAAATTGGCTGGTTGCGCTAACCGTTGTCGCTAACACGATCCTAGCTTTGCAGCGCGCGTAGCTGATCCAGCGTGTAGCGGACCCCAATTGGGTTGCGCGGATCAGGCCGGAAGATCGGATCTTGCGCCAGACATCCGCGCCCGCAGAGCGTGATGGCTGTTCCGGTGTCCCCGTCGACCCGCCAGAACCGTCCGCCGGGCGTGCTGACGTAATCGTCCAATTCCACGTCCATCGCACTGACCGCGTCACTGATGGAGGGAACTTCGTTGAAGTAGTTGGGTAGATAGCCGCCATGGGTGTGATAGCTGGCAATCGCGTTGGCGGGGATGAAGCCAGCGACGCAGCTGTCGGCAGTGCCTGCCCGTGGTGCCGTGCCCACGACCTGGCCGTCCCGGTTGGCGACAAAGAACCCGCAGTATTCGCGCGATTCTGCAAAGGATCTTGGCTGCAAGGCGTTTAGAAAGCGTTGTGCATAGCTGTCGATGTCCGAGACCGGGGCAGGCGCAATATCGGGGCCGCTGATCGTTCGCCTTTCCAAGGCGGTGTTACAGCTGGCCAGCAGCGTAAGCACAAGAATAAAGCCAGAAATGCGCCTGTTTGAATGCCTGCTCATGTCACTATCTCTTTGAGATATTTATTATGTTTGCGATTCTCGTAGAGTTGGCGGGGCAGGGATAGCGAAAACCGGTGCCGGTCCGGCTGTCGGCGGATAAACGCCGATGGCTGGGATTTGTTGATATGCCCTGTCAGGACAGAACCGCACCGTTGGCGGGTAACGTATGGTCAATCCGGATTGCTATGTCATAGGACACAGGAACCGCCAAGTTGCCGTTTACAATTTCTTAACCTGATCCTAACTGAGACATTCTGCCACATCATGCAGTGAAGGGATTGAGATGATCAGAATACTTTATTTCAGCACCGCCCACGCGGATTTGGGTGATGATGGCGTAGAGGCGATAGTGGCCCAGTCACAAAAGGCCAATGCCGATCGCGGCGTGACAGGTGCTCTGGCTTATAATGGCCGGAATTTCTGCCAGGTCCTTGAAGGCGAAGAGCCTGTTGTCCGTGAATTGATTAAGACGATTGAGAAGGATCCGCGCCATGGCGGGTTCAAGATATTGGATGAAAAGCAGATCGAGAGCCGCTATTTCACAGATTGGACTATGAAGCGTGTGAGCGATCTGGATTTCGGTGAAGTCATCAATGCAATGAAAGCCTGAATAATCGGGCATCCGAAGAAAAGGCGACGGGACTAACCGTCGCCTTTTGTTGTTATTTGATCAGGGACTTGACCTTGTCAGCCGTGTCTTGTGCCGTGATCCCGAATTCTTCGAAGAGGCGCTCGGCCGGGGCAGAGGCGCCGAAACCGTGCATGCCGATGAAGCCGGATTTTTCGCGCTTGCCGCGTTCGCCAAATAACCAGCGGTCCCAGCCAAAGCGGATTCCGGCTTCGATCGCGACCCTTACCGGCCCTGCGGGCAGGACGCGTTTGCGGTAGCTTTCGTCCTGTTCTTCGAACAGTTCCCAGCATGGCATGGAGACGACACGCGTGCCGATTCCTTCGGCCTCCAGCAGATCGCGGGCGGCGAGGGCGACGCTGACTTCGGAGCCGGTGGCGAGCAGGATCGCCTGCCTTTTGCCTTCGGCATCGGCGAGGACATAGGCGCCCTGGGCCGTCAGGTTTTTCGTCTTGTGGTCTTTGCGCACTGTGGGAAGGCCCTGACGGGTCAGGCTGAGCACGGTTGGGGTTTTCTGTGAGGTCAGCGCCAGTTCCCATGCTTCGGCTGTTTCGACCGTATCGGCAGGCCGAATGACATTCACGTTTGGTGTGGCGCGCAGCATGGCGAGGTGTTCGACCGGCTGGTGGGTTGGCCCGTCTTCGCCAAGGCCGATACTGTCATGGGTCATAACATAGGTCACCGGCACGCCCATGAGTGCCGACAGCCGCATCGCCCCGCGCGCGTAGTCGGTGAAGCACATGAAGGTGCCGCCGTAGGGTTTGGTGCCGCCATGCAGCGCCATGCCGTTCATGGCCGCCGCCATCCCGTGTTCGCGCACGCCGTAATAAATGTAGCGGCCCTTGCGGCTGGCGGGGGTAAAGACGCCAAGATCACTGGTTTTGGTGTTGTTGGAGCCGGTAAGGTCAGCCGAGCCGCCGATGGTTTCCTTCATGATCGGATTGATCACTTCGAGCACCATTTCGGAGGATTTGCGGGTTGCGACCTTTGGCAATCCTTCGGTGACCTGCTTTTTCAGGGCGCGGATGGTGGCGCTGAGTTTTTTCGGTGCTTCGCCCGCGTAGGTCCGGTTGAATTCGGCCTGTTTGGTGGCGGAGAGGCTGGCGAAGCGCGCTTCCCAGTCTTTGCGGGTGGTTTCGCCCCGTGCGCCGATGGCTTCCCACTGTTTTTTGACATCCGGGTCGACCTCAAAATCGCCCATGGGCGCGCCATAGGCCTCTTTGGCGGCTTTGAGTTGATCCTTGTCGGTCAGGGCGCCGTGGCCCTTGGACGTATCCTGTGCGGCGTGACCCAACGCGATATGGGTTTTGCAGGCGATCATGGACGGCCGCGGGTCTTTCTTGGCCGCTGTGATGGCGGCGTCGATGGCTGCGGGGTCGTGACCGTCGATGGATTGGACGTGCCAGCCTGCTGCCTCGAACCGCTGCGGCTGGTCGGTGATATCCGCCATGTCGACGGTGCCGTCGATGGTGATGTTGTTGTTGTCGAAGAAGACGATCAGGTGACCGAGTTTCTGCATGCCGGCCAGACCGATGGCTTCGTGGCTGACGCCTTCCATCAGGCAGCCGTCACCAGCCATGACATAGGTATAATGGTCGACGATTTTCTTGCCCCAAGTGGCGCGCTGAATTTCCTCGGCAATGGCAAAACCAACCGAATTGGCGATGCCTTGGCCGAGGGGGCCGGTGGTGGTCTCGATACCGCGGGCATGCCCGTATTCGGGATGGCCAGCGGTGCGCGCGCCCCATTGGCGGAAATCCTTGATCTGTTGCAGCGGCATGTCTTCGTAGCCGGTCAGGTACATCAGGGAGTAAAGCAGCATGGAGCCGTGACCCGCCGACAGGATGAACCGGTCGCGGTCAGGCCAGTCCGGTGTCTTGGGGTCGAAGTTCAGATGTTTTTCAAAAAGGACCGTGGCGACATCGGCCATGCCCATGGGCATGCCGGAATGGCCGGAATTTGCGGCAGCGACCGCATCCAGCGTCAGGGTGCGGATCGCGGTGGCTTTCTTCCAGTGATCGGGGTGGGCGGTGCGCAGGGCTGCAATATCCAAGGGGGTAGGTTCCTGTTTACAAAGATGATCTTTTGGCTTGCCCTGCCTCATATCAGGCCCCCCCGCGAGATCAAGCATGCGGGCTAAGCTGTTCATTTTCTTGCCGCCTCTGCGTTTGCGGGCCTTTGGCGGATGGCTTAGGCTATCGGTAAAGAGGCACGATTCGGCTTTGCCGGATCATTTTCGACGCAGGCGGGGGCAGACCGCAGCGTTGCATGACCCCGGGGTGCCGGGGTGCGAAAGGACGGGCGGATGAGTGACATTAGTGCATTGGAAAGCCGGATTACGGCGGCGCTGGACCGGATCAGGCAGGGTATGGAGGCACGCGGTGGTGCGCCCCAGACGGACCTGACCGAAGCGCTGGAAAAGGAACGTGCGGCCAATGCCGAGCTGATTGAGCGTGTCCGTGCGCTGAAAGAGCGGCAGGATACCCAGGTGGCGTCATTGACCGAGCGGGTTGAGGCGCAGAAGGCGCAAATGGTCAAGTTGGATGCCGAATTGCAGCGCTTGCGGGCGTCAAACGCGCAGATGCGCGAAATGAATACCCAGTTGCGCGAGGCTGTGACCAAGGGGCTGGCCCCGGAACTGCTGGATCAGGCTGTGGCTGCGGAAGTGGAAGCCTTGCAGGCCCAACGGTCTGCCGATGCCGCTGAGGTGGATGCCATTCTGGCCGAACTGACCCCCCTGATCGAGGAGACATCCCATGCCGCAGGTTGAGATTGCGATTGGTGGCCGCAGCTTTGAAGTGGCCTGTCAGGATGGTGAGGAGCATTTTCTGCATTCGGCCGCGGCCATGCTGGATGCGGAGGCCGCGCATTTGTCTGAACAGATCGGCCGGATGCCGGAGGCGCGGATGCTGCTGATGGCGGGGCTGATGCTGGCTGACAAGACCGCTGGGCTTGAGGACAAGGTGCGCGAAGCCGAAGCCGAAGCCGCCAAGATGCGCGCGCAGATTGAGACGATGCAGGCGCAACCCGCGCCTGCGCCCGAGCGCGTCGAGGTTCTGGTGGTGCCCTCAGAGGTCACCGATACGCTGGCCGAAATTGCTGCGCGGGCCGAGGCGCTGGCCGATCAGGTCGAAGGGGGCGCATCCTAGCGCCCCCGCGCAGTGCGTTCAGCCGTTCGCTTCGCGGATCTTGTCGGCGGCGTCTTTGTCAAAGTTGATCCCGTGCTTGGCGAATTCGGCATCGAGTTCGCCAGAGAGCGTCATTTCGGTGATGATGTCGCAACCGCCCACGAATTCGCCCTTGATGTAAAGCTGGGGGATGGTGGGCCAGTCGGAATAATCCTTGATCCCTTGCCGGATGTCGTCATCGGCCAGCACGTTGATGTCGTGATATTCGACACCCATGAAGTTCAGCACCCCGGCCACGCGGGACGAGAAACCGCATTGCGGCATGGATTTGGTGCCTTTCATGAAGAGCACGACGTCGTTCTTCGTCACGGTTTCCTTGATCTGGTCTTGAGCTGTCATGGTTCTTCCTTTTGGGTTGGCGCAAAAGTCTTGAAAAGACTTTTGTCAAAATTCTTGTTTAAGAATTTTGCGGCTCGTCGGGGGCTTTCGTGGTGAGGCCAAGCGCGTGAATTTCGCCGCTATCGACCTTGGGTTTGATCACGGCCATCACGGCGCGTTGTTGCTGGATGCGGTTCATGCCGCGGAAGCTTTCGTCGATCACGAGTCCCTGGAAATGAACCCCGTCGTCGCCCTGGATTTCGATGACGGCATCGGGGAAGCTTTCGCGCAGCAGGGTTTCGATCTCATAGGCGGTGATGGGCATCTGGTTCCTCGTCTGTTGCGCTTAATCTAGGGGCGCCTGCGTCTGTGGACAAGCCGGAGCCTCCGGCGGGAGTGTTTTGGGAAGAAAGAAGATCAGGCCACCGCGTTTTCGAAGGATGTGCGGAAGATCCGGGCCAGGTCATCAAGTGGAGCGCTGTGGCTGCCATAGGTGATCTGATCACCGCCTGCCTTGCCGACTGTTGTCAGCGTGACCCCGGCCTGATTGGCAGCGACCATCAGCGCCTCGGCCTGATCGAAATTGCTGGCGATGAGGTACCGCGCCTGATCTTCGCCGAAAAGGGTTGGCGTATCTGCAACGTCGAGCGTGATGCCCACGCCGGCCTGTTCGGCCAGTTCGAACGCGGCCAGCGCGAGACCGCCATCGCTGAGATCGGTGCAGGCGGTGATCAGGTTCTGATTGGCGCGGATGAAATCGCCGTTGGTTTTTTCCGCCTCCAGATCGACTGGCGGCGCGTCACCTTCGACCCGCCCGAGGAGTTCGGCCAAGAGCGCTGACTGCCCCAGGTGCCCGTGGGTTTCGCCCAGAAGGAGCAGGATGTGCCCTTCGCGGATCTGGCCGGTGATCATGTGCTCGGGGTCGCCGATGATCCCGACGGCGCCGATGGTGGGTGTGGGCAGGATGCCCTTGCCGTCGGTTTCGTTGTAAAGCGAGACGTTGCCGGAGACGATGGGCATGTCGAGTGCTTTGACGGCTTCGCCGATCCCCTGGATCGCGCCGACAAATTGCCCCATGATTTCGGGCTTTTCGGGGTTGCCGAAGTTCATGTTGTCGGTGGTGGCCAATGGTGTGGCCCCGACGGCGGTGAGGTTGCGGTAGGCTTCGGCCACAGCTTGCTTGCCGCCTTCAACCGGGTTTGCCTTGACGTAGCGGGGGGTCACGTCGCTGGTGAAGGCCAGCGCCTTGTCGGTGCCGTGGACCCGCACGATGCCGCTGCCAGCGCCGGGCGTGCGGGCTGTGTCGGCCATGACTTGACTATCGTACTGTTCGTAAACCCATTGCTTGGCGGCGTAATTGGGGCTGCCAATCATTGCTTTCAGCCCATCGATGGGGTTCACGTCAGGCACGTTGCCAAGCGGGGCAGCGGCGGGTGTGGGCACCCATGGCCGGTCGTATTCAGGGGCGGAGCCGGAGAGCGTGGCCAGCGGCAGGTCGGCTTTGATTTCGCTATTATGTTCGACGATGAAACGGTCTTCGGCGATGGTTTCACCGACGATGGCGAAATCGAGGTCCCATTTCTCGAAAACAGCGCGGGCTTCGGCCTCAAGTTCCGGTTTGAGGACCATGAGCATGCGTTCCTGAGACTCAGAGAGCATCATTTCGTAGGCTGTCATGTTGTCCTCGCGCTGGGGGACTGCGTTGAGGTTGAGTTTGACGCCCAGGCCCCCCTTGTCACCCATCTCGACGGCTGAGCAGGTGAGGCCGGCCGCACCCATGTCCTGGATGGAGATCACGGCGCCGGTGGCCATGAGTTCCAGTGTTGCCTCCATCAATCGTTTTTCGGTAAAGGGGTCGCCGACCTGTACGGTGGGTCGTTTTTCCTCGATCGTGTCGTCGAATTCGGCTGACGCCATGGTGGCGCCACCGACGCCGTCGCGCCCGGTTTTGGCACCCAGATAGACGACGGGCATGCCGACGCCGGAGGCGGCGGAGTAGAATATCTTATCCGCGTCAGCGAGGCCTGCAGCGAAGGCGTTGACAAGGCAGTTGCCGTTATAGGCGGGGTCGAAACGGACCTCACCGCCGACGGTGGGGACGCCGAAGCAATTGCCGTAGCCGCCGATGCCAGCGACGACTCCGTTTACGAGTTGTTTGGTTTTGGGGTGGCTCGGTGCGCCGAAGCTGAGTGAGTTCATCGCGGCGATGGGTCGTGCGCCCATGGTGAAGACATCGCGGAGGATACCACCGACGCCGGTGGCCGCCCCTTGGTAGGGTTCGATGTAGCTGGGGTGGTTGTGGCTTTCCATTTTGAAAACAACGGCCTGCCCGTCGCCGATATCGACAACACCTGCGTTTTCGCCGGGGCCGCAGATGACCTGGGGGCCTTCCGTGGGCAGGGTGCGCAGCCATTTTTTGGAAGACTTGTAGGAACAATGTTCGTTCCACATGGCCGAAAATATGCCAAGTTCGGTGAAGGTTGGTTCGCGGTCGATGATCTGGAGGATGCGGTCGTATTCGTCGGGTTTGAGCCCATGGGCGGCGATCAGATCTTCGGTGATGGCTGGCTCTTGCATGACGTCCCCTTCGGCAGTTGCAGGTCCTTTAAGCGAAGGGGCGCGAAGGGGCAACGGGGTTAGCGTTCATTGAAGCCTTTGCCGACGAAGATGCGGTCGCGGCATTTTTCGATACGGGCGCTGCGCGTAGCGGATTGTTTGGCGTTGGCGATATGCAGGAAGTAGCCGCGTTGGCGGCCGGGGGTGAGGGCGGCGAAGGCCTCGGCCAGTTGGGGGTCGGCATCGAGTGCATCGGCAAGTTCAGCGGGCATCTCGCGCGTGTTTTCTGTGGGTGGGGGGGTGATGCCCTTTTCGGCATAGTCCATCGCCTCAGCCAGATAGCACCTGATCAGGTCAGCTTGTGCTTTTACTTGTGCGTTGTCGGTAAAGCGCAGCATGTCGGGATGGGAGGTATTTTTGCCTTGGCGTTCCAGCACGCTGTTGGGATCTTTCATCAGGGCGGCGTTGAAGAAACTGAGCCGGAAATTATTGCGGAACGCGCCAATGATCGCGATGTTGCGCCCTGCGTGCATGTAGCAGGGGTGGCCCCATTTGACGGTTTCGGTCAGGCCCGCGCTGCGACACAGTTCACGCAGGTCGCGCAAGCCCTGGTTCCAGACCTTGGTTGAACAATCGGGCGTGTCAAAATGGGTGCAGCGTCCGCAGCCTTTGGTGAAATAGTCGGCGATGTCAGTGATCATGGTGTGATCCGGGATGTTTCGGCGGAAAAACTAACACCACGGACCGGGTTCGCAAAATGAGAGGTCTAAAAACGCGTAAGCCGGGCGCGGGGCCCGGCTTGTTTACTGCTTTGAAGGCTGATCAGAGGCTGTTGATAAACTCGTCGACTTCTTTTTTCGCCTCTTCTTTCGACTTGCCGTATTTGGCCTGAATTTTGCCTTCGAGAGCTTCGCGGTCGCCCTCGACCTGGTCGACCTCATCATCGGTCAACTCGCCCCACTTGGACTGTACGTTGCCTTTGAATTGCTTCCAGTTGCCTTGGACCTGATCCCAGTTCATGACGCTCTCCTATTGTGTTGCGTTACTAGGACGAAACGCAGTGCTGACCGGATCGTTCCGATCAATCTGCCGATCAGGCAGAAAAAAGCCGGGCACAAGGCCCGGCGAAGTCCAACAGGGAGGTGAAGTTGATGAGCGTCTGAGCATCATCGCCTTCGAGAGATGAGATAGGGTGCGTTTTTTGACCATTCAAGAAAAAATCTGATTATTGGACTGCATTGCCGGTATGTGTTGCGTGCATGGCTCACACCTTTGGCGGGGTTTTGTTTGGGGTGCGTTTCGTATCCAAGTTGTGTGCGGTTAGATCGAATCGCCTGTTAATGCTTTGATTTCAGGCGATTGGTGCGGTCGGCGTTGCGTCGGACTTGTGTCGGCAAATCGTCGGGCACGTGTTTGCAGACCCCATGATGAAATGGGCGCGCGGTGCGGTGAGCTTTCTTCAAGAGGTCAGACGCCGACTGCTTCCCGCATCTTTTTGCGGTGGGCAAAGATTTCTTCCTGCACGAAGTCGCGGAAGGCGCTGATCCGTTTGGATTGCCGCAACTCTTCGGGGTAGGCGAGGAAAACGGGGACTTCGCCGGATTCCAGATCGGGCAGGACGCGCACGAGGTCGGGGAAATCTTCGGTCACGTAATCGGGCAGCACGCCGATGCCGAGGTTGTTGAGTACCCCTTGGAGCACCCCGAAATAGTTGTTCACCGTAAACAGGTTCGGGATGTCATAGGTGAGCAGGTGCTGGACCAGCGTGGCCCCGGCAGCGACCTGGATCGAGTTCAGGCTTTGGCAGAGCAGACGATGGTTGCTGATATCTTCGATCTTTTCGATCGGATTGTTCTTTTCCAGATATTCCCGCGAGGCGTAGAGCCGCATGCGCACGGACATTAGCCGTTTGCGGATCAGGTCAGCCTGGCTGGGTTCTTTCATGCGGATGGCAACGTCGGCCTCGCGCATGGGCAGATCCAGCACCCGTTCTTCGAGCATCAGGTCGATTTTGAGGTCGGGATATTGTTCATAGAGTTTGGGCAGGCGCGGAGCCAGCCAGAGCGTGCCGAAACCGGTGGTGGTGGTCACGCGGAGTTCGCCGAACACTTCCTCTTCACTGTCGCGGATACGGGCCGATGCGGCTTCGAGCCGTTTGTTCATGGATTTGGTGGCGTCGAACAGAAGTTCACCCTGTTCGGTCAGGATCAGGCCGCGCGCATGCCGGTGAAACAGGGTGGTGTTGAGTGATTCCTCTAGCGCCCTGATCTGGCGCGAGACGGCAGATTGCGACAGATGCAGCGTGTCGCCTGCATGTGTCAGCGATCCGGCGTCTGCGACGGCGTGAAATATTCTTAGTTTGTCCCAGTCCATTTTTTCCCGCCGTCATCAATGTTATCGCTATCTTTAGCAGATCATTACGCGAAGTGTGCAATTGGTTGCAAACGTGATGCGCGACAAAATTCCGCTTTGTAGGTCAGTAATTTTGACCTATAGTTGCGTCAAGTGATTTGACGCGCGGGGAGGTGCGAGATGACCCATCAGGATGTATCCCTGAACGACCGGTATGACCTATCAAAATCGCCTGTTTTGCTAAATGGCACGCAGGCGCTGGTCCGGTTAATGCTGATGCAGCGGGCGCGTGATGAGAAGGCCGGTTTGAACACGGCGGGCTATGTCACGGGGTATCGCGGGTCGCCGCTGGGCGCGGTTGATATGCAGATGACCCGGGCGAAGAAGGTGTTGGAGCCTGCGCAGGTGAAGTTTCAACTGGGTTTGAACGAGGACCTGGCAGCCACCGCCCTTTGGGGGTCGCAGCAGGCGGAACTGCGCGGCGAGGGCAAGTATGATGGCGTCTTTGGCCTGTGGTACGGCAAGGGCCCGGGTGTGGACCGCACCGGTGATGTGATGCGCCACGCCAATATGGCCGGTACGTCGCCCCATGGCGGGGTCATCATGGCGATGGGCGACGATCATACGGGTGAGAGTTCCACGACCTTGCATCAGTCGGATTGGGCGATGGTCGATGCCTATATGCCGATTGTGTCGCCAGCGGGTGTGCAGGAAATCCTCGACTATGGTCTCTACGCTTGGGAGTTGTCCCGGTATGCGGGGGTGTGGGTTGGTCTGAAGACGATGAAGGACACGATTGAGGTGACCTCGGTCGTGGATGGTGATCCGCATCGGTTGTCGTTTGTGACGCCAAAGATGGAATTGCCGGAGGGTGGGCTGAATATCCGTCTGGTCGATACGCCGCAGCTGCAAGAGGCGCGGATGATCGACCATAAGCGGTTTGCGGCAGAAGCGTTTTCGCGTGCAAACAAGATGGATCAGCGCAAATGGGGCAAGCCGGGGGCGAAGATCGGGTTTGTGGCCGCCGGTAAGAACTGGCTGGATTTGCAGCATGCCTTGTCGCTACTGAATATTGATGAGGCTGAGGCGGAGCGGCTGGGGATCACCACCTATAAGGTCGGGCAGGTCTGGCCGTTGGACATGGCGAGTTTCCATGAATGGGCTGAGGGTCTGGAGCTAATCGTCGTTGTTGAGGAAAAGCGCAAGCTGATCGAGGTGCAGGTCAAGGAGGCGATCTTTGATGATCGCCGTGAACGCCGGGTCTATGGCTGGCACAAGGGGGATGAGCATTCCGAAGGGCGGCGGGAAGAGATTTTCCCGACGCGGGCAGCACTTGATCCGATCTGGATTGCCGAAAAGCTGGGTGGGATACTGGTTGAGGAAGGCTGTGGATCAGACGGGGTGAAGGCGGGTCTTGCGCAGTTGAGTGAGGCGCGCCGGGCGGACAATGCGCCCGAGATCGCGGCGCGGTTGCCCTATTTCTGTTCGGGATGTCCGCATAATTCGTCGACCAAGGTGCCGGAAGGGTCGCGTGCCTATGCCGGGATCGGCTGCCATTACATGGTGCAGTGGATGGACCGGGAGACCGTTGGTTTCACCCAGATGGGCGGCGAAGGTGCCAACTGGGTGGGTGAGGCGCCGTTTTCGACACGTGATCATGTGTTCCAGAACCTGGGCGATGGGACGTATAACCATTCGGGGGTGCAGGCCATTCGCTTTGCGCTGCTGGCGGGCACGAATATTACCTACAAGATCCTCTATAACGATGCCGTCGCCATGACCGGCGGGCAGGGCAATGATGGCGGTCTGACCGCCGACCAGATCTGCCGCGAATTGCAGGCGATGGGGGTGCGGAATATCGCGCTGGTTTATGATGAGAAAGAGGATATCGATCTGTCCCTCTTTCCCAAGGGGCTGGATGTGCATGAGCGGGTGGATATGCCTGCGGTGCAGGATAAATTAAGCAAATACAAAGGTGTGTCGGCCATTGTGTATGTGCAGACCTGCGCGGCCGAGAAGCGCCGCCGTCGCAAGCGAGGTCAGTTTCCGGACCCGGACAAGCGGGTGTTTATCAACACGGATGTCTGCGAAGGATGTGGTGATTGCGGTGTGCAGTCGAACTGCGTATCGATTGTGCCGGTGGAGACGGAACTCGGCCGCAAGCGTGCGATTGATCAGTCGTCCTGCAACAAGGATTATTCCTGTGTGAAAGGGTTCTGTCCGTCATTTGTGACGATTGAAGGGGCCAAGATCAGGAAAGAGGCGACGGCGGACGTTGATCTGCCAGATATGCCAGAGCCAGAGCTGCCAGCGATTGAAGGCACGCATAACGTTGTGATTACCGGTGTGGGTGGCACGGGTGTGGTGACCATTGGTGCAGTCATGGCCATGGCTGCGCATATGGATGGCAAGGGGGCTGGCATGATGGAGATGGCAGGCCTCGCCCAGAAGGGCGGTGCTGTGCATATCCATTGCCGAATTGCCGAGAAGCCGAGCGATATCAATGCGATCCGCGTTGCAACGGGTGAGTGTGATGCGCTGATCGGGGGTGATCTGGTGGTCTCTGCCGGGTCCAAGACGATTGGGTTGATGAAGACCGGGCGGACGAAAGGTGTGGTGAACAGCCACGAGATCATCACCGGCGATTTCACCCGGAATACCGAGTTCAAGCTGCCCACCGATCAGTTGCAGGTGGCGTTGCAGGCGCGGCTGGGTGAGGGGCTGGCGATGTTTGACGCCTCTGATCTGGCGAAGGCGCTGTTAGGTGACAGTATCTATTCGAACATGATGATCTTTGGTGCCGCCTGGCAGATGGGGGCGATCCCGCTTAGCTATGAGGCGATTGTCGGGGCGATCCGGCTGAATGGCGCGGCGGTGGAGCGCAATATCCGCGCGTTTGAGCTGGGGCGGTGGGCCTATCTGCATCCGGAGGATGCGCAGGCCTTGCTGACGCCGAAAGTGGTGCAATTGCCGAAGTCACTGGAGGATAAGATTGCGTTCCGTGAGGCGCGCCTGGTGGACTATCAGGGCAAGCGGCTGGCCAAGCGGTATCGCAAGCTCGTGGATCAGTTTCAGGATGCCCCGCTGCGCGAAGCTGTGGCAAAAGGGTATCATAAGCTGTTGGCGTATAAGGATGAATATGAGGTGGCACGTCTGCTGACCGAGACGCGGGCGAAGGCGGAGGCAGAGTTTGATGGCGATCTGAAGCTGACCTATCATTTGGCGCCGCCGATGATTTCCAAGACTGGGCCGGATGGTCGCCCAATGAAGAAGGAATACGGCGCCACTATGGCGCGGATGTTCCCCCGGCTGGCGAAGCTGAAGTTCCTGCGGGGCACGCCGTTTGATCCGTTTGGCCGGACGGCGGAACGCCGGATGGAGCGGGCGCTGGTCAAGGAATATGAGAAGGATATGGCCGAAGTTTTGCAGATCGTCCGCCCGGATACGCGCGATGCTGCTGTGGCGCTGGCCGCGCTGCCGCTGGATATCCGTGGGTTCGGTCCGGTGAAGGAGGCCAATGCCCGCAAGGCCGCCAAGCGCCGCGAGGAATTGCTGGCGGTGCTGCGCGCTACACCGATGCAACAGGCGGCGGAGTGAATTATTGGATGATCGGCTCGCGCGTGGCTGTCACAGCAGACCACCGCGGGCGCATCTGACAACAACCAACCACTGATTTGCTTCTTCGGAATACCTGCTACCGGATCTGACCGTCGTCCCGCGTATGCAGTCAAAGCCTTCGACAGATACTTTTGCCGCTTCGGTGGCACGTCGCCGCGATTGGGCGAGGTTCCGCCCGTCCGGTGCCGAGACCAGAACGTAGTAGTCCGGTTCAAACACCTCAACGAAACCCATTGTTTTGAATACTTGCCCGCCTGTCACCATCACGGTTTGTTCCAGTTGGGAGACCTTACTGCTACCGCCAGTTTTGACGTAAGGCTCTACCGAGGCGCTGCAGCCGGCCAAAGCAAATGCGACGAGGGCCAAACGAATTTTGCGGAATTTCATGGATCAAATTTTACCTTTGGTTTCACTATGGGAAGCCTACTGACATGGGATTGTGATAACAACGCAGTAGTTTGAGTACTGTGCCGAGGTCAGTTGAAATTGGAGATGGTATGAAAAACCGCGAAGTTGCGCGCGATATCTCTTATGCCAGTTCGGTCAAGAGCAGGCGTGCGCGCGCCTTGGTGCGGGTCATGGAGAATGCCACGGGGCGGTTACGGCTGATCCGCAAGGCGCGCGGCTATGATCTGGATGTCGCTGCCGGCCAGGACTTCTGGGAAGTGATTTCAGGGCGTTATGGTCTGAAACTCGAGGTCGTTGGTGGGGCGCTGGAGAATATCCCCGCGACCGGCCCGCTGATTGTGGTGTCCAATCATCCGTATGGCATCCTTGATGGGTTGATGATGGGGCGTATCCTGTCGCAACGCCGCGATGGCGAGTTTCGGGTGTTGGCGCATCGGATCTTTCGCCGGTCACCTGATCTGGAACGGGTGATTTTGCCGATTTCCTTTGATGAGACGAAAGAAGCGGCAAAGCTGAATTTGGAAACGCGCGCAGAGGCGGTCCGTTATCTGAAGGATGGCGGCGCGATCGGGATTTTCCCGGGCGGGACAGTTTCCACCGCGGCCAAGCCGTTTTCGCAGCCGATGGATCCGGGCTGGCGCACGTTTACTGCCAAGATGATTGCCAAGTCGGATGCGGTGGTTGTGCCGGTATTTTTCGAGGGCGGGAACAGCCGGATTTTTCAGTTGGCGAGCCATATTCATGCGAATTTGCGGCTTGGTTTGCTGCTCCGCGAGTTCAGGGCCCGGATCAATAAACCGGTGCGTGTCGTGGTGGGTAAGCCTATCCCGACTGATCGGCTGGCCGCATTCAAAAAAGACCCAAAAGGGTGCATGGATTTCCTGCGTAAAGCCACGTATGAGTTGAGCCCAAAGCCCGTCGATGCAAGTCGCTTGGGCCATGAGTTTGAAGATAAATACAAGGTGCGTAATGGCCGTCGGGATATTCGATAGCGGGCTTGGGGGGCTGACGGTGCTGGACGCCGTGACGAAGCGTTTGCCCGATTTGCCGCTGGTCTATTTTGGTGACAGCGCCCATGCGCCTTACGGTGTGCGCGATGCTGATGACATCTATGATCTGACGACGCAGGCCACGCAGCGCCTGTTTGACGCCGGTTGTGATCTGGTGATTTTGGCGTGCAACACGGCCTCTGCCGCCGCGCTGCGCCGGATGCAGGAAGGCTGGGTGCCAGAGGGCAAGCGCGTGCTGGGTGTGTTTGTGCCGCTGATCGAGGCGCTGACCGAACGGCAGTGGGGCGATAATTCACCACCGCGCGAGGTCGCGACCAAGCATGTTGCATTGTTTGCGACGCCCGCCACGGTGTCGAGCCGGGCGTTTCAGCGGGAACTGGCGTTTCGGGCGATTGGCGTGGATGTGGAGGCGCAGGCCTGTGGTGGTGTTGTCGATGCCATTGAGGACGGCGATATGATTCTGGCGGAGGCGCTGGTGAAGTCGCATGTCGATGCGCTGAAGCGCAAGATGCCTGACCCGGATGCGGCTGTTCTGGGCTGCACCCATTATCCGCTGATGCATGATGCGTTTCAGGCGGCGTTGGGGCCGGATGTGAAGGTGTTTTCACAGGCGGATTTGGTGGCCGAGAGTCTGGCGGATTATCTTGAGCGGCATCCAAATATGACTGGGTCGGGTACTGAGAGCGCGTTTCTGACGACGGGCGATCCCGCGCGTGTGTCGAGCCGCGCCACACAGTTTTTGCGACGACAAATCACGTTTGAAGCTGCTTGAACCCTTCCAAAGACTTCATCCCAAAGGGATATCGATATGACCCATAATGTCGCCATTCTTGGCGCTTCTGGCTACACCGGGGCGGAACTCGTCCGGTTGATTGCCACACATCCGAGCCTGCAGATTGTCGGGCTTTCCGGAAACTCAAAGGCCGGGATGGCCATGGCCGAGGTGTTTCCGCATCTGCGCCATCTGGACCTGCCGCGTTTGACCACGATTGAAGAGATGTCGTTTGACGGGGTCGAGATCGTGTTTTGTGGATTGCCGCATGCGACGTCGCAACAGGTGATTGCTGGCCTGCCCGATCACGTTCGGATCGTGGATATGTCCGCTGATTTCCGGCTGCGTGACCCGGCGGATTATGAGAAATGGTATGGCAAGCCGCATGCGGCACCTGAATTGCAGAAGACGGCTGTGTATGGCCTGACGGAGTTTTATCGCGATCAGATCAGGGATGCCCGGCTTGTGGCCGGTACCGGCTGTAACGCAGCGACCGGCCAATATGCGTTGCGTCCGTTGATTGCGGCAGGCGTGATTGATCTGGATCAGATCATTCTTGACCTGAAAGCGGCAGTATCCGGGGCAGGGCGCGCCTTGAAGGAGAACCTGTTGCACGCGGAATTGTCAGAAGGGGCGCATGGTTATGCCGTTGGTGGCACGCATAGGCATCTGGGTGAGTTCGATCAGGAGTTTGCATTGGTCGCTGGTCGGCCTGTTCAAATCCAGTTCACACCACATCTGATTCCGGCCAACCGCGGCATTTTGGCCACCACCTATGTGCAGGGTGATCCGCAGGCCATATATGATACGCTGGTCGCGGTTTATGCGGCCGAGCCGTTTATTGAGGTACTTCCGATGGGACAGCATCCGTCGATCAAACATATCCGGGGCAGCAACTTTTGCCATATCGGCGTGGTGGCTGACCGGGTACCGGGGCGGGCGATTGTGATCGCCGCCTTGGATAATCTGACCAAGGGTTCATCCGGGCAGGCGTTGCAGAATGCCAACCTGATGCTGGGCCTGCCAGAGACGGAGGGGTTGATGCTGGCCCCGGTGTTCCCATGACGGGAGGTCTGAAATCGCTGAAAAAGCGTCGCCGTATTCAGGTGCTTTCGATTGCCGGTGTCTGCGTGGCGCTGGTGCTGGTGTTATTGGCGTTTCTGCCTGATGACAGTTTTCAGTTCTTCCGATCGCCGACTGAGGTGGCCGAAGCGCCGCCCTTGCCGACAGAGCGGTTCCGTATTGGCGGGCTGGTTGAGGAAGGGTCGCTGGTGCGTGGCCAGGGGGAGCAGATCAGCTTTGCCGTGACCGATGGTGGTGCGTCTGTGCCTGTTGTTTATACCGGTATCCTGCCTGATCTGTTTGAGGAAGGTCAGGGCATGGTGGCGCAGGGGAATTACGTCAATGGTCGCTTTGAAGCTGTTGAAATCCTTGCCAAACATGATGAAACCTACATGCCGGCAGAGGTGGTGGATGCCCTGAAGGAACAGGGCGTCTATCAGGCACCGGACGGTGAGGTTGTCACGAATTAACCAATTCCTCGCAGCTTTTGTGTTGTTGGGCATGAGGGCTGCGAATGCAAAGCGTTACAGAAATTGCGACCGAGATTGTCGCCCGCGAGGGTGGCTATGTGAATGACCCCGATGATCCCGGCGGGGCGACCAAATACGGGGTGACCATTCATACGATGCGCCGGTTGGGGCTCGATCTGGATGGTGACGGGGATGTTGACGAAGCTGACGTGAAGGTGCTGACCAAGGTCAAGGCCGTGTCGATTTTTGTCGAACATTATTTCCGCAAACCCAGGATCGATCAGCTGCCTGAGGTGCTGCATGCGACGGTGTTTGACATGTATGTCAATGCCGGGGCGAATGCGGTGAAGATCCTCCAGCGTTTGCTGGGTGATATGCGTATCCCGGTCAAGGTTGATGGTGTGATCGGGCCGCGCACTATTGCGGCGACTATGAAAGCGCTGGAAGCGGCCCCCAATCATTTTGTCGATGCCTACGGGATTGCGCGGCGGAACTATTACTATGATTTGGCCGACCGGCGGGCGAACAGCCGCAAATATGCCCGCCGCCGTGATGGTGGCAAGGGGGGCTGGATCTTGCGGGCGGAGGAGTTCATTGCCCCGCGCTATCACCTGACGGATGCGCAACATCGGCAGAGGGTGGCGGCATGGGGTTGATTACCGGATTGATGACGTTCCTGTTTGGTGGCGGGCGGAATGTCGTAGCGGAAACCGCAGAGGTGTTTCGCGAGAATGCCGAGAAAGGGGCCGTGCGCGAGGCCGAAGCCCGGTCGGAGAGCCTGCAGCAATTCGCGGCAGAATTCATGCATCCGCGTTGTGGTCTGTTTGATCGGATCGTTGATGCGATGAACCGGTTGCCGCGCCCGATGCTGGCGCTGGGAACGATCTGGCTGTTTGTGCTGGCGATGCAGGAGCCGGAGATGTTCATTGAAGGAATGCAGGGTATCGCGCTGGTGCCGGAGCCGCTCTGGTGGCTGATGGGGGCGATTGTCAGTTTCTATTTTGGTGCACGGCATCAGGCGAAAGGGCAGGATTTTCAACGCTCTGTCGCGCGAAGCTTGATCATGGCGCAGCATTTGAAGGCGCCCGTCGCGCCCGAGTATGCGCCGGAGGCTCCATCAGCACCGAATGCGGCATTGACTGATTGGCAGGCAAATCATGGATAACGATTGGGTTGATCAGCTTGAGCGGCGCATCATCGCGCTGGAGACACGCAATGCGGTCGATGAGGTGCATCGCGACAATGTCTCGGACCGATTGGGTGCGATTGAGGACACACTGAAATGGTTGGTGCGACTGATTATCGGCGGGTTGCTGATGGCCGCGCTGACCTATGCGGTGCAGGGAGGTTTCGTAAGATGACGAAGGTTTTGATTGGGGCCTGCGCCCTCGTCACGATTTTCTTTGCGACTGCGATTGGTGGACGGATTGAAGGCTATTTTTTCCCTGTTGCGACCCCCGGCGTGATCATTCGCTATGAGGCGGTCGGAGAGACGAGTACGCGGATTTGGGGCGATTCAGCCCGATTGCGTCATTGTTCTTTTGATCATCTGGTCTGGTATCTGGGTGATGAAGCGGACAATGCCCGTGCTGATCTGGTGTTTGAAGAAGGCACCAAGGTGCGTCCGGGCGGCCGGTTCTCTTTTGGCCCGTGGCTGGTGCAACTGACACCAGAGCAGCTTTTGGGCCGATCTTACGCGGTTGTTTATCATCGCTGCCATGCGCTTTGGCTGACGGAAACCCGTTTCTACGGCTGAGGCGTGCCAAAATGTAGCGTCGATTTGACCGGGCAGCTATGTTGCCCGGTTTTGCTTTGCGCTATGACTGGGAACATGTTGAACGAACTTGGACATTTTGCGCTGATTCTGGCCTTTGGTGTCGCCATTGTGCAGATGATTGTGCCGATGGTGGGCGCGCATCGCGGCAATGCCGGGTGGATGGCGGTGGCTGAGCCTGCGGCGACAACGCAGTTTCTGCTGGTCGCGTTTTCGTTTGCGGTGCTGACCTGGGCCTTTGTGACCTCTGATTTCTCGTTGCAGTTGGTCTATGCCAACTCGCATACTGACAAGCCGATGATCTACAAGATCACGGGTGTTTGGGGGAACCATGAAGGGTCCATGCTGCTGTGGATGCTGATCTTGGCGCTGTTCGGGGCCTGTGCGGCGTGGTTTGGCGGCGGCTTGCCGGCCCGGTTGCGGGCCCGTGTTCTGGCAGTGCAGGCCTCGATCGGGGTCGCGTTTTTCGCGTTTATTCTGTTCACTTCGAACCCGTTTTTGCGTCTTGCGGAACCACCATTGAACGGTCGGGACCTGAACCCGCTGCTGCAGGACCCCGGTTTGGCGTTTCATCCGCCGTTTTTGTATCTTGGCTATGTCGGACTGAGCATGTCGTTTTCCTTTGCCGTGGCCGCCCTGATCGAAGGGCGCGTTGATGCGGCATGGGGCCGCTGGGTGCGTCCATGGACGCTGGCCGCATGGATGTTCCTGACAGTGGGGATCGCGTTGGGGTCCTGGTGGGCCTATTACGAATTGGGCTGGGGCGGTTTCTGGTTCTGGGATCCGGTTGAGAACGCATCATTCATGCCGTGGCTGATCGCCGCTGCGCTGCTGCATTCGGCCATTGTGGTGGAGAAACGCGAGGCGTTGAAAAGCTGGACCATCCTGCTGGCCATACTGGCGTTTGGTTTTTCGCTATTGGGCGCGTTTATCGTGCGCTCTGGTGTGCTGACGTCCGTGCATGCCTTTGCCAATGATCCCGAAAGGGGCATCCTTATCCTGATCATCCTGGCGATCTTTCTGGGTGGTGCGTTGACCCTTTTTGCGGTTCGCGCAGGGACGATGGAGGCCAAGGGGGTGTTTTCTACGGTCAGCCGCGAAAGTGCGCTGATCCTGAACAATATTCTACTGGCGGTGAGTTGTTTCGTAGTTTTCATTGGCACGATCTGGCCATTGGTGGCGGAGATGCTGTTTGACCGCACCCTATCAGTTGGCCCGCCGTTCTTTGATGCGGCCTTTACCCCGTTCATGGTGGCGCTGGCGATTGTCTTGCCGTTAGGGTCGATTCTGGCCTGGAAGCGGGGCACCTTAGGGCGTGCTGCGAAACCTTTGATGGGCTGGTTGATCCTGGCGGTGGCCATGGCCGCGCTCGCCTACGCGATCCAGAGTGGGAATTCCGCGCTTGGTCCGATTGGTGTGGCGCTGGGTGTCTGGGTTGTTGGTGGCGCGATTGCTGATCTGTGGATGCGTAGTGGCCGCGACGGGTGGCAGACCCGGCTGCGCCGCATGACCCGCCTGCCGCGTGCCGATTGGGGTAAGGCCACGGCGCATATCGGGATGGGCGTTACGATTTTTGGTATTGCGGCCATGCTGGCCTGGGAAAAGGAAGATATCCGCGTGGCCATGGTCGGCGACCGCTGGGCTGTGGGACAGTTTGAATTCCAACTGGATGATGTTGCGCAGACGCGCGGGCCGAATTACCTGACGACGATGGCTGATATCTCGGTCTGGCGGGGGGACCAGCAAGTGACGTTGCTGCGCCCGGAAAAGCGGTTTTATCCAGTGGCGAATATGCCCACGACAGAGGCTGCGATTGCCAATGGTGTGCTGCGTGACCTTTATGTGGTGATCGGAGACCCACAGGAGCAGGGCGGCTGGGCCGTGCGGGTTTATATCAAACCTTTTGCCAACTGGATCTGGGGTGGTGCGATCCTGATGGCGCTGGGGGGGTGTTTCTCGCTGTCTGACCGGCGTTTGCGCGTTGGTGCCGCCGCTGCCAAGAAGGTCCCCGACGCGGTGCCTGCGGAATGAAGCGGCTGTTAGTAGTCCTGATGTTACTGGCTGCCCCGCTTTGGGCGGTGGAGCCGGGTGAGATGCTCGATGATCCGGTGCTGGAGGAACGCGCGCGAGACCTGTCACAAGGACTGCGTTGCCCTGTGTGCCGCAATGAAAGCATTGACGAGAGCAACGCGACATTGGCCAAGGAGCTACGCATCGTACTGCGCGAGCGGCTGGTTGCGGGTGATACCGATGAGCAGGCAGTGAATTTCATGGTCGCGCGGTATGGCGAATATGTGCTTTTGCGCCCCGATGCGCGCGGCGCCAATCTGATCTTGTGGCTTGCCGCCCCGGCGCTGTTGTTGATCGCGCTGGGGATCGGCTGGATGACTATTCGCAGCCGCAAGCCGGTGCCTGATGCGCTGACCGATGCCGAAAAGGCGGAATTGGACAAAATATTGCGGTCGTGACGCAGTGTAGGGCTTTCCTGAACCGATCAGTTCATTAGGGTGTCGCCAACGCATTGGAACAGGGAAAGCCCATGGACTATCAGGCCATTACACTTGTGATCCGCAATTCGGTTGCCGTAATCACGCTGAACCGCCCCGCATTGATGAACGCGCTGAACACGCAGATGCGCGCCGAGATCACGCATGCCGTCAAGGCTGCTGAAAAGGATGCGCGGGTGCTGATCATGACCGGCGCGGGCACGGCATTTTGTTCAGGGCAGGATCTGGGCGATGCCGGATCGGCGGCGACACTGGATCTGGAACGGACGCTGCGCGATGAATACGTGCCGATGCTGAAGGCGATTTTTGATTGCCGTATTCCGACGATTGCGGCGGTGAACGGCCCTGCTGCTGGTGCGGGTGCCAACCTTGCGCTGGCCGCCGATGTCGTGATCGCGTCAGAGGATGCGTATTTCGTTCAGGCATTTACCCGGATCGGCCTGATCCCGGATGCCGGTGGCACCTATTGGTTGCCCCGCCAGATGGGGGCGGCCAAGGCGATGGGGGCGGCCCTGTTTGGCGACAAGGTGTCGGCCAAGGATGCTGCCGCCTGGGGCATGATTTATGAGACCGCACCGGCGCAGACATTCCTAGAGCATGTGCAGGGGCGGGCGGCGCAATTGGCCCAGGGGCCCACGGTTGCCTATCGTCAATTGAAAAAGGCGATCCGCGGGTCGTTTGAGAATTCGCTGGACGAGCAACTGGCCCTTGAGGCCAAGTTGCAGGGCCGTTGCGGCCAGACCCGTGATTTTCAGGAAGGCGTGATTGCGTTTCTCGAAAAGCGGCCTGCCAAGTATGAAGGCCGCTAGATTGCTGCGATGAGGGCGCGGGCATCCTCTGGTGGTGCCTGTTCGATCCGCCGATAGGTTTTTCCGTCAATGGTGCGTTGCACAAGCCGGTGGTCGATCAGCGACCGCCGCAGCAGGGCATGGTCACCAAAGCTGTGGCGGGATTTCAGCAGCGCGTTGACCTCTTTCTCGGTCATGTCACGCCGCGCGGGCAGGGCGGCCCAGAAGGCCCAAAGGCACAGCCCCTGGACCGCTGTCTGTTTGGGCCAGCGGGTCATGATACCCTGATCAAAGACCCTGAGTGCCTTTTCCAGCCTTTTACTGTCTGTTGGTTTGCATGCTGTAGGCTTGGACGCCTTCAGGTGTTGGAAATTGTCGTAGCCTGCGGCCTGCGCGACCATGGATAACATGGAGGCGTGGGTTGGCAGACCGTCATGGCGTTGCAGGCGGGTTCGCAACGCCTTGGTGAACGTTGACAGGTCGGGAATGGTAATTGTCTGGATTTCGCGTGGCATGATCTGGCCTTTCCTGAAAGTGCCGGACCCCGTTCTGAGGTGATGGTCGCCCTTGTCGTCCGGCTGAAAAAGGTCAGCGGTCGGTATTGCCAATGTCAGGTTTAGCGTGGCCCGTGACGGGCCGGCGACGCCTTGGTGAACTGATGACCACGGGTTGCATAGCCGATGGATCAGGGCCGTGGCAAGGCAAAGTAGACGCTGTCGGACCAGACCCCGTTGATGCAGAAGGTGTTTTCGGCCCGATGGGTTTCCTGAAAGCCAAGACTGCGCAACAGGCCGCAGGACGCGGCATTGTTGGGGTCCGCGTCAGCGGTGAGTTGTGTATGGTCTGTGGCCTTCCAAAGGTAGGGGATGATTGCGCCCATCGCCTCGGTCAGGATGCCTTGCCGCCAGTGATCAGGATGCAGCATGAAGCCGATTTCATCTTCTTTGAAATTGCCTGCATTGCCAATGTAGCGGTCATTCAGGGTTATCTGGAAGTTGACCGGGGCGACGGCCCAATGCGCGATACGCCAGTCGAGCAGTTCCCGGGTGATGGAAGGGCTGTCATGCGGTGCCGTGGACCAGTAGCGCATCGCCCGCGGGTCGCTGTAGACCGAAAACATCGCATCAAGGTCCCGCGGTAGCGGGGCACGCAGGATCAGGCGGTCCGTTCTCAGCATCATGGGTTGTCGATCCGGTCCTGAACATAATCGCCGATCACGTCATCGAGCGCCGCTAGCAGCGCGGCGTCAGTCAGGTTGTCCCCGTCGACGCTGGCGGCGGTGATGCAGGTCGTACCCCAATGGGGCATGGCCAGCAGGATGCGACGACTGCCGCGCACCATATAGACGTCGTCGATTTCAAACCGTTCTCCAAGAAATTCGAGTGCCTGATGGGCTTCCTCGCAGCGGAAACTGCGGTTGGGGTTGAAGAGCAGCGGCAGCAACAGGGCCTGCTGTTGCGGGTCGGGTGTGCGGATGTTGCTGGCGCGGCAGTCTTGCCGGCGCAGGGCTTGCATCATGCCCATGGCGACAGGGTCGGCGCGGCCAACCGTCAGTGTGATGTCGGACCCGTTGAACAGGGAGAACGTCAGGGTATCGCCGATGGAAGCGGCATCAAACAGCGCCTCGCGGGCCGCCACATCGATGGTCGATACACCGTTGATCGCGGTAACTAGGTCACCCTCTTGCAGTCCGGCAGCGGCCGCAGGGCTCTGGTCGTAGATCTGGGACAGGACAATTCCTTGCGGCGTATCGCGGTGCTGGATCCCGATCCAACTCTGTTGTGAACTGATCTGTTCGAGCAGTGCGTTCCGGTCGAGCCACGATGGCACACCCAGATCAACGATATTGACTGGAATGGGGCAGGGGTCGCCCGCCTTGGAGATGGTGGGCGCGATGATGATAGCGATGGCTGCAACGATAGCTTTCATCAACATGGCTCCGGTTCGTTCTTTGCAGATAGCAAAAGGGCCGCCAGATGGCAGCCCTGTTCAAACTATCGCTTCTCAATGTCCACGTAGTCGCGGGCCATTTCGCCAAGATAGAGTTGGCGGGGTCGGCCGATTTTTAGCTGTGGATCGGCAAGCTGTTCTTTCCATTGAGAAATCCAGCCGACGGTGCGCGCGAGGGCGAAGATGGGCGTGAACATGGAGGTTGGGAAACCCATCGCCTCGAGGATGATGCCGGAATAGAAATCGACATTCGGGAACAGCTTTTTCTCGGCGAAATAGGGATCGGCGAGGGCCTGTTTTTCCAGTTCCTTTGCGACCTGCAGGATCGGGTTGTTTTCGACGCCCAAAAGGTCGAGCACCTCATCCGCGCTTTCCTTCATGACCGTCGCGCGGGGATCGAAGTTTTTATAGACCCGATGACCAAAGCCCATCAGGCGATAGCTGTCATTCTTGTCCTTGGCGCGCGCGATGAATTCGGGGATCCGGTCGGGTGTGCCAATTTCCTTGAGCATTTCAAGGCAGGCCTGGTTTGCGCCACCATGCGCTGGCCCCCACAGGCAGGCGATGCCAGCGGCGATACAGGCGAAGGGGTTGGCGCCGGACGACGATGCCAAGCGGACTGTCGAAGTGGATGCGTTCTGTTCATGGTCGGCATGCAGTGTGAAAATCCGGTCCATGGCGCGGCTGAGGATCGGGTTCACATTGTATTGTTCTGCCGGAACCGAAAAGCACATATGCAGGAAGTTGGCCGCATAATCGAGGTCATTGCGTGGATATACAAAGGGCTGGCCGACTGAATACTTATACGCCATCGCTGCGATTGTGGGCATCTTGGCGATCAGGCGGATCGATGCGACCTCGCGCTGGTGGGCGTCGTTGATATCGGTGGAATCGTGGTAGAAGGCCGACATCGCCCCGACCACGCCGACCATGGTCGCCATCGGGTGGGCGTCACGCCGGAAACCACGGAAGAAATTGTGCATCTGCTCGTGGATCATCGTGTGATTGGTCACGAGGCATTCGAATTCTTCCAACTGCTCTGCCGAAGGAAGTTCACCGTATAGCAGCAGGTAGCAGACTTCGAGGTAGTGCGATTTGCTGGCCAGCTGGTCGATGGGATAGCCGCGATGCAGCAATTCGCCCTTGTCGCCATCAATGAAGGTGATGGTGCTGTCGCAGGCGGCGGTGGAGGTAAAGCCGGGATCATAGGTGAAAACGTCTGCCTGGCCATAAAGCTTGCGGATATCGATCACGTCGGGGCCGCCGGTTGGGGAATGCATGGGCAGTTCATAGGTCTTGCCCTTGATCTTCAGTGTCGCGGTATCAGTGTTTTCTGCCATATCTCTTCCCTCGTAGGCGGCGCACAGCAATTGTGTCGCCGGCGCGTATTCACTCGTCGGTGGCCAGCTACCTACAATTCGTAACGAATTGGTTTCAGGCGCTGGCGTCCTGCAGCCGGGCGATGGTTTCGTCTTGCCCCAGGACCAACATCATGTCGAAAACGCTCGGGGATACCGCGCGTCCGGCCAAAGCCGCGCGCAGCGGTCCGGCGAGCTTGCCCAACTTCATGTCATGAGCTTCGGCAACAGACGCGACGACCCCTTCGAGAGCGTCACGGGTCCAGCTAGCATTTTGCAACTGCGGCGTCAATTCAGACAGTATACCACGGGATACATCGGTGAGTTGTGCCGCCGCCTTGTCGTCTGGCTGAATCGGTCTTGATTTCAGTATAAAATGTGCTTTTTCAAGCAGTTCCGGGAAGGTCTTGGCCCGTTCTTTGAGGCAGTACATCCCTTTCAGCATTCCGTCGGCTTGTGTTTCAGTCAGAGGATCGGCCCCGGTTGCCGCAAGGTAATTCTGTAACTCCTGCAGCAGTGCAGCATCGTCTGCTGCCGCAATGTGATGGCCGCACAAGTTTTCCAGTTTTTTGAAGTCGAACCGGGCGGGTGATTTGCCGATCCCATCTAGATCGAACCAGTCACGCGCCTGCGCGTCGGTGAAAAATTCGTCGTCCCCGTGGCTCCACCCTAGTCGCGTCAGGTAGTTGCGCATGCCGGCCGCAGGATAGCCCATGGCCTGATATTCCGCTGCACCGGTGGCCCCGTGCCGTTTCGACAGTTTCTTGCCATCCGGTCCGAAGATCAGAGGGATATGGGCCAGAACGGGTTTGGCCCAGCCCATGGCGTCATAGATCAGGTTTTGCCGGAAGGCATTGGCGAGGTGATCATCGCCCCGGATCACATGGGTCACGCCCATGTCATGATCATCGACCACCACCGCCAGCATATAGACCGGCGTGCCGTCGGAGCGGAGCAGCACCATGTCGTCAAGCTGGTCGTTGGTCCATGTCACATCGCCCTGTACTTCGTCATGAAGCGTTGTCTGTCCGTCGCGGGGTGCCTTGATCCGGATGACGAATGGTGCGTCGGGGTGATCGCTTTCGGGTATGTCCCGCCAAGGAGAGCGGAACAGGGTGGAGGTTTTTTCTGCCCGTGCCTTTTCGCGGAAAGCCTCGATTTCTTCCTGCGTGCTGAAACATTTATAGGCCTTGCCTTTGATGAGCAGGTCGTTTGCGACCTCGGCGTGCCGCGCGGCGTTGGCGGCCTGGCTGGATGGTTCGCCGTCCCAATCAAGGCCGAGCCATGTCAGACCATCGAGAATGGCCTGCTTGTTTTCCTCGGTTGACCGTGCCTTGTCCGTATCTTCGATCCGCAGCAGGAATTGACCGCCCCGACCGCGCGCGTAAAGCCAGTTGAAGAGCGCCGTGCGTGCGCCCCCGATATGCAAGGCACCGGTAGGGGACGGGGCGAAACGTGTGACGACGGACATGAGGGATTAACCTTTCGCTAACCAGATTTCCGGTAGGGTTCCGGCTTGAGGTCGGGGGATACTAAGCCAAGGGGCGAAGGACAAGTGCGTGCCGTGATCGAAGACGCGCTTTTGGCGCAGCGGGGCGCATTGATTGGCTGGGTGCCGGTTTGCCTGGCGCTGGGGATCGGGTGGTATTTTTCTGTCGGTGAGGAGCCGGGCGCCGTTTTCATGGCGGGGATTGGGATTTGTGCGGTCGTTCTGCTGGTGCTGTCGCGACTGGTCAATGTAGCTTATGCCCCAATCATGATTGGGCTGATGCTGGTGATCGCGGGTGCTGGCTTGGCCAAGTGGCGCACGATGAGTGTCGAGGCGCCGACCCTGGGTTTCCGGTATTATGGTCCGATTGAAGGGCGTGTGGTGAATATCGACCGTTCGGCCAGCGATGCGACGCGCCTGACGCTGGACCGTGTGGTTTTGGAGGATTTTGCGCCAGACCGCACGCCTGCCCGGGTACGCGTATCTGTGCATGGTACGCAGGTGATGACCACGTTTCGCCCCGGTGAGACGTTGATTATGACGGGCCATCTGTCGCCGCCCGCAGGTCCGGCGGAACCCGGCGGGTTTGATTTTCAGCGCCATGCTTGGTTTTTGGAGCTTGGTGCTGTTGGATATACCCGGACCGCTGTCTTGCGCTTGGCGGAGCCTGCGCGCGCTGGTTGGCGCATGCGTATATTCGCAATACGTATGGCATTGTCGCAAGCCGTGCAGGAGGCCATGCCGGGAGACACAGGAGCATTCGCCGCGGCGATCATGACAGGTGACCGGTCTGCGATGGATCAAGAGGCTTTGGCTGATTTGCGTGCAGCCAATCTGGCCCATCTATTGGCGATTTCAGGCCTGCATATGGGGTTGCTGACCGGGTTCATCTTTGCGGTTATTCGCTATGGGTTGGCTTTGGTGCCTTGGATTGCATTGCGGCTGCCGTTGAAGAAGATTGCGGCGGTTTGCGCGTTATGCGTCGGAGCATTCTATTTGGCATTGTCCGGGGGCAACGTCGCCACCGAAAGGGCCTTTATCATGGTGGCAGTGATGTTTGTGGCCGTCTTGCTGGACCGGCGCGCCCTGACCCTGCGTGCGGTGGCGATGGCGGCGATTATCGTGCTGATCTGGCAGCCGGAGGCGTTGACCGGGCCGGGGTTTCAGATGTCTTTTGCTGCGACGACTGCACTGGTTGCGGTATTCGGGTATTTGCGTCGGTTTGATATGTCACGCCTGCCGAAATGGTCGCGACCCATCTTGTCCGTGGTCATTTCATCCTTTGTGGCGGGGCTGGCGACGGCCCCGTTTGCCGCCGCGCATTTCAACCAGATTGCGCATTACGGGTTGATTGCGAACTTGCTGAGCGTGCCGTTGATGGGTGTTCTGGTGATGCCCGCAGCGGTTCTGGCGGTCTGCCTGGCCCCGTTTGGTCTGTGGCAGGTGGGGTTGTGGTTCATGGATCTTGGGCTGCGCTGGATCCTGTTTGTGGCGGATCATGTGGCCGGGCAACCAGGTGCGGTGGGGCATGTGGTGGCCCCGCATTGGTTCGTGCTGCCGCTGGTGGCGACAGGGTTGCTGGTGTTGATCCTATGGCAAGGCCGTGGCCGGTTTGCGGGGCTGGTCGCGGTTCTGATTTCCGGGGTGCTGTGGCAGCAATCCGGGCGGCCTGCGGTTCTGGTGGCTGATACGGGCGCGCTGTTGGGCGTGATCGGCCCCGACGGTCGCGCATTATCAAGCGAAAGTGGCAGCGGGTTTGTTGCCGGGATCTGGCTGGAAAACGATGGCGGGCCGGTGGAACAGGCGGTGGCTGCGGCGCGCAATGGTTTGCAACGTGATGGCCGGGTGGTGCGCGCGATGCTGGGCGATTGGGAGATTGTGCAAGTTTCTGGCAAAATGGCCTTGGCTGATCTGGACGGATGCGGTGGTGCGGATGTTCTGATCAGCAATCAGGTTGATCCGCTGTCGCGACCTTGCACGCAGTATGATCTGGACGATTTGCGCAAATCCGGTGCGTTGGCGTTTGATCTGACCGAGCACGGCGATTTGCAGGTGACAACGGCACATGGTGTTGCCGGCAATCGGCCCTGGAACCGTAGGCAGGGCCCGGCAGAGCCGTCGCGCGTTCTGACAAAAGACCAAAGGGCCGCCGAAGCGACCCTTGTGACCGAAATGACAAGCCGTCAGTAGGTGCGGATCAGACCGACAAGGCGGCCTTGCACCTTGACCTGATCGTCGCGGAAGACGCGGGTTTCGTAGGCGGGGTTTGCCGCCTCGAGTGCGATGGCGTTGCCGTTGCGGCGGAAGCGTTTCAGCGTCGCCTCTTGCCCTTCGACAAGGGCCACGACGATATCGCCGTTATCGGCCACGGTGGTTTCGCGGATTACCACGACATCGCCATCGTTGATCCCGGCATCGATCATCGAATCGCCTTTGACTTCAAGGGCGTAGTGATCGCCCTTGCCGACCATGGATTGCGGCACATGCACGTTGTGCGAGACTTGGCTGATCGCCTCGATCGGGACGCCGGCGGCGATACGGCCCATGACAGGCAGTTCGACCGAGCCAGTGTCGACGGGCATTGCGCGGGCCGGGGTACTGTCGGGCTTGTCACCATCGATTACACGGGGGGTAAAGCCCGTCTTGGCCTGCATGGCATCGGGCAGCTTGACGATTTCCAGCGCGCGGGCGCGGTGGGCCAGACGGCGGATGAACCCGCGTTCTTCCAATGCGGTAATCAGCCGGTGGATACCGGATTTCGAGCGCAGATCCAGCGCTTCTTTCATCTCGTCAAAGCTGGGCGGGACTCCATCGCGCTGAACGCGGGCGTGGATAAACTCCAGCAGGTCGAGTTGTTTCTTGGTTAACATATGCTCTTCCCCTCACAGGTTTTGCATATGTTCTACGCATGTTCCTGTTTTGTGTCAATTGTTTCGGGATGTTGTGAGGGCAGATGCCTCCGGCGGGAGTATTTGTGGAAGAAAGAAGCTGGTCAGAGCAGGATGATGTCGATCGGGTCGCCTTTGGCGCGGGCCGTATCGTTTATGGGGCGGATTGCAAGGCAGTTGGCCCCGGCCAGAACCGTCAGCAGGGAGCTGTCCTGTCGGTCGTGGATCGTGACGCCATCGGAGCCAAGTTGCGCGCGCATGTAGTGTTCGCGCGGGCCGTTGGCGCCGATATCCTTGGCAAGCGTCGCCATTTGCCGGGGTGCAGGTGTTTCGCCAAGTCCCAGCATTTTGTTGATGACAGGGGCGAGGAAGATATGCCCGCAGACCATCGCCGAGACTGGGTTGCCCGGCAGGCCGATCATGGTTGCGTTGCCCATGCGCCCGGCCATCAGCGGTTTGCCGGGGCGCATGGCAATCTTGTAGAAGGCGCGCTCCATTCCTTGTGCCTGAGCCACAGAGCCCACCAGGTCATGATCGCCCACCGAGGCCCCGCCTATGGTGACGATCAGGTTGGCATCTTTGGCGAGATCAAAGCTGAGTTCGAGCGATGAGACGGTGTCGCGTGCGATGGGCAGAAGCCGCGTGTATGCGCCGAGATTTTCCAGCAACGCGGCGATGCCATAGCTGTTGGAGGCGATGATTTGATCTGGGCCGGGATCTTCGCCCGGTTGGACAAGTTCATCGCCTGTGGCGATGATTGCGACTGTGGGGCGGCGGGTCACCGGGACGCGCGGGATGTTCATGGATGCCAGCAGAGCGACATCCGATGGGGTCAGGCGGCGAGGGGCGGTGATTGTGTCGCCGGTTTTGAAGTCAGCCCCGGCAGGACGAACATTTGATTTGCTTTCGAGGGTGTCGCCGATGGTGATCATGTCGCCAGCCCGCGTCACGTCTTCCTGAATGACGACCCAATCGGTGCCTTGGGGAAGCGGTGCGCCAGTGAAGATGCGGACCGCTTCGTCCTTGTCCACGGCCCCGATGAAACCATGGCCAGCGGCGGCTTCGCCTATGACCTTGAATGTGGCCCCGGTTTGGGCGTCCGCACCTCCCACCGCATAGCCATCCATGGCGGAGGCGGCAAAGGGCGGCTGATCGCGGCGCGCGGTGACATCCTGTGACAGCACGCGATTGTTGGCTTTGGCCAGCGGGACCGTCTCGGTGTCCAGGGGCGACACAAGCGCGAAGAGGTGGGCGAGGGCCTCTTCGACCGTGATCATGGGGCCTCGAACCGTCCGGATTTGCCGCCGTCCTTGAGTGTCAGGCGGATGCCGCTGATTTCCATGTCTTTTTGTACGGCCTTGACCATGTCGTAGACTGTGAGGGCTGCGGTGCTGACGGCTGTCAGCGCTTCCATTTCGACGCCGGTCTGGCCGTCGGTTTTGACGGTCGCGGTGATCCGGATACCGGGGAGGGTTTCGTCTGGCACCAGATCCAGCGCCACTTTGGTGATCGGCAGCGGGTGGCAGAGGGGGATCAGTTCGGCGGTTTTCTTGGCCCCCATGATACCTGCTATGCGCGCGATGCCGAGGACGTCGCCTTTGTCGGCGCGGCCTTCGGTGATCAACGCGAGCGTTGCGGCTGTCATTGTGATGTGTCCCTCGGCCACCGCGATGCGGGCGGTGACGGGTTTATCGGACACATCGACCATGTGCGCCTTGCCGTCGCTGTCGAAATGGCTGAGGCTGGACATCACATGCCCCCCGATGGTGGATTGGCAAGGAGGGTCCGCGTGGCCGCCTCAACATCGTCTTGTCGCATCAGGCTTTCGCCGATCAGAAAGCAGCGCGCCCCGTAGCGGGCCATATCGGCCAGTTCTTCCGGTGTGTTCAGCCCGCTTTCGCAGACGATCATTCGGTCGGTTGGAACCAGCTTGGACAGCGTCCGGGTGGTGTCGAGCGAGGTTTCGAATGTCTTGAGATTGCGGTTGTTGATGCCCATGAGCGGGGATTTCAGATGCGTGGCCCGTTCGAGTTCGTCGGCGTCATGCACTTCGATCAGCACGTCCATGTTCCATCCGATTGCGGCATCTTCGAGTTCCTGCGCCTGTGTGTCGCTGACCGAGGCCATGATGATCAGGATGCAGTCGGCGTGCAGCGCGCGGGCCTCTGCCACCTGATAGGTATCGTACATGAAATCCTTGCGCAGGGCGGGCAGGTCGCAGGCTGATCGTGCGGCGGTCAGGTAGCTGTCGTCGCCTTGAAAGCTGGGGGTGTCGGTCAGGACGGACAGGCAGGCGGCCCCACCTTCGGCATAGGCGCGGGCCAGCGCGGGCGGATCGAAATCAGCGCGGATCAGGCCCTTGGACGGGCTGGCCTTTTTGATTTCGGCGATCAGACCGTAGCCCTCGCGGGCGGCCTCGGCCAGTTTTTCGGTAAAACTGCGGGTGGGTGGGGCATCATTGGCCTGTGCCTCGACCTCTGACAGAGGCATGGCGGCCTTGCGGGTTGCGACCTCTTCCAGCTTGTAGGTTTTGATCTTTTCGAGGATGTCGCTCATGGGTCCGCCCAGTGGATTGGTTCCTGACCCCGATCAATAAGCCACTGGTTCACGGTTGAAAATGGGCGGGAGCCGAAAAAGCCGCGATGGCAGGAGAGTGGCGAGGGGTGTGCGGATTTGAGGATCAGATTGTCGCCTGCGATGTGCTTGGCGTAAGATTGCGCAGGGCCGCCCCAGAGGATGTAGGCGCGGGGGCGGTCATTCAGGTGGGTGATGACTTGCGTGACCAGTTTGGACCAGCCGAGTTTGGCGTGGGCTTTGGGTTGGCCGGGCGGAACGGTGAGGGCTGTGTTCAGCAGCAAGACGCCTTGGTCAGCCCAGTCATCGAGGCTGGTTTTGCTGCGGGTCTGGCCGACGTCGGTTTCGATTTCCTTGAATATGTTGCCGAGACTATCGAGCCGCCCGCCAAAATCGTCCGGAATCGAGAAGGCGAGCCCATCAGCCTTGCCCGGTGTATGGTATGGGTCCTGGCCGATAATCACGACCCGGGTCTTGTCGGGTGATGTACTTTCGAGGGCTGCGAAAGTCAGATCCGAGGGAGGCAGAAAGTCCGGACCCAACTGACCTGCGATCCGATCAAGATCGTCGGAGAAGAACGGCAAGCCTGCCCATGATTCCAGGTGTGAGAGATCAAACATCCGGCTCTTCGCGCCGGAAGAATCCCATACCGCCGCCGAGAAAAAAGATCGCAACGCCAATCGCGCCTATTATCAAACCCGCAATTAGCTGAGACTGCGCAGTCCCGGCGAGCTGACCAGGGAAAATTTCGTGCAGGTCAGGATCTTGAGGGCTGACTGTCACGCGAAAGTTGGAGCCACTATGGACAACACGATGCAAGGCGATGGGTACCGAGCGTTCGAAAGTGTGGTTTTGATCATTGAGTTGAAAAGTGTAGCGAATGCGGTGGCTTGTGTCCTTGCTTTCACCCGCGACGATCCATTTTTGCGATACTGTTCCCGTTGTCTCAACGCCCGTACGCTGCAGGATGGATGCATCATTGAGCTGGGATATGGCAGTGGCAGAAAGCCAGATACCTGTTGTTAGAACGATGCCTGCGATGATCAACGCACGAAGGGGCCGAATGTTCATACTCGTTTAACTTTCCTGGGTAACTCTCGCCAAGGTTTCGACGGCGGTTTTCGCCTTGCCGCTGTCGATGCTTTCCCGTGCCATTTCAACACCTTGCGGCAGGTTATCGGCCTTGCCTGCGACAACAAGCGCCGCTGCAGCATTGAGCAGGACTGCATCGCGATAGGCGTTTTGTGTCCCGGCGAGCAGCGCTCGTAAGGCATGTGCGTTTTCTTCGGGTGTGCCTCCGATGATGTCGCTGAAAGGATGAACGGGAAGGCCTGCATCTTCTGGGTTTACATCAAACTCTGTCACGCCGCCATCGGCAACTGCGGCCACCCAGCTCACCCCGGTGATTGTCAACTCGTCGGTGCCATCGGAACCGTGGACCAGCCAGGCCGCCTCTGACCTGAGTGTCAGCAAAGTGTCGGCCATGGGTCGGATCAGATCGCGGGTGAATGCCCCGGTGAGTTGGCGTTTTACACCTGCGGGATTTGTCAACGGTCCCAAGATGTTGAAGATCGTTCTTGTCCCAAGTTCGGCCCGCGTCGGCATGACATGTTTAATCGCCGGGTGATGCATTGGCGCCATCATGAAACCGATCCCCGCCTCGGCCAGACCACGTTCAACCACATCAGGCCCGACCATGACGTTGATCCCCAACTGGCCTTGCACGTCAGCCGTACCGGATTTGGATGACAGGTTTCT
The DNA here is from genome assembly GCF_046762905.1 of Yoonia sp. R2-816. Classification (NCBI taxonomy): domain Bacteria; kingdom Pseudomonadati; phylum Pseudomonadota; class Alphaproteobacteria; order Rhodobacterales; family Paracoccaceae; genus Yoonia; species Yoonia sp. R2-816. The sequence continues at coordinate 247,191 of NZ_JBKQXN010000207.1, read as the reverse complement.
ATTGCCGTGTTTGGCCACCGGCACACCCGCGCCAGCCACCACAAAGGCCGTTGCGGTCGAGATATTGAGCGTGTGTTTGCCGTCACCGCCTGTGCCGACGATATCCATTGCCCCGTCCGGTGCCCGCACAGGCAGGCATTTGGCGCGCATGACCGCGGCAGCGGCGGCATATTCATCAACCGTTTCGCCACGCGTGCGCAGGGCCATCAGAAAGCCGCCGATCTGGGATGGCGTCGCGTCGCCTTCGAACAGGATCTGAAAGGCCTGCTCGGCCTGCTGACGCGTCAACGGACCCTCAGCCGCGGCATTGATCAGTGGCTTCAGCGCGTCGCTCATGCAGGCACCTTTGCCAGTCTGAGGAAGTTGCCCAAAAGCTTATGCCCGTGTTCGGATGCAATGCTTTCGGGGTGGAACTGCACGCCGTGGATGGGTAATGCCTTGTGCTGTAGCCCCATGATGGTGCCGTCGTCCAGTTCGGCGGTGATTTCGAGGCTGTCGGGCAGAGTGGCGCGGTCCACGATCAGCGAATGGTAGCGTGTCGCGTCGAACGGGCTGGGCAGGTCGGCGAACAACCCGTGCCCGGTGTGTTTCATTGCGCCCATCTTACCATGAACGATCTCATGACATCTCACGACTTTGCCGCCGAACGCCTCACCAATGGCTTGATGCCCCAGACAGACGCCCATGAGCGGCATTCGCGTTTCTGCAGCAGCGTGAACGAGGGCCAGACAGATGCCGGCCTGTGATGGGTCGCACGGGCCCGGTGACAGCATAATGGCCGACGGTTTCATTGCCATCGCCTCTTGCACGTTCAGCGCATCGTTCCGGCGCACCACGACCTCTGCCCCAAGTTCACCGAGGTAGTGCACAAGGTTATATGTGAAGCTGTCGTAGTTATCGATCAGGAGCAGCATGGACAAATCCCGCGCAGGTGGAAATAGGGGCTACCGTCCACCACGCGGCTGACGATATAAGGCTGTCCATACATGGGCCGGGATGTACCGGAGCGTCAAGGTCGAACGATGCGTGAATGCGCAGGAATTAAAGGGTAGGCAGCATGCGTGGTACGGTGTCAGGTAGCCTTTGGGGTTTAGTGATCGGCGGTGTGTGCCTTGGTGTTGCGTCGCAAGTGGGCGAATTGCCCGAGCGTGAAGCTACACTGATCGCTGAAGCGGCGCCTGAATCAGCGGCGGAACCGGATGTTATCGATACCGCCTCAGCTGATGGTTTGCAGCCGGAAACAGACATGTCAGAGGTCCCGGAGGTCGCACCGCTACAGCAGGATGATGGTGCTGTGGACCTGCCCTTGGCCGAGACTGAGCCTCCTGCTGTTCCTGAGACTGTTGCTGCCGCACCAGAGGTTTCAGCCCCTGCTGAACCGGCCCCACCAGCGATTGCACCTGCTGCGGACGATCCGGTAGCGCCTGCCAGCCCGGCCGAGAGACAACCCGAACTGGTTGTTGAGGCAGTCCCCGAGATTGATCAGCAACCGGCAGCAGCCCCGGATGAGATCGCATCGATCGATGTCGATACCGAGACTGTCGTTGCACCGACCGTGGATGGCGGCCCTGTTGAACCTGATGCGCCTATAGCTGTTGACGAAACACTCCCCACATTGGTGGCGCCGACCGAAGAGGTAGTTGTTGCCCCCGCACCGGTGGAGGCCCCACCTGTGGTGGAGGCGGTTCCAGATGCCACGAATGACACGCCCCCGATCATTGCCGAAGTTGTGGAGCCGGATATCTCGGACAGACCGGTCGCCGAGGAGCAGTCCGAAGCGGTGTCGACCGAGGAAGATGTGGCAGCGGACATTGCCCGCGTGGATCCTGACCCGCAGCCCGCGCCAGAAATCGTTCCCGAGTCTGAGCCGGACGCCGCGCCGACAGCGGATGGCACTGCGGCGGTCGAGGAACCTGCCGCTGAACCAAGTCTGCCCGGCGGCGGAACCGCGGTGAGGGTAAACCGTCCCGGTGCGGAGCCGACCGCGCAGGCGGGACAAGAGGCCGAGATCGTCCCGGAGACGGAGATACCGGAAGGTGCACCCGCCTTGCTGCGATATGCGACAGCGTTCGAGAACCCGCAGGCTTTGCCGATGCTGTCATTGATGATGGTTGATGATCCATCCATTACTGCAGCTCCGGACAGTGTGGCAGCGCTTGGGTTTCCGGTGACAGTGATTCTGGATCCTTTGGCCGCTGACGCCGTTAGCCGGATGGCGGCCTATCGCGCCGCTGGCATCGAGGTCGGGATCAGTGCGTCACTGCCAGGTGGTGCGACGCCGTCTGATGTCGAGATTGCCTTTGAGGCTGCATTGGCCGCCGTGCCTGACGCTGTTGTTTTGTTTTCGGATGGTGAGGATGGTGTACAAGGCAATCGGTCAGTGACAGAGCAGGTTGTCGAGGTTCTGGCTGCTGATGGGCGTGGTCTGGTGACCATTCAACGTGGTCTTGGCAATGCCTTGCGGATCGCGGAGCAAGCCAATGTGCCTGCCGCCGCAGTGTTGCGTGATCTGGATGGCGATGGGCAAAGCCCGTCAGCGATCGGACGGGCGTTGGATCAGGCGGCGTTTCGCGCACGCCAGTCGGGTGATGCGGTACTGTTGGCGAAGGTCAGCGACGCAACACTTGGTGCGCTGGCTGCGTGGGGCGGGGAAATTGATAGTGATCAGTTTCTGATGGCACCTGTGACGGCCATTTTGAAAGATCAGATTACGACGGAGTAGAGATGGTCCATGGGAAGATGGGTTAAAACCCATCTTACGGTGTGGTGTCTGTCGTGTTTTAGCCGTTGCCGTTTTCGAACATGGTCGCGTCCGCCGCAGCCTTGCGGATCGCGTTGGATTTGTGCACCGTTTCCTGATATTCCGCTTCGGGGTCGCTGTCATAGACGACGCCGCCGCCTGCCTGGATATAGAGTTTTTCCTCTTTCAGCACGGCGGTGCGCAAGGCGATACACATGTCCATGTCGCCATTGGCGCTGAAATATCCGCAGCCGCCGCCATAGACGCCGCGCTTTTCGGGTTCCAGTTCGTCAATAATCTCCATCGCGCGAACCTTGGGTGCGCCGGACACCGTGCCAGCGGGCATGCCTGCGAAAAATGCGCTGAGCGCATCCTGATCATCGGCCAGTTCTCCCACCACATTCGAGACGATATGCATCACATGGCTGTAACGTTCGACGATGAATTGTTCGGTTGGCCGCACCGTGCCGATCTTGCTGACCTTGCCGGTGTCATTCCGCCCCAGATCAAGCAGCATCAGATGTTCGGCCAGTTCCTTTTCATCGGCCATCAGATCGGCCTCGTTGGCCTTGTCCTCGTCCGGCGTGGCCCCGCGTGGTCTTGTGCCCGCGATGGGACGGATCGTGACCTCTTTCCCGAAGACGCGGACGAGGATTTCCGGGCTGGCCCCGATGACCTGGAAGCCGCCAAAATTGAAAAAGAACATGAAGGGCGAGGGGTTGGTACGCCGCAGCGAGCGATAGAGCGCGAAGGGCGGTTCCCGAAATTCCTGGGTCCAGCGCTGTGATGGCACCACTTGAAAGATGTCGCCAGCGCGGATGTATTCCTTGGCCGTTTCAACGGCTTGCAAATAGCCGTTATGGCTGAAGTTCGAGACCGGCGGTGCGACTGGTGCCGGTTCGGCTAGTGCCCGGCTGCTGCCGGGTACGGGCCGTTCCAGCGCCCGTTGCGCATCCATCACCCGTTCGGCGGCCTGTGCGTAGGCGGCGCGTGCTGACAGCCCGCTGTTTACATAAGCCGGTGCAACAAGGATCACGTCGCCCTTGACCCCGTCCAGCACGGCCACGACAGATGGGCGCAACATGACCGCGTCGGGCAGGTCCAGCGGGTCGGGGTTTACATCGGGAAGGTGTTCGACCAGCCGGATCATGTCATAGCCAAGATACCCAAAGAGCCCGGCAGAGGCGGCTGGCAGATCGGTGGGTAAATCGATTTGCGATTCGGATAGAAGCGCCCGCAGCGCTGTAAGCGGATCGTCAGCCATATCGGCCCAGCCCGCATCATCAAAGCGCGCGTTTCGGTTCACCCGTGATGTGGTGCCACGGCATTCCCAGACCAGGTCAGGGTTCATGCCGATAATGGAGTAACGCCCCCGTACCTCGCCCCCTGTGACGCTTTCCAGCATGAAGGCGTTCTTGCCAGCGCCGGAGAGCTTGAGCATCAGCGATACGGGCGTGTCCAGATCGGCCGCGATGCGGGTGTAGACGATCTGGTTTTCGCCCGCCTCATAGCCACTGGCGAAATCATCATATGCGGGCAGAAGCGCCATGGCTGACCTATTGAAACTGGGCGTTGACCGCGTTCACGGTGGTCTGATTGATGTTGACGTCCGTCCGTTCCTGCAGCGATGTGGCATAGGCATCGAATATGTCTTGCGCGATACCGGCGGCCGCGTTTTGCGCAAGCTGTTCGCGTTGCGCGATCGTTGTTTCGGAGGTCGGGTCGGGCGGGGCGATATCATCAAGCCGCACGATGATTGCCCGGTTTTCGGCGTCGAGCACACGGACCTCGCCTACCGACATCTCAAAGATCTGGTCGTTGAAATCCGGTGGCGTGCCTTCGACAAAGCTGCGCCGGGTCAGGTTTGGTTCAATCACAGGCTCCAGCCCCACGGTTTCAAAACCGGTCAGAAGTTCAATGCCGTCAGCGATCTCTGCGGTCTTGGCCATCACGGCGTCTTGCCGGGCCTGGACCTGCCATGCGTCTTTCACCGCCTCGCGAACATCGTCGAGCGGTTGTAGCGTGGGTGGCGTGATGCTGTCGAGCCGCAGTGCGAAGACACCCCGGTCGGCCAGATCATTGAGTTCGGCAAAGGTTCCCTCTTCCACGGTCGCTGCCGCTTGCCGGAAACCTTCATAAGCGGCGATCCCTTCGGCCATGTCGGCGGTCCAGCTGATCGTGCCCAGTTCCATGTCCGTGCGTTCGGCCAGATCCTCCATCGTGGCGCCGCCCGCCAGCAGGTCGATAATCTGGTCGGTGCTGTCATTGATCACTTCGCGTGCTGCATCTGCGGCAAGTTCTTCACGCAAGGCGGGCGTTGCCTCTTCCAAGGTGGTTTCCTGTGACGACAGGATCGCGTTCATCCGGAAGAGTGCAGGCCCAAGCCCTGAGTTGAAGGGGCCGACGACATCTCCGGGGTTTGCGGCAAAAACGGCATCCCCTGCATCGCCAAGCGAGGCCTGATCGACATCGCCAAGGTCGATGTCAGACAGGCCCAGCCCCCGTTCTTCGACGAGATCCTCAAAGGTGACTTCACCGGCTTCCAGCTTTTCACGCGCTGCTTCCGCCTGTGCAGCATCGAAATAGACCAGACGCTCAACCAGCCGACGCTCTGGTTGGACGAATTCGGCGATGCGGTCATTGTAGAGTTGTTCAATCTCTACGTCGCTGACTGTCATCTGATCTTGGATCATGTTGGGGGTCAGCCAGACATATGTGATGTTGCGGGCCTCTGGCAAAGTAAATGCCTCTGGGTTGGCATCGTAGTAGGCCTGTTGATCAGACTCGGTCGCGCCGGGGACAGGCGATGTCAGCGCCTCGGCATCGACGGTGGCCCATGTCACGCTGCGTTGTTCGCCGATATATTGCACAAGTGCCTCTGCATAAGCCTCTGCCGCTGGTACGCCGCCAACAACGGCACCTTGCAACAGGGTGCGCGCCATTTCTTCACGTAGCGTGTTTTCGAACTCAACCTCGCTTTGCCCCTCCTGTTCGAGCACAAAACGATAGCTTTCGCGATTGAAGCTGCCGCCGGCCCCTTGAAACTGCGGGATCTGGCGCAAACGGGCAAAGACATTTTCATCGCCAGCGGAAATGCCCAACTGTGCTGCCTCGTTATCGAGTGTCCGGGTCAGAATGATCTGCTGCAACGCCGCCCGGTCAATACCGAAGGCCTGCGCCTGTTGAAAGGAAATCGGTGCACCGAACTGGGCCGACAAGGCGCGGATCTGGGTGTTGAGCGTACGCTGGTAATCCGCCACGCTGACATCCTTTTCACCGACGGTGCCGATGTTGCGGATACTGCCGGACAGCCCACCGGTGCCGAAGCCTGCCAGACCCAGCAGAATCAGGATCACGACAATCCAGACCCCGTACCGATTTTTCTTTTTTTCCGCCATGCGTTGCACCCGCCTGTTATTCATATGCCCGCTATCGGGTGGCGCATGAATAAGGGGCAGGGGGCAGGCGTGCAAGGGTCAGTAGGTGACCTTTGCCAGCCTTTCGAAAAGCGTCTTGACCCCGGCCCGATCAATGTTGGCAAAGGCGATCCGGAACTGGGTTTCGCCGCCTTGCAATTCGTCCGGCATGAACATCGTGCCGGGCAGCAACAGAACACCGGCGTCACGCACCAAACGGGGCGCGAGTTCCGCTGATGAGACGGTGAAAGGATGGCGGACATAGGCAAAATATGCACCACACCCGAGCAGGTCCCAGCCTTGGGCGGCAAGTCCCGGAAAGTGGTCCGCAATGGCCGCCCGCCGGTCGAGGATTTCCAGCCGTTCACCAGCAAGCCAGTCGCCAAGGTTTTGCATCCCCCAAAGTGCTGCCCGCTGCCCCAACTGGTTTGGACAGATGGTGATTGTGTCCAGGAATTTTTCGACCTCGGCCAGTCTGGCTTGTGAGGTGACGATGGCGCCCACCCGATGTCCGGTCAGCCTGTAAGCCTTTGAAAAGGAATAAAGGTGTATCAGAGTCTCGTGCCAGTCGGGATCGGCAAACAGATCATGAGGAGCGCGGGTACGGCTGTCGAAATCGCGATAGGTTTCGTCGACGATCAAGGCGATGCCGTGGGTGCGGGCGAGGTCGAGGAAGGCGCGCAAGGTCTCCGCCGGGTATTCCACACCACAAGGGTTATTGGGGCTGACCAGCGCGATGGCGCGTGTCTTGCTGGTGATCAACGGCGCGGCCGCCGCGGCCAGAGGTATCATGCCATCGCCAAAAGGCAGCGGCACGGTTTTGACCCCGGACATGTCCAGCCACATGCGATGATTGAAGTAATAGGGGACGGGGATGATCACCTCATCCCCTTCGGCGCAAAGAGTGGCGATGGCCGCCGCAAAGGCCTGATTGCAGCCGGAGGTGATGGCGACCTGATCGGCGCTGATCGATCCACCGTAGCTTGCGGTCCATTGCTTTGCCACCTCATCCCGAAGCTCTGGCAAGCCAAGTACAGGGCCGTAGAGATGGGCATCAGGATCGTTCAGCACGATTTGCGCCATCGCTTCGCGCAATGGGGCGGGTGGCGGATCGACCGGCGCGGCCTGGCTGACATTGAGCAACGGCCTGCCAGATGGGTGGCTAACGCCTTCAAGCCAGCGCCGCGCTTCCATCACGGGTGGCGCAGATGTCGTGGCGGTGCGCGGTAGCGGCATGGCGATCCCCTTGGGCGTGACGTGCTTAATCCTTGCCGCGATATGGCTCGACATATTGCAGTGCCATGTCCCACGGAAAGAAAATCCAGGTATCCTGGCTGACCTCGGTGATGAAAGTATCGACCTGCGGGCGTCCCTTGGGTTTGGCGTAAACCGTCGCGAAATGGGCGTTGGGGTAGAGTTGCCGCACCAGTTCGAGCGTTTTGCCGCTGTCGACCAGATCGTCGATGATCAGCACGCCGGTGCCATCGCCCATCAGTTCAGCATCGGGGGCTTTCAGCACCTTGGCCTCGGACTGGTCCTGGTGATCGTAGCTTTTTACGCTGATTGTATCGACGGTGCGGATATCCAGTTCGCGTGCGGCGATCATGGCGGGGGCCATGCCGCCGCGGGTAATGGCAACCACGGCTTTCCAGGCTCCGTTATCAGGGCCTTGCCCGTCAAGTCGCCAAGCCAATGCCCGGCTGTCGCGGTGGATCTGGTCCCAACTGATATGGAAACCTTTTTCATGGGGCAGTCGGGTGTCGGTCATCACTCTGTTCCTAGTTATAGGCGATCCGGGCACCAAGTGCCGCGATCAGACCGCCGAAGATACGATCAAGATGGGTCTTGCCCCGCTGATAGGCCCTGCGTGGCGATGGGCGGGAAAAAAGCAGGCTGAGCAGGGCGTACCACCCGAACTCGATCATGAAGATGACAGCGAGGACTGCGGCTGCGGCGGCGGGTGTTGGATCGTGCGGCATGATACCAACGAACACGGCGGCAAAATAGGCCAGCGCCTTGGGGTTGGCGAGGTTGGTGATGAGGCCAAGCCGGAAGAGTCGTCGACCCCCGATGACGTCAGCTTCATTGGCATCGGCCATCGGCGCGCTGGCATGGCGGATCATCGAAATCCCGATCCAGATAAGGAACAGTCCACCGATAATGCGCAAAGTTGTCTGCAGGTAAGGTGCGACCTCAAAGATAATGGAGAGACCTGCAAGTGCGGCGGCGGCCCATAGCACGATCGAAGACGCGAGACCGAAGCTTAAGAGAAGTCCCGCTTGTGCACCTCGCGCCGCCGATGTTTTGATTGTGACGACGGCTGCGGGCCCCGGGCTGATCGCGATCAGCGCCTGAAGCCCCATCAAAGTCAGAAGTGCGGTCAGCGTCAAAGTGATTATTCCTTCGTAATGTCAGGTGCATCCACGGCCTTCATGCCCACGACATGGTAACCGGCGTCGACATGCAACACCTCACCCGTGACGGCGCTGCCAAGGTCCGAGAGCAGATAAAGCGCCGACTTGCCCACTTCCTCCTGCGTGACGGTGCGCCGCAGGGGCGAGTTATATTCGTTCCATTTCATGATCAGTCGGAAGTCGCCTATGCCGGAGGCTGCAAGTGTTTTGATTGTGCCCGCGCTGATTGCGTTGACCCGGATATTGTCCTTGCCCAGATCCTCGGCCAGGTAGCGCACAGATGCTTCAAGTGCGGCCTTGGCGACGCCCATGACATTATAATGCGGCATCACTTTCTCTGCGCCGTAATAGGTCAGCGTCAGGCAGGAACCGCCATCAGTCATCATCTTTTCCGCGCGCTGCACGACGGCGGTGAAGGAGTAAACCGAGATATCCATCGACATCAGGAAATTGTTTCGGCTGGTGTCGACATACCTGCCGCGGAGTTCATTTTTATCTGAAAAACCAATGGCGTGGACGATGAAATCCATCTTGCCCCAACGCTGTTCAAGCGATGCGAAAAGTGCGTCGATCGATGCTTCGTCGCCCACATCGCAGGGCAGCACAATATCGGAGCCGACAGAGGCGGCGAGTGGTTCAACACGCTTTTTCAAGGCCTCGCCCTGATAGGAAAAGGCAAGTTCGGCACCTGCGTCTGCGCAGGCTTTGGCGATTCCCCATGCGATGGATTTGTCGTTGGCCAGCCCCATGATCAGGCCCCGTTTGCCCTGCATCAATTTCGCGCTCATCCCACCAGTCCTTTGTTTCTTTTGGCGTTGCTTCAAATCGGTTTAGGCGATTGCAAACCGGTCAGCAAGCTATTGCCCGATGGAACCAAAGTGGTTGCCTCTCGGCGCGATTAATCCTAATCGTTAACGCGGGGCCTATTTGAGGATCGGTTATGTCCGACCGCGAGGGCATATTTTCTGGTAGTGATCCGTTTCTGATCGCGCGCGCCTGGTTGGCGGAGGCGGAGAAGGCTGAGTTAAACGACCCCAACGCGATGGCCTTATCGACCGTAGACAATACAGGCATGCCCAATGTGCGCATTGTGTTGCTGAAAGAGATCGAGCCCGAGGCGTTTGTGTTTTATACCAACTACGAAAGTCAGAAGGGCATCGAAATTGCCGGTTGCGGCAAGGCTGCATTTGTCCTTCATTGGAAGTCGATGCGTCGTCAGATCAGGGTTCGTGGCGAAGTCAGCAAGGAAGACGGGGCTTTGGCCGATTCCTACTATGCCTCACGTTCACTCAAGAGTAGGCTGGGCGCATGGGCATCGCGGCAATCCCGCCCATTGACGTCGCGTTCCGCCTTGATGGCGGAGGTGGCAAAGGTAACGCTGCAAAAGGGACCGGATCCGGAACGGCCACCCTTTTGGGGTGGTTTTCGTATCCGGCCGTTGGAGATCGAGTTTTGGTCCGACGGTCAGTTCAGATTGCATGATCGGTTTCGGTGGTCACGCGCAACGATTGATCAGAACTGGGAAATTGCCCGACTAAACCCCTGAATTTCACGCTTCGTGAAATGCAAGGCCTTGAAGTCCGGGTTTTTTTCTGGTCGAGATCGTATATGAAAGACAAAGACGGTCACATCCCGAATATGTGGAAGGTGACGTAGGGGAAGACTTGATGAATACGCAAGAGGCCAGCGGCCAACGGCAGGTGACTGGACAGGTGAAGTGGTTCGATCCCTCAAAAGGATTCGGCTTTGTCGTGGCCGACCTTGGAGGACCTGACATTCTGCTGCATGCGAATGTGCTGCGAAACTTTGGTCAGGGATCTGTTGTTGACGGCTCGGCGATCGAGATCATCGTGCAGGATACGCAACGCGGGCTGCAGGCCACGCAGGTATTGTCGATCACGCCGCCCCAAAGTGAAACCTCTGTCCCGTTGCGCGACATGGTGGAGTTCACGGCGGAGGATATCGCCCAACGGCCGATTGAGCCCGCCCGCGTCAAGTGGTTCGACAAGGCCAAGGGTTTTGGATTCGCTAACATTTTCGGCAATGACGAAGATGTTTTCATTCATGTTGAGGTGCTGCGCCGCTCCGGCCTGTCCGACCTGCAATCCGGTGAGGCTGTCGGTTTGCGTCTGGTCGATGGCGAGCGTGGGCGTATGGCCATCGAAGTTGTCGGTTGGGAGGCAGCGGTCAAGTGAAGGTAGGCGCGCTGGTTGCGTTTTGCCTGTGCGTTGCGCAGCCCGTCTGGGCCGTTTGCGCCGACGATAAGGTCACTGTTTCCGGTGACTGGGGTCAGGCGACATTTACCGTTGAAGTTGCCGATGATCCGCAGGAACGGTCCCGCGGTCTGATGTTCGTTGAAGAGATGCCGACGTTATCCGGCATGCTGTTTATCTACGAAGAACCGCAGGCTGTCAGCTTTTGGATGAAAAACACATTGATTCCCCTTGATATGTTGTTTGCTAGCCCTGTTGGGGAAATTCTGGCCATACACGAAAATGCTGTGCCCGGTGATCTGACCCCGATCCCCGGCGGTGATGGCGTGCAGATGGTGCTGGAAATCAATGGCGGCCTGGTGAACCGGTTGGGCATGGATGTTGGCGATGTGATGCAGCATCCCAGTTTTGGGGCGGAGGCAATTTTGCCCTGCATCGAAAAGACTCACAGTTAGGGCTTTTCAAATCATCCCGGTGGGGCTAAAGACACTCTCGGTCCGGGGCGTAGCGCAGCCTGGTAGCGCATCTGTTTTGGGAACAGAGGGTCGGGAGTTCGAATCTCTCCGCCCCGACCACTTCATCTTCAGGATATGACAAGCAGTATAACCACCGATTCGGTGGCCAATTTCGCGCATCGCGGGTGATTTGGTCGGTCGGATCGCCCAGCTTAAGTGTGTGTTAACTTTACGTTAATCTGTGTTAATCGCCCGGAAGCTGATCGATTTCCGCTCAGGTATTGATTGAGCCATTTGGCGTAAGTGGGCCGAACCTAAAGGGTTTCTCGATTTCGTGAAGACCCGTGATCTGTGGACAAGTCAGTGGGTGAATCACGTGGCCGTTGTCCGCGGTTTTCCGATTGGCCACGTCAACAGATTTAATCGAGATTTTGTGTTAAAAATTCGTTGACCCACTATGGGTAGATGCGTCAGGTTGTGCAGGCCGACAATCACGACACAATATGTGGTAGCGGCACGGGGACGGTTTCAGCAGGCGGGCGTAAAGCCAATAGCGACGTCACGATAGTTGTCTGGTCATTGACCGGACCGGTTGTGGTCGGCCTGGGGTTATCGATACGCATTATTTTTTGCGCTGCACAAAGCGGTGTGATTCAGGATTTGGCCGCAACGACGGCAAGATAGCAAGGGGCAGAAGCAATGAAGATCGAACGCAATTTTACCACCGCCGGGCAGGATGCCTATGCCGCGCTGGAGTTCAAATCCACCACGTCAGAAATCCGAAACCCCGACGGGACGATTGTGTTCAAGCTGGACGATTGCGAGATCCCCGCCGGGTGGAGTCAGGTGGCGTCCGATGTCATTGCCCAGAAGTATTTCCGCAAGGCGGGCGTGCCTTCAGCACTGAAAAAGGTGAAGGAAAAGGGCGTGCCGGAGTTCTTGTGGCGGTCCGAACCTGCCAAGGGTGCAACATTCGGCGGCGAAACGTCAGCGAAACAGGTGTTTGATCGCCTTGCAGGCGCGTGGACCTATTGGGGCTGGAAGGGTGGCTATTTCTCGTCCGAGGACGACGCCCGCGCCTATTTCGACGAAATGCGCTACATGCTGGCGACCCAGCGCGCGGCACCCAACAGCCCGCAATGGTTCAACACCGGCCTGCATTGGGCTTACGGTATCGATGGGCCCGCGCAGGGCCACTATTACGTGGATTACAAGACCGGTGAGCTGACCAAGTCAGCATCATCTTATGAGCATCCGCAGCCGCATGCCTGTTTCATTCAGTCGGTTGACGATGATCTGGTCAATGATGGTGGCATCATGGACCTGTGGGTGCGCGAGGCGCGTCTGTTTAAATACGGGTCTGGTACGGGCACGAACTTCTCAAGCCTGCGCGGCGAAGGTGAGCCGCTGTCCGGTGGCGGCAAGTCATCCGGCCTGATGGGCTTCCTGAAAATCGGTGACCGTGCGGCTGGCGCGATCAAATCGGGTGGCACAACACGCCGTGCGGCCAAGATGGTGATCGTGGATGCCGACCACCCCGATATTGAGGAATTCATCAACTGGAAGGTCATCGAAGAACAGAAGGTGGCGAGCATCGTCGCCGGTTCCAAGATGCACGAGCGTTATCTAAATGCGATCTTTGCGGCGATCAAAGCATGGGACGGCGCGGCCGATGATGCCTACGACACCAAGAAGAACGACACGCTGGCCGCTGCCGTCAAGGATGCGAAAAAGTCAGCGATCCCAGAAACTTATATCAAGCGCGTGCTGGACTATGCCAAGCAGGGCCATACCAGCATCGAATTCCCCACCTATGACACCGACTGGGATTCGGAAGCCTATTCGAGCGTGTCTGGCCAGAACTCCAACAACTCGATCCGTGTCACCGATGCCTTCCTGAAGGCCGTCGAGAACGACGAGAACTGGAAGCTGATCAACCGCAAGAACGGTGAGGTCGCCAAGATCATCAAGGCGCGCGATCTGTGGGAACAGGTGGGTCATGCCGCTTGGGCCTGTGCCGATCCGGGCATTCAGTACCATGATACGGTCAACGCCTGGCACACATGCCCCGAAGATGGCGCGATCCGCGGCTCAAACCCGTGTTCTGAATACATGTTCCTGGATGACACGGCCTGTAACTTGGCGTCAATGAACCTGCTGACGTTCTATAAAGACGGCGAATTCCAGGTCGAAGACTATATGCATGCGACCCGTCTGTGGACGGTGACGCTGGAAATCAGCGTGATGATGGCGCAGTTCCCATCGAAAGAAATCGCGCAGCGCTCTTATGACTTCCGCACGCTGGGTCTGGGTTATGCCAATATCGGTGGTCTGCTGATGAATATGGGCCTTGGCTATGACAGTGATGAAGGCCGTGCGATGGGTGCCGCGCTGACTGCGATCATGTCGGGTGTGTCTTATGCGACGTCGGCCGAGATGGCGGGCGAGTTGGGTGCCTTTCCGGGCTACAAGAAAAATAGCAAGCATATGTTGCGGGTGATCAAGAACCACCGGCAGGCCGCACTTGGGAAGACAACCGGCTATGACAAGCTGGACGTGAAGCCGATTCCGCTGGACCACGCCAACTGCCCTGATCGGCGGTTGGTTGAACTGGCCGTGTCCGCGTGGGATGAGGCGCTGGCGCTTGGCAAGCAGCACGGTTATCGCAACGCGCAGGTGTCAGTCATCGCGCCGACCGGGACCATTGGTCTGGTCATGGATTGCGATACAACCGGGATCGAGCCTGACTTCGCTTTGGTAAAGTTCAAGAAGCTGGCCGGTGGTGGTTACTTCAAAATCATCAACCAGTCCGTGCCCGCGGCCCTTGAAAAGCTGGGCTATGGCTCGGCGCAGATCGAAGAAATCATCGCTTATGCCGTTGGGCATGGTTCTATCGGGCAGGCGCCCGCGATCAACCAAACGTCGCTGATCGGGCATGGTTTTGGTCAGGCGGAGTTGGATAAGGTTGAGGCGGCGCTGGCATCTGCCTTTGATATCCGGTTCGTCTTTAACCAATGGACGCTGGGTGAGGAATTCTGCACCAAGACCCTCGGCATTCCCGCTGAAAAGCTGAATGATCCCACATTTGATCTGCTTCGTCACCTTGGCTATTCCAAGCAGGATATCGACGCCGCGAATGACCATGTTTGCGGGACGATGACGCTGGAAGGTGCGCCATTCCTGAAGGAAGAGCATTACAATGTGTTCGACTGCGCCAACCCGTGCGGCAAAAAAGGCAAGCGTTATCTGAGTGTTGACAGCCATATCTATATGATGGCAGCGGCCCAGTCGTTTATCTCGGGCGCGATTTCCAAGACGATCAACATGCCCAATGATGCGACGATCGAGGATTGTCAGAAAGCCTATGAATTGTCCTGGTCGCTGGGGGTGAAGGCCAACGCGCTGTATCGTGACGGATCGAAACTGTCGCAGCCGCTGGCATCCGCGCTGGTAGAGGATGACGACGACGCGATGGAGGTGCTGGAAAGCGGCAACCATCACGAAAAGGCCGCAGTGCTGGCCGAGAAGATCGTTGAAAAGATCATCGTGCAGGAAGTTCGCAACCGCGAGCGTGAAAAGATGCCGCAGCGGCGCAAGGGCTATACCCAGAAGGCCATTGTTGGTGGGCACAAGGTCTATCTGCGCACCGGCGAATACGAAGACGGATCGCTGGGCGAGATTTTCATCGATATGCACAAGGAAGGCGCTGGCTTCCGGGCAATGATGAACAACTTTGCTATCGCGGTGTCGGTGGGCCTGCAATATGGCGTCCCGCTTGAGGAATTCGTGGATGCGTTCACATTCACCAAGTTCGAACCGGCAGGCATGGTGCAGGGGAATGACAGTATCAAGAACGCGACCTCGATCCTGGATTACATCTTCCGCGAACTGGCTGTGTCCTATCTCGACCGTACCGATCTGGCGCATGTGAAGCCGGAAGGAGCCACATTCGATGATATCGGGCGTGGGGAACAAGAAGGCGTGTCGAACATTCAGGCCCCGACCGAGAATGCGGCGACGCGCTCGCTCGAAGTGCTCAAGCAGATTTCCTCGACCGGATATCTGCGCAAGCGGATGCCACAGGATCTGGTGGTGCTGCAGGGCGGCATGGGGGCGACAGCCTTGGCCACCGGGTCTGATCCGTCGGCGGCTTTGCAGACACTCGTGCCAGAAGTTGAAACATCGACAACAGTTGTTACAGCGACATCAACCACCAGTCTGAGTGCACGGGACAAGGCCAAGATGCAGGGCTACGAGGGTGACCCTTGCGGGGAGTGCGGAAACTATACGCTGGTTAGGAACGGGACTTGCATGAAGTGCAATACATGTGGGGGCACCTCTGGGTGTAGCTGAGATTTTTCGTGACGAAAAATCTCGGGAGGTGAAGAAATTTCCTTACGAAATTTCTTCACACCAACGAAATCCCGGGGCGGGTGCGCTCGCCCTCGGCGTGGATCGGGCCGCAGGCAACAAACCGAGCGGTATATAAAGAGTGAGCCTGATCGACGAAACTATAGGGTCCCTTCGGGGGCCCTTTTTTTGTCTGCTGGCGGGCTTTGCATTTCCCGCTGGTCCCGCGCATCATCTGCCAAAACCCGAGGGGCTGACATATGACTGATTTCCTGTTGCTGGCATTCATCTTTCTGATTGCAGGCGTCTTTTCAGTGCCAATAGCGACGCGGTTTGGGCTGGGGTCGGTGCTTGGCTATCTGATTGCGGGTATTCTGATCAGTCCGGTGCTGGGGTGGCTGCATGTGGATGTGATCGCGATCCAGCACTTTGCTGAGTTTGGCGTTGTCATGATGCTGTTTCTGGTGGGGCTGGAGTTGGAGCCGAAACTGCTTTGGTCGATGCGGGGGCGGCTGCTGGGGCTTGGCGGTGGGCAGGTTGGATTGACCGCATTGGCGGTGATGGGTGTGGCCATGCTGCTGGGGGCTAGCTGGACCATCGCGCTGGCGATTGGTCTGGTGCTGTCGCTGAGTTCGACCGCTATCGTATTGCAAACATTGAACGAAAAAGGATTGATGAAAAGTGATGGTGGCCAGTCAAGCTTTGCCGTTTTGCTTGCTCAGGACATTGCCGTGATCCCGATGCTAGCGCTGGTGCCGCTACTGGCCTTGCCAGAACTGGCGGTGGTGACTGCGCATGGTGCGGAAGGTGGACATGAAGAAAGCATGAGCCTGGTTGCCGGGTTGAATGGCTGGCAGACCGCTTTGGTCAATCTCGCGGCGATTGGCGCCGTTGTTGGGGCGGGCAGCTATCTGACGCGGCCCGTTTTTCGTTTCATCGCGGCGGCTGGTTTGCGTGAATTGTTTACAGCCACTGCGCTGATGATGGTGGTTGGGATCGCTCTTTTGATGTCACTGGTGGGGCTTTCGCCTGCGTTGGGCACATTTTTGGCAGGGGTGGTCCTCGCCAATAGCGAATATCGGCACGAGCTTGAATCGGACATTGATCCGTTCAAGGGGCTGTTGCTGGGTCTTTTCTTTATGACTGTTGGTGCGAGTATCAATTTCGTTCTGCTGGGTGAAAATCTGGCGCTGATCATTGGTCTGACGCTGGCACTGATTGCGGTCAAAACGGCGGTTCTGCTGGTTCTGGGCATGATATTTGGCATTCGCGGGGGCGACCGTTGGCTGATGGCTTTGGGGTTGGCACAAGCTGGTGAGTTCGGCTTTGTGTTGCTGTCCTTTACGGTGGCGAACGGGGCGATCCCGTCTGATATGGCGGATCTGCTGCTACTGGTGGTGGCGCTGTCGATGCTGCTGACCCCGGTGCTGTTTATCCTTTACGACCGGCTGATTGCGCCGCGCTATGTCGGGCAGGAGGTTCGCGAGGCTGACACGATTGAAGAGCAGGGTGAGGTGATTATCGCTGGCGGCGGTCGGGTGGGTGGTATCGTGCGCCGTATTCTGAGCGCGGCGGGATACAGCCTGACGGTAATCGACTACAACGCCAAGCATCTGGAAAATATGCGAATTTTTGGTGCGCAGATTTATTATGGCGACGCGACGCGCCCTGATCTGTTGCATGCTGCCGGGCTGCAGAAGGCAAAGATATTTGTGATTGCGATTGATGACAGGGACAAGATCACCGAATTGGTGCGCTATGCCAAACAGGCAGCACCCGACGTGCATATCGTGGCGCGCGCAGTGGACCGGCATCATGTTTACGAGCTTTGGGCCGCAGGTTGTCGTGATATTATCCGTGATACTTACGACAGCTCCTTACGCATGGGGCGGTCGGTATTTGAGGCGATGGGGATCGCCCCGGATCGTGCAGAGATGATGGTCGAGGCGTTCAACCGCGCCGACCGGGCGTCGATGATATCGCTGGCCGATGCCTATGACCCGGCGATCCCTGTCATGGAGAACAAGGAATATGTTGCCCGTGTGCAGGAGATCATCGGACCGCGCGAGGCAGCGCTACACGATGAGATGATGGAAATCCTTGAAACCGGAAAAATGCCCGAGGCGGATGAACGGACCGGGTAGGGTTTTCCGGACGTTGTGGTCAGGCCGCCCGGTTCTTAACTGTTACTTATAATGCTTTGAAAGAATGGAGAGTTTCAACGATGCGATGCCATGAGGTTGATTATGAGATATTTGGCGACGACATGCAGATTGTCGAGGTTGAGCTTGATCCGAAGGAAACCGTGATCGCTGAGGCCGGTGCCATGAATTACATGGAAGACGGTATCGGTTTTGAGGCGAAGATGGGTGATGGGTCATCGCCGTCGGGCGGCATCATGAATTCGCTGTTGAATGTGGGCAAGCGTGTGCTGACGGGCGAATCTATCTTCATGACCCATTTCACCAATAACGGGCAGGGCAAGAAACGTGTGGCCTTTGCCGCGCCATATCCGGGCAAGATCATTCCGATCAACATGGCCCTCGTGGGTGAAGAGCTGATTTGTCAGAAGGATGCGTTTCTTTGCGCGGCGTTGGGGACATCGACCGATATCGCGTTTCAGAAACGTCTTGGTGTGGGCTTTTTCGGGGGTGAAGGGTTCATCTTGCAGCGCCTGCGTGGCGATGGCATGGCCTTTATTCATATGGGCGGCACGGTGATCAAACGCGAGCTGCGACCTGGTGAGGTGATGCGTGTCGATACCGGTTGTATTGGTGCGTTCACGAGCGGTGTTGATTATGACATTGAACGGGCGGGTGGGTTGAAATCCATGGTGTTTGGCGGCGAAGGGTTGTTTTTGGCCACGTTGCGCGGGCCGGGGACGGTGTATTTGCAGAGCTTGCCATTCTCGCGCCTGGCTGACCGCATCATGCGTGCCGCAGGGCCGGGCGGCAGTAAGGGCGAAGGCTCCGTGCTGGGCGGTCTGGGCGATATGTTCGGCGACCGTTAGCGGGGAATATCAAAGCCCGGTTCAGCAAGGGTAAATCCCGCGAACTGAAAACCGGGCGAGACGGTGCAGCCGACCAGTGTCCAGTCGCCGGTTGTGCGCGCGGCCTGCCAATTACCTTTCGGAACAATGGCTTGCGGGCGCTCACCGGCAACCAGATCGGCGCCAAGTGTCTGGTCCTGTGCTGGTCCCGCCAGCGTTTCGGCGGTGGATAGGATCAGCGGCGCACCGGCGTAATAGTGCCAGATCTCGACCGCGTCGACCTTGTGCCAATGGCTATTTTCGCCAGCTTTCAACAGAAAATAGATACAGGTTCCTATCGGTCGACCGTCGTTTTCGGCGACCCAGGTTTGTCTGTAGTATCCCCTTTCAGGATGCGGTTTGAGGTTGAGTTTTGCGATGATCTCATCTGCAGTCATTGGGCTTATTTTTCCTGTCGGCATCGCGTCGGATTTGCGTCGGCAAAACGTCGGACCCCAACGCGCGGGGTTGTCGACCTATGTTAACTGTTGATTGGCATGAAAGCCCACCCTTTGCGGACGCGCTTGCCTGCGCACAAATGTATGCACAAAATTCTTCGTTAGATGGAACCGTTCGGCAGGCGGCGGGTTGAACGGGTACAAAGCAACCTAGAAAGGGGAGACTGAAAATGAAGTCCTTCAAACTGACTGCCATCACCGCAATCCTTGCCACTGTGGGCACCGCTGCGCTGGCCGATACGAGCGCAATGGCCGATGAGGATCTGATCCGCACACGCGATATCACGGGTGGCAATATCTACCGCATGGATGTCGAGCTGAATGATAGCATGTGGGACGGTAACGAGGTTTACGATTCAGTCGACGCGGACTGGAATACAATTGGCGAGATCGAGGACATCGTGCTGAACAAGGACGGCCAGATGATCGGTATCATCGCCGAGGTTGGCGGTTTCCTTGATATCGGTGACAAGCATGTGATGATCCCGGTTGAGAACATCCGCCTGACTGCCGTTGACGACCAGACTTATGGTTATGTGACCAACAAGACCGAAGAAGAGCTGGAAGCGATGGAAGAGGTCGACGAAGCGTTCTGGAACTGATTGCGATTTGATCTGTGAAGAGGGAGGGTTCGCCCCTCCCTTTTTTATGAAGTGATGCCGGTCCGACCGATCAGAGGGAGTGTTCGTAAAAGACGATATCGTCCGCCAGTTCTTGCGGGACATCGTAATAGGGCGCGGTTGATTTGAACCCCATGCCTTCGTAAAGCGCCATCGCCTCTGGCAGGGACCGCATCGTGTCGAGAACGATCCGCCGGTAGCCGAGGGCGCGTGCGTTTTCCATCGCGGCTTTGCAGAGGAGTTGTGCCACGCCTCTGCCGCGCGCGACGGGGGTTACGAAAACGCGTTTGATTTCGCAGGTATGTGCATCAATCCGATGGGTCATACCGCAGGCGACGATTTGACCGTCCGTTTCCGCAACGAAAATCTCTCCATCTGGTGCGACATGCCGACCGGGCAGCTCGTCCATCAATTTTTGATAGACGGGCATTTCATAATAATAATCGAGCAGTAGCGGGAAGTCGGTGGTTCGTTGGACGAGAACATCCCGGTAATCCCAGCAGAGTTGGCGCACGGCGTACAGATCACCCGTGCCGCGCGCCGGTCTGATGGTGATGTCCGTCACTTCAGAATGCTGCGGCCTGCATAGATGGCGGTTTCGCCCAGCAGTTCCTCGATCCGGATCAGCTGGTTGTATTTCGCCAGCCGGTCGGAGCGCGAGAGTGAGCCGGTTTTGATCTGCCCGCAATTGGTGGCGACGGCGAGGTCGGCTATGGTGGCATCCTCGGTTTCGCCTGAGCGGTGCGACATCACGTTGGTGAACCGCGCCCGGTGGGCCATGTCAACCGCCTGCAAGGTTTCTGTCAGCGTGCCGATCTGGTTGACCTTGACCAGCATGGAATTGGCGGAACCTTTGGCGATGCCGTCAGCCAGACGAGCAGGGTTGGTGACAAAAAGATCGTCGCCGACCAGTTGCACTTTGTCGCCGATCATGTCGGTCAGGGTTTTCCAGCCGTCCCAGTCGTCCTCGGACATCCCGTCTTCGATGCTGATGATCGGGTAGTCGCTGGCCAGTTTGGCGAGGTATTCGGCGTTTTCCTGCGACGTCAGCGTGATGCCTTCGCCTGCCATCTCGTATTTGCCGTTCGTGTAGTATTCGGTCGCGGCGCAATCGAGGGCGAGGTAGATGTCTTCGCCCGGTTTGTAGCCAGCCTTTTCGATGGATTTCATGATGAAATCGAGTGCTTCGCGAGTGGAGCCGAGGTTGGGGGCGAACCCGCCTTCGTCACCGATGCCGGTGTTGTGGCCTGCGGCGGACAGTTCCTTTTTCAGCGTGTGGAAAACTTCGGAGCCCATGCGCACGGCCTCGCGGATGTTGTCCGCGCTGACGGGCATGATCATGAATTCCTGAATATCGATCGGGTTATCAGCATGTTCGCCGCCATTGATGATGTTCATCATCGGGACGGGCAGGGTGCGGGCCGAGGTGCCGCCGATATAGCGGAAAAGCGGCTGTGCGGTGAAATCGGCGGCGGCCTTGGCCACGGCCATGGAGACGCCGAGGATGGCGTTGGCGCCAAGCCGCCCCTTGTTCGGGGTGCCGTCGAGTTCGATCATTGCCATGTCGATGCCGACCTGTTCGGTGGCGTCGAAACCCAGGATCGCCTCGGCGATTTCGCCGTTCACGGCGGCGACTGCTTCGAGCACGCCTTTGCCCATGTAGCGGGATTTGTCGCCGTCGCGTTTTTCGACCGCTTCATGTGCGCCGGTGGAGGCCCCTGAAGGCACAGCGGCCCGGCCCATGGTGCCGTCTTCGAGGATGACATCGACTTCCACCGTGGGGTTGCCCCGGCTGTCGAGGATTTCGCGGGCGTGAATGTCGATGATGGTGCTCATGTCAGGCTCCTAGGGGCAGGGTGTTAGCGGTATCGCGCGCTCTATAGCGCGGGTTGTGACGCAAGGGAAGTACGGTGCAGTCGCGCCTCGCGCCAGAGGGTGAAGAGACCGGTTGCGATGATGATGGCGGTGCCGATCCATGTGGGGGCGTCGGGGATTTCACCGAAGACGGCGAAACCGAGGATCAGCGCGAAGACCATGCGCGAATAGCGGAAGGAGGAGATGATGCCGGCGTTGCCGTGCCGTGTGGCGGTGACGAGGGCGAGATAGGCGGCGATGGCGAAGGCGATGCAGCCGAGGAGCAGCCAGGATTCGCGGCCATTGGGGATGACGAAGGGTTGCCCGAGCAGAGTGGACAGGACGTAGCCCGCGGGGATGATCAGAAGGAACGTGTGTGCGGCCAGTTGCGGGCCTGAAAGGCTGACCCGGAGTGACCGCGTCAGCAGATCGCGGGAGGCGAGCGCCAGCATGCCAGCGACGGCCAGCAGGACCGCGCTGTTGAACCCCTCAAGCCCCGGCCGCACGATGATCAGCACCCCGGCAAAGCCGATCCCGATGGCGAGCCAGCGCCGCCACCCGACCTCTTGCCCGAGAAAGAGCGCGGCCCCGGTGGCCACGACCAGCGGGGTTGCCTGAATGACCGCTGAGGCGGTGGTGAGCGGCACGAGCGTGAGGGCAGTGGCAAAGAGGCAAGAGCCGATGACATCGGCGCCGCTGCGCATCAGGACCTTGGGGTGCAGGTATTCGGGCTGCCAGAGCGGGATGTTGCGGATGATGAACCAGAGGATGAAGGCGAGCAGGCCGCCAGCGCAGGTGATCGAGAGGACCTGTCCGACGGGGACCGTGCCGGACAGCGATTTGATCAGGGCATCCTCGACCGCGAAGCAGCCCATGGCGATGACCATGAAAAGCGCACCGCGCAGGTTTTCCATCAGTCGCTGGTTTCAGGTTTTCGCGGCACGCCGTAAAGTTCCAACCGGTGCCCCATCAGTTTATAGCCGAGTTTGGCCGCGATCCGTTCCTGCAGTTCTTCGATTTCCGGATCGACGAATTCGATCACTTCACCGGAATGCATGTCGATCAGGTGGTCGTGATGGTCGCGGTCGGCGGATTCGTAGCGCGCGCGCCCGTCGCCGAATTCGTGCTTTTCCAGGATGCCTGACTCTTCGAAGAGTTTGACCGTCCGGTAAACCGTCGCCAGCGAAATTCGCGGATCGGCGGCGGAGGCGCGGTTATAGAGTTCCTCAACATCCGGGTGATCATCCGCGGCCTCGAGCACGGCGGCGATGGTCCGGCGCTGGTCGGTCATGCGAAGTCCGTTCGCCTCGCAGCGGGAGATGATGGTGTCGGTCATGAATATCCCGGTCTGTCTGTGGGTCCCTGATAACCAGCCTTGGCCCGGGTTTCCAGCGCCACCCGGCTAAAACCAGCGGATCAGACGCAAGATCAGGTAACCGGCCAGCCCGACCAGAATCATCACACCGCAGAGAATGGCAAAGCCGTAGGGACTGTCGACGCCGGGCATCCCGCCGACATTCACCCCGAACAGCCCGGTCAGGAACCCCAGCGGCAGGAAAATGGCCGCGATGACCGACAGGATATAGCTGTTTCGCCCGAGCCGGGAATCATTGACCATGTCGATATGTTCGCTGAGCGCGCTGAGCCGGTCCGCGACCTCGTGCAGTTCTTCGACGGACCGGGTGGCCCGGTTGGCGGTGTCGCGCAGCCGGTGCCGTAGTTTCTTGGTGATGAGCGGGGTGTCGATTGTCGCCAGCGCCTTGACCGTGTCGTTCATCGGGCCGACATGCCGCCGCAGCTTGATGACACTGCGCTGGAGCGGGGCGAGTTCGTTCGCTTCGGTTTCGCCATTGTCGTAGATGCAGTCTTCGAGCTGGTCGGCCCGGTCTTCGACATCGAGCGAGATCCTTTCGATCCGGTCCACAAGGCTTTCGGTGATCCGCGCGATCAGGTGGGCGGGGCTGAGGGGGGCATTCCCGGCGTCGATCTGGCCGCGCAGATCCTCCATCGCGAAAACACGCTGCCTGCGCACGCTGACCACCAGCCGGGGCGCCACCCACAGCCGGAGCGAGACCATATCTTCGACCTCGGCCCCTTCGTTGAGGTTGATCCCCCGCAATGTCACGATCAGCCCGTCATCCAGATCATCGACGCGCGGGCGTGTTTTCACCGCGAGCAGGGTTCGGGTTGCCAGCGGGGGCAGGTTTTCATGGCACCACGTGTCTAGCCCCGGCGCAGAAAGATCGAAATGCAGCCAGCGATAGGCAGCCCCGTCATTGGCCGGGTGTGCGCCGCTGTCGGACACGGCGGTGGCGCTGCCATCCGGGTTGATGTCATAGGCGCAGACCGGGGTTGGATCAGATGACAAGCGTCCCCTCCATCGTTTTGACCGCCTGGCCGCTGATGGTGACCTTGATCGGCGCATGTGTCGTCATGGCCTGAATGATCGACGGCCTGCCCATGGCAAAGCCCTGGCGGATCGTCAGAGTTTGCGGTGCCCCTGCCAGTTCCGTCAACAGTGCCGCAAGGGTGGCCGCCGCACTGCCGGTGGCCGGGTCTTCGGTGATGTTGTCGAGCGGGGCGAACATGCGCGCGTCGATGGTGTTGCCCTGTCTGACATAGGCATAAAGCGCGAAATCCAGCCCTGCCGGGTATTCAGTGGCGCCTTGCCTGATGTGGTCGACGGATGGTGTGCAGGCGTTCAGCGCGGTTTCGGTCTGCAGTTCGGCGATCACAAAGGGCAGGCCGAGGCTGGCCTGTGTCGGCGCATGGGTGTCAGTCTTGACGTCGCCGGGTTGCAGGCCGAGTGCGGCGGCGACAAGCGCCGGATCGGGTGTGGCGAGATATTCAAGGGGGGCGCTGGTCTGGAAGCTGGCGCCTGTGTCGCTGACCGTGCAGGGGATCGGCCCGATGCCAAGTTCCAGTGTCATGGCACCCTTGTGTCCCAGATCATGCAGGGCGATGGCCGTCCCGATGGTGGGATGCCCGGCGAAGGGGATTTCCATGGTTGGGGTGAAGATCCGCACCTTTGCGGTATGCGCCGGATCGGCGGGCGGATAGACGAAGGTGGATTCGGAGAAATTGAATTCGCGCGCGATGCTTTGCAGTTTGTCATCCGGCAGGTGGGTCGCATCGGGGATCACGGCAAGCTGGTTGCCGCCGAAGGCGTCGTCGGTAAAGACATCGTAGACGAGGAATTGTGTCATTGCGGGTGCCCCATGGATTCGGCTGCTGAGTGGACAGCCAGACCCTGCACCATGATCGCACCGACCAACACCGAAAAATGCCGGACGGGTCCGTCAGGCGAAGGGGAGGCGCAGCCATGTGCCACCAAGGGGCCGCACTGTGGCACCGCTGCCGATCTTGAACCGGGCCAGGCCGGGCGTGTTTTCGGTGTCGACCGTGCCAAGGTCGAGCCGGGTCAGCCCCTGCCGGGCGAAATGATCGGCGGCGTGCATCAGTAGCGCGTGATGGGCGTGGGCCTTGCGCCCGGCATCCCCGGTCCAGCCGATCTGGTAGGTGGCGACGGGTGCGTGGAGCATGAAGAGCATGGCGGCGACGGGGGTGTTGGATTGTGTGGCGGTCAGGACGATCACATCGGTTGGGCTGATCGCGGCATAAGCGTGGATGATGGCGTGCGGCAGGGTACGATAGCGGTTTGTGCGTTGCTGTGCGCGGTCCGCTTCGAGTAGCCATTGATGCTGGGTCGGATGAAAGATGTCATGCCTGATTTTGACGGTGGATTTGCGCCAACTGTGCCGCCATTTGGGGTGCGGTTGCAGGGGGGCTGTCAGGTCGATTTCGGCCACATGGGCGGGTGTCATGATCTGCCGGAACCCGGCCTGCCGGTAGATTGTGTCAGGCGTTTCGGCGTTGACGATCCGCAGTGGGCTGTGCCGCAGCAATTGCGGATCTTGTGCCCGGATGCGTGTGGCAAAGCTGATCCCGCACCGGCGGATGACCTGCACGGGTGAGATGCCGCCGATATCGATCTGGCGTGTGTCGGTGCCCAGCCGTTTCAGGGCGGCCCCGAAAGTGGGATGTTGTTGCAAGGGCAGGGCAGGGATCATGACCCCTGTTAAGCCATCTGAAACCTAAGCCGTGGTTAATGGTGTCATGAAACATGACCGATCAAGACCCGTCGCGGGCGTTGTCGCCCCTGCCGCCCGGCCCACGGTGTTGGGTGCCGCCGTCATCGCCACCACGATGACATTTCCAGTCGCGGTGACGATTTTGTTTGTGGATCTGCTGTTACTTTAGCCCAGTTGAACCAGCGCGTGCCGCTTTTTACCGGCGCTGAGCTTTATCGGGCTGCTCAGGGCGGTGGCATCGACCATCAGGCCGGCATCGGTCAGCGGTTCGTCGTTCAGCCGCGCGCCATGTTCGCTGATCAGGCGCTTGGCCTCTTTCCCGCTTTTGGCCAGACCGGCGCGCACGATTAGTTGCACGATGGAAATGCCTTCGCTGATGTCATTGGCGCTGAGCGTCAGTGTCGGCAGGTCATCCCCAATGCCGCCTTTTTCAAAGACTTCGCGGGCTGTCGCCTCGGCCGCTTTGGCTGCTTCGGCGCCGTGCAGCAGAGTGGTGACCGCGTTGGCGAGGATGATCTTGGCCGCGTTGATTTCGGCCCCTTCCAGCGCGCCGAGACGGTCGCATTCATCGACCGGTAGTTCGGTGTAGAGTTTCAGGAAACGCCCGGTATCCGCGTCGGTGGTGTTGCGCCAGAACTGCCAGAATTCGTAAGGGCTGCACATGTCTGGGTTCAGCCAGACGGCCCCGGCCTCTGACTTGCCCATTTTCTTGCCGTCGCTTGTGGTCAGCAGTGGCGATGTCAGCCCGTAGATTTCGTGGTCCAACACGCGCCGGGTCAGGTCGATCCCGTTGACGATATTGCCCCATTGGTCGCTGCCGCCCATCTGCAGCAGGCAGCCGTAGCGCCGGTTGAGTTCGAGGAAATCATAGGCCTGCAGGATCATGTAGTTGAATTCGAGGAAAGACAGCGATTGTTCCCGGTCCAGCCGCGATTTCACACTTTCAAAAGAAAGCATCCGGTTGATCGAGAAATGCCGCCCGATATCGCGCAGGAAATCGAGGTAGTTCAGATCGTCCAGCCATTCGGCATTGTTGATCATCATCGCGTCGGTGGGGCCGTCGCCATAGGTCAGGTAGGCCGAGAACACCTGTTTGATCCCGGCGATGTTTTCATCGATCTGGGCGGGGCTGAGCAGGGGCCGTTCATCGGCCCGGAATGACGGATCGCCGACCTTGGTGGTGCCGCCGCCCATGAGCGTGATCGGTTTGTGCCCCGTTTTCTGCAGCCAGCGCAGCATCATGATCTGGATGAGCGAGCCGACGTGCAGCGATTTCGCGGTTGCGTCAAAGCCGATATAGGCGGGCACCACCCCTTTGCTCAGTGCCTCGTCGAGGCCCTGATAATCCGTGCAGTCGGCGAGAAAGCCGCGCTCCATCATGATGCTGATGAAATCGGATTTGGGATGGTAGGTCATTGGCTTGTTCCCGTGAATTGCGTGGTGCAGTCTATAAGGGCGTCGCGTGACAAGGGAAAGCGTATGTTGCAGGCAGATGTGATCACCGCCCTTGGCACGATGTCGGGGACGTCGCTGGACGGGGTTGATGCGGCGGTGCTGCGAACAGATGGCGTTGCGATTCATGGGTTTGGTCCCACATCCTATCGCCCCTATTCCACTGCGGAACAGATGGTGTTGCGTGCACATTTGGGGCGCTGGTCGGGTGATGGTGTGGATGCTGCGACCCGGATTGTCGAAGACGCCCATATTGCGGTGATGCGTCCGTTTGGCGGGATTGATCTGGCCGGTTTTCACGGGCAGACGCTGGCCCACGACCCTGCGCAGGGTCGGACCCATCAATGTGGTGATGGATACCGGATCGCCTGCGCGTTGGGCTATCCCGTGGCCTGGGATTTTCGCAGTGAAGATGTCAGGCAAGGCGGGCAGGGTGCCCCGCTTGCCCCGTTTTATCATTTTGCTTTGGCGAAGTGGTTGAAGGCTAACGCGCCGATGGCGTTTTTGAACCTGGGGGGCGTGGGAAACATCACTTGGGTTGATCCGCGGCTTGCCCGACCAGAGGAGGATGGTGCGCTTTTGGCGTTTGACACCGGGCCGGCGAATGCGCCCATCAATGATGCCATGCGTCAGCGGCGCGGATTGGCATTTGATGATGCTGGCGTATTGGCTCGTCAAGGGCAGGTCGACAAGGGTATCTTGGCCGCGTTCGCGCTGCATCCCTATTTTGAGAAACCCCCGCCCAAATCGCTGGACAGGGATGATTTTGCGACCTTGCTTGACCAGACTGCAGTGTTTGACGATGCCGATGCCATTGCCACGCTGACTGCCGCTGCGGTTGAAGGGGTGGCTCGGGCGATGGCGCATTGTCCTATCGCGCCATCGAGGGTCCTGGTGACAGGGGGCGGTCGCAAGAATGAGACGATGATGGACCGCCTGGTGGTTGCGCTGAGATGTCCGGTTCAGCCCGTCGAGGCGGTTGGTTTGGATGGTGATATGTTGGAGGCTCAGGCCTTTGCTTATCTTGCCGTCCGGGTGGCGCGCGGGCTGCCGATATCGGCTGCGGGCACGACCGCTGTGGCGCGTCCCTGCAATGGTGGCCAATTGGCGACACCTGCATAGCCGCCAAAAAAATGCCTCATTTATAGGCGGTGATCCGAAAATTTTCGAACAGTTGAGCGAAATCAATTCAATTGTTTCAATTATGGGCTAAAGTTGGCCGACTGGCGTCTGGTTTTCATGCCCATATTTGCCGAAGCCCATCACAGACGCGTGAGGGCTATGGAACTTTTTCTATTAACTGCCAGTTAACCCCCACGGTAACCCGATTAACGGAGAATAAAATGAAACCGACATTTACAACCGCTCGTTCGAGCATGTTCGCACTGCCACTCATTCTTGCTGGCGGTATGGCTGCAGCGGGCGGTCTGGCCGAACCTGTTGCACCACCTGCACCTGTTGCACCACCACCCGTCGTTGTTGCGCCCGGCACAGACTGGACTGGGTTTTACGTCGGTGGCCAACTTGGCTTTGGCGATTTGAGCGCGGAATTGGGCGGCGCCGACGCCGTTGATGATGACGAAACCGGTGCGCTTTTTGGTGTACACGCCGGTTATCTGTATGACTTCGGTACAGTCGTGTTGGGTGGTGAATTGGATTACGATGGCACGTCGATTGAGCCTTCCATCGCAGACGCGATTGCTGACGATTCCTTTGAAGTCGATTCCGTCGCGCGTGCAAAACTTTTGCTAGGCTACGATGCCGGTCAGTTCCTGCCATACTTGGCTGGTGGCTGGGCACAGGCGACGACAAGTTCCGACACTGCTGCTGTTGACGGCGATGGTGATGGCACGTTCTTTGGTGGTGGTGTGAAGTACCTTGCTACGCCTAACTGGATCGTTAGTGGTGAAATTCTGCAGCATCAGTTCGACGACTACGTGACTGATGGGCTGGACGTTGAAGTGTTGACCGGTACGCTGCGGGCATCCTACCGCTTCTAAAATAGTCATATGCTGACCATTTCTTTGGGTGTCCAGCAGAATAGTGAGGCCCGCAACTGTCGTTGCGGGCCTTTTCTATTTCAGCAAGGCGTTGATCTTGCCGCCTTTGATCCTCGCGAGTAATGGTTCGAAATCCCCATGGTCCAACATCGCGTTCGCGGCGTCATGGATGGCTTTCTGGCAGATGCTGGCGAGCGAGGAGCCGAGCGAGATGCGCGCGATACCGATTTCTGCGAAGGCTTTCAGGGGTTGCTGAGCATATGATCCTGCAACAAGTGCGTTGACCGGAGCGTTGGTTGCTGAACAGATTTGCGCCAGATCGTCCATCGTTGCGGGAAGTGGCGCATAGAGGCAATCGGCACCTGCGGCTTCAAATGCCTGCAAGCGACGGATCGTTTCATTCAGGTCGTAACGTTGGCGCAAGATGCCGTCGGCCCGGGCTGTAAGAACGAAATCATGCGGCAGGTTGCGTGCTGCGTCGGCGGATGCTTTGATCCGTTCGACGGCCAGATCAAAGTCATAGGCGTCAAAGCCTTCTGTGCTGATATCCTCGATGCAGATACCTGCCAGCCCGACTTCGGCTGCCAAACGAACCGTTTCGGCGCAGGTGTCGGGATCGTCACCAAACCCGTTTTCGAAGTCGCCTTGCACCGGCACGCTGACGACCGACAGGATTTCTGCTGCATGGGCAAGGGCTTCGTCGCGGCTGATGGTCCCGCCGTCCGGCCGCCCCATGGTAAAGGCATGCGCTGCCGATGATGTCGCAAGCGCTTTTGCTCCCATCGACTGCATCATTTTGGCCGTTCCCCGGTCCCAGACATTGACCATGATGAACGGATCGCCCTTGATATGAAGGGCGCGGAAGGTCTCGGCGGGGTGGGTCATTGGGTTCTCCTCTTTGCGTAATGTTTTTCGATGTCTATCAGCCGTTGCTTGCGCCAAAGCCCGCCGCCATAGCCGGTGAGCGATCCGTCGGCGCCGATCACCCGATGGCACGGGATGATGAGGGCGATTTGGTTGGCCCCGTTGGCACGTGCCACCGCACGTGTCGCGTTTGGTGCACCGATCAGGCGGGCGAGGTCGCTGTAGCTGCGTGTTTCGCCTGCAGGGATGTCGCGCAGTGCGGTCCAGACCTGGCGGGTGAAGCCGGTGCCGTGCAGGACCAGTGGGACGCTGAATTGGTCACTTCTGCCCGAGAAATAGGCGTTGAGTTGGTCGCTGACCTGATCTGTGGTGTCGAAGTGGCCAACGCCGATACTGCCTTTGGTCAGTTTGCGTAAGCGCTGTAATTCGCGAGGCAGGGCCTTGCGATCGGCGAATTCAAGAAGATGCAGCGCCTGTCTGTCGCAAACTGCAATCATGGACCCGAGCGGTGTGTCAATGTGGTCCGCTCGTAACATGGCATCGGATTTGAACTGGTTGGGGGCTGCCCCGATGAGCTTGGCGAAGGCGGCGCGGAAGGCCGATGGGCTGTCGAACCCGGCGTCTAGCTGTGCGTCGATCACCTTGCCTTGGCCCAACGCACTGAAACCATGCGCGAGCCGCCTTTGCCGCGCCATATCAAGGAATGTCACCCCAAAATGCCGCTTGAAGCTGCGTCGGACGGTCGAAGGGTCTAGCCCGCGCGCTGTCAGATCAGCCTCGGACCAGCGATGTGCAGGGTCCCGATCAAGCGCATCAAGCAGATGTTGGATTGTCGGATCGCCCTCTGCCTCTGGCGCGATAGGGTGGCAGCGTTTGCAGGGGCGGTATCCTGCATTGATGCAGGCCGCCACGTCATTGTAAAAGCTGCAGTTTTCCCGTTTCGGTTTGCGGGCCGGGCAGGTCAATCGGCAAAAGATGCCGGTTGATGCGACGCCGACATAGGCGCGCCCGTCAAACGCCGGATCACGGGCGAGAAGGGCTGCGTAAAGCGCGTCGTCTGAAGGTAGGTCAAATAACATGACCTATCTATAGCTGATTCCCGGTGGCCGTGCCGCCTGAATTCGGGCGTCTATTTGATTTGGGTTTGAGCGAAGCGGATCAGGCGGTTGAGCGCGGCGATGTAGGCGTCATCATCAATGGTCATCGCGACCCGCACATGACCTGCTGCCGCCTGACCAAAGCTTTCGCCCGGCATGACGGCGATGTGTTCAGCGTCGAGCAGCGCGTTGGCGAATGTATCACCTGATAGGCCTGTCGCGCGTATATCCAGCATCACATACATGGCCCCTTGGGCGGGTACGGCGCGGACCGCGTTTTGCCCTGCCAAGGCGTCGATTGTCAGATCGCGACGGCGGCGGAAGGGGGCTGCTACGGCTTCTTCGACCTCAATCCCTTGGCCCAGCGCAAATTCGGCGGCGTCCTGAATATAGCCGGGCACGCCGTAGGTCGTATGGGTGGCGAGCGTGATCAGATGGCTGATTGCCGCTTCTGGTCCGCAGATCCAACCGACCCTGCTGCCGGTCATGGCGTGGCTTTTGGACATGGACCCAACGACCAGTGTCCGGTCGGCCATGTCAGGCAGGGCGCGCGGGCTGGTGTGGGTCCCTTGCCAGACCTGCGTGTCGTAAACCTCGTCCGAGATCAGCCAGAGGTCGTGATCCTGGCAGGTCTTGGCTATCGCGCCCAGCGTCGTATCGGAGTAGACGACGCCGGTGGGGTTGTTGGGTGTGTTTATCAGCAGAGATTTGGCGCCGGGTGCGGCGGTGTTGATCGCATCGGCTGTTGGTTCGAAATTCGTATCGGGGGCCGTCACGATGGGTTGTGGAACGGCCCCGACACCGCGGATCGTGCCGGGGTAGGTTGCGTAATAAGGGTCCACAAAGAGAGCGGTGTCGCCCGGATTACAAGCGGCCATGTGGGCGGCAAAAAGCGCGGCCTGACCGCCGGGGGTGATCAGGATGTTATCTGCTGTCGTGGGCACGCCGGTGCGTTCCGCGATCCGTGCCGCCACAGCTCGGCGCAGACTGGCCGTGCCAGGCACCTCCGCATAGCCGGTATGCCCGCCGCTTGCCGCATCATACATCGCGCGCAGAATGTCCGGGGCTGTGCGGATATCGTGTTCACCGATTGTGAGTTCGGTGACATTTACCCCGGCGTCGATCATGCGCCGGGCCTTGTAAAACACACCCCAGCCGTCAGAGCCGCCGCCGGTGATGTTTGTGATGCGTGATGAAAGTTCCATAGCGCGCAGGGGAAAGCCGAAGCGTGGGCGAAGTCAACCAGATAGCTGGGTCAGATTGCGGGGACCCGGACCTTCTTGTGCCTTGATGTCTTTGGGATTGTAGAGCGCGCAGGATTTCAGGCTGAGGCAACCGCAGCCGATGCAACCGTCGAGCTTGTCCCGCAGCTCTTCGAGGGCTGCGATTCGCGCGTCGATTTTTTTGCGAAAGGTTCTGCTGATCCGGGTCCAGTCGGCCTTGGTCGGGGCCTTGTGATCGGGCAGGGCGCGCAGATGGCCGGCGATTTCAGCCAGCGGAAAACCGAGCTTTTGCGCGGCCATGACAAATGACAGGCGCCTTATGTCATGCCGCCCGTAACGCCGGTGGCCGCCCTTGTTTCTAACGGGTTTGATGATCTCGTGTGTTTCGTAGAACCGGATGGCGGACACGGCGAGGCCGGTCCGGTCCGCTAGGTCCCCAATCGATAATCCCTGAGGCATGAAGAAAGTCCTTGATCTCAAGTTAACTTGAGAAATTAGAACATGTTTGTCGATGATTGAACAGGGGAGAAGGCAGATGCCGAAATCGAGAACGACGCGCTATTGTGCTGATCCGGAGGCCTTGGCTGCAATGAAGCGAGATGGGCTTGGTTGGGGTCATGATCTGGAATGCGGCTATTTTGAAGACTTCGCACCTGTTCCGCGACCCAATCTGTTCACACGCTTCGTCAGCCAATTGAAAAGGAGATCATAACAATGGCACATCTGGAACACGTCAATATCACCGTGGCCAACCCCAAGAAAACCGCCGCGATGCTGTCGGATCTGTTCGGCTGGCACACGCGGTGGGAAGGATCGGCCATGGATGGCGCCGGGTACACGGTGCATGTGGGGACCGACGACAGTTATGTCGCGGTCTATTCCGGTACCGCCCCCGAACAGACAGTGCCGAAGTCGGACGCCAGCTATTCCACGCGTGGGGGGCTGAACCACATTGGTGTTGTGGTCGATGACATTGATGCGACGGAAGAAAAAGTGAAGGCCGCCGGATATGAACCGCGTAGTCACGCAGATTATGAGCCCGGTCGCCGGTTCTATTTCTACGATGCCGATGGTGTGGAGTTTGAGGTTGTCAGCTATGCTTGACCCTTACGCGGCGTGAGGCGGCAGAACGGGTGCATGGATCACCGAATCAGGGAATATACCGTCGGTCAGTTGGCCAAATTGTCGGGCGTCACCGTGCGCACGCTGCATCATTACGATGCGATCGGCCTGCTGACCCCGCACCATGTCACTCACAGCGGTTATCGCGTTTATGGGCAGGCTGAACTGCTGCGGTTGCAGGAAATCCTGTTCTACCGCGCGTTTGGCCTGCCTTTGCAGGACATCGCAGTTGTGCTGCACGACGAGGCCGATGCCCTGACGCGCCTGCGCGCACATCGCGAACGGCTTGTATCGCAGGTCGCGGATACGCAGGCGTTGCTAAGCACCCTTGATCGGACCATCGCAACACTCTCAAAGGAGGCGAAGATGCCCGATATCGACCTATACACCCCGTTTGATGCAGCCAAACAGACCGCGTATGAAGATTGGCTGATCACCACATATGGACTGCAGATGGCGACTGATATCGCCACTTCGAAAGCGGTTGTTGATGCAATGCCGGAGGGGATCGCGGGGGCGATGAGTACGCTTGCGGAAATCGAAGCGCGGTTGGTGACCCATTTCAAGGCAGGGATAGCGCCGGGCGATGCTGGCTTGCGAGCCGATCTGGACGCGCATCGTGCGCTGATGGGTCAGTTGTGGGGCAAGGAATGTGCACCTGAGGCTTATGCGGACCTGGGTGAGCTTTATCTGTCGCATCCCGATTTTGTCGCGCGTTATGAACGTCTGGCCGAACGGTTTTCAACATGGTTGCCTGCCGCGATGCAGGCCTACGCCGCTGAAATTTCGGCCTGAACCTTTTTCGGGAGGGACTTGAATATGATGTCGTAAGAGGTCTGGATGCGATGGCGCATCTCGTCTTCTGCGGCGTCAAAGGGAACCAGTACCCAGCTTTTGTGGAAATAGGGGGCCTTGGTCGCGGCACCGGCGTCTATCAGCATCTGAGCCGTTTCGATGCTGTCTGTCTTGGCGGCGAAACCGTCGATCTTTTCGCCGAAACAGACGAACATCTTTTCGCCCACCTTCCAGCTGTCCAGTTCCGTTGTTGGATCGGACGCACGGGCGCCGGGCATTTCAGCGCAGATTTTGTTGATCAGCTGCCGTGTCATGCTGGCAGAATGCCTGATCGGTCGTTGGGGGACAATGGTTGGCGCGCGCCCATTTGGCCGTTAACCTGTTCTTTGCAAAATACGGGATTTTCGCCAGTCGATCAGCTAATCTGCCGTCATGAGGTGTGGGTTTTCGGGTGAGAGATGCAGGTATGTCGTTTGCTGAGCTGGTAGGATCAAATCATTCGTCGAAGCGGTCAGTCGGCCGCCGTCAGGAAGACCGTGCTTTGCGCGGAGGGTCCTGGGCTGCAGGCCGCGAGCGGCGTCATCCTGTTTTGCAGACCCATGCCGCCGCCCAATCGGTTGTCATTGCCCGGTTTTCGGCTGGAGCGGCCTCAGCCAAAGCGGAGGATGTCAGTCAGCTTTACGCCCAAGCCAAACCGAAGAAGACGGAAGAAGAATTGCGTCATGAGGAGTTTATGCGCGAGGCGGAACTGGCCCATCAGGCCGCCCAGCGCGCCTGGGTTTTTGAACGCCGCACGGGCCAGAAACCGCGTGCGACGGATGTCGAGGACGCGGTCATACTTGATGGCTAAGCGTCATCTGCCTTCTTAGGCTGCCAGAGTTCGATAGGGTTTCCTTCGGGGTCATGGATGCGGGCGAAGCTGCCGATATCGGCTATCTCGTCCCGTCGGCCAATCTCGATCCCGGCGCTTTGAAGCTGTTCAATCAGCGCATCCAGATTGGATACCCGGAAGTTCAGCATCCATTGCTGGTCCATTGCGCCGAAATATTCAGTGTCCATGGCAAAAGGGGCAAAGACGGTTGGTCCGCTCTTTTGCATCCATGGCTGTTCATCCGCGGTTTGAGTCACAGGATTGATGCCAAGGTGTTGTTCGTACCACGCCGCCAGCGCTTTGGGGTCTTTTGCGCGGAAAAAGAAACCACCGATTGCGTCGACCTTTTCCATCTTCATCTCCTCTTTAGACCATGATCACTTGCGAAATCATTGTATCTTGGTTTGTTGCGGTCGTGCGTCAAAAGTTAGTCGACGGCGTGAGCGGTGAGGGAGTCGGTGCAGGCTGGACGGGTCGGTGCCGGTCTGCTATGATACGCGCATGAAGAGCATCTGCATCATTACCTGCTGCATTATTATCTGCTGACATCTGTCGCGGGTCGCTCTTTCACGTTTTCATTGAATACTGAACTTGTTAAGCCCGCGGCGAAACCCGTTTGCGAGGCGTTATGACGACGATCAGGCTACACAATACCAAGACCCGCCGGCGCGAGGACTTCGTGCCGATTGATCCGACGAATGTCCGTCTCTATCTCTGCGGGCCGACGGTGTATGACCGCGCCCATCTGGGCAATTCGCGCAATGTGCTGGTTTTTGATGTGCTGTTCCGCCTGCTGCGCAATGTTTATGGCCCGGACCATGTGACCTATGTGCGCAACTTCACTGACGTTGATGACAAGATCAACGCGCGTGCAACTGAGGCGGGGCGTGATATCGGTGACATTACCGCCGAGACGATTGGCTGGTATCATCAGGATATGGATGCGTTGGGGGCGTTGCGCCCCACGCATGAGCCGCGCGCGACCAACTACATCGCCCAGATGGTGGCGATGATCGCCGATCTGGTGGCCAAGGATCATGCCTATGCTGCCGATGGTCATGTCCTGTTTGCAGTTGAAAGCTATGCTGATTATGGCAAGCTGTCCGGCCGGTCTGTTGATGACATGATTGCCGGTGCCCGTGTTGAGGTGGCCCCGTATAAGCGCAATCCGATGGATTTTGTGCTGTGGAAGCCGTCAGGTGACGGGCAGCCGGGATGGGACAGCCCTTGGGGCTATGGCCGCCCTGGCTGGCATATCGAATGCTCGGCCATGGCGCATGAATTGCTGGGCGAAAGTTTCGATATTCATGGCGGCGGCAATGATCTGATGTTCCCGCACCATGAGAACGAGATTGCCCAATCCGCCTGCGCCCATCCGACCGGTGAGTTTGCACGCTACTGGATCCATAACGAGATGCTGCAGGTCGAGGGCAAGAAGATGTCCAAGTCTTTGGGCAATTTCTTTACCGTGCGGGATCTGCTGGACAGCGGTATTCCGGGTGAGGTGATCCGGCTGGTGATGCTGGGAACCCATTACGGCAAGACCATGGACTGGACCGAGACCCGCAGGGCTGAGGCCGACGCGACATTGCGCCGCTGGTACGGCATTCTGCATGGTCACGGGTTTGGTCGTGATCTGGTGGCCGCGTTAAAGGCGGATGGCAAGTGGGAGCCGGACGCGGAGTTCATTGGCGTGCTGGCCAATGATCTGAATACGCCGGGGGCACTGGCGCGTCTGCATGTGCTTGCCAAAGGCAAGACACCAGCCGCGCTGGCAGGGTTTGCCCATGGGATGGAGATGCTGGGGCTGGTGAATGACTGGGCCGCGATCCCGATGTTTGATGGCGGAGAGGCAGGGCCGGAGGTGACCCAGGCAGTGACTGCGCGGGTTGATGCGCTGCTGGCCGAGCGTGCAGAGGCGCGGGCGGCTAAGGATTGGTCGCGAGCGGATGCCGTGCGCGACGTGCTCAATGCTGCTGGCGTGCAGGTGACGGATGTGGGCGGGCAGGCAACCTGGGTGCCTGGCCCGGATTTCGATGCCGCCAAACTGGGGGATATGTGATGGAGAATTTTCGTCACGAAAATTCTCGCGGCGTCAAAATCTTCGTGACGAATATTGTGTGGGGGGTGTCATGAAAGAGAGGCTTTATCTTTTTGACACCACCTTGCGTGACGGAGCCCAGACGCAGGGGGTGCAGTTTTCGGCTGAGGAAAAGCATCAGATTGCGGCGGTGCTGGATGGGCTTGGGCTGGATTACATCGAAGGTGGCTGGCCGGGCGCGAACCCGACCGATACGGCGTTTTTTGCCTCGCCGCCGCAAACCCGCGCGACTTTTACTGCGTTTGGGATGACCAAGCGCACCGGCCGATCTGCTGAGAATGACGATGTTCTGGCAGCAGTGATGAATGCCGGAACCTCTGCCGTCTGTCTGGTGGGCAAGGCACATGATTTTCATGTGACAACCGCCCTTGGTGTGACGCTGGAAGAGAATACCGAGAACATCCACAGCAGCTTTGCCCATATCAAGGGGGCGGGGCGCGCAGGTTTGTTCGACGCGGAGCATTTCTTTGACGGCTACAAGGCTAACCCGGATTATGCGCTGGAAGCCGTGCATGCCGCTTATGATGCCGGTGCCCGATGGATCGTGCTGTGTGATACCAATGGCGGCACGCTGCCGGACGAGATTGCGACGATCGTGACGGCGGTGATCGCCAGCGGTATTCCGGGCGATCACGTGGCGATCCATACCCATAATGATACCGAGAATGCCGTGGCCGGATCGCTGGCGGCAGTGATGGCCGGGGCCCGGCAGATACAAGGGACCTTGAATGGCTTGGGCGAGCGGTGCGGCAACGCCAACCTGACGACGCTGATCCCAACACTGCTGTTGAAAGAGCCATATGCAAGCAAATTTGAAACCGGTGTGTCGCGGGATGCGTTGAAAGGGCTGCGCCGGGCCTCGCGTCTGTTGGATGATATTCTGAACCGGGTCCCCGCCAAGCAGGCCCCTTATGTGGGGGCGTCGGCCTTTGCTCATAAATCGGGGCTTCACGCCAGCGCTATCGCCAAGGATCCCAGTACCTATGAGCATGTCGACCCTGCCGCGGTTGGCAACAGCCGGATCGTGCCCATGTCCAATCAGGCGGGCCAGTCGAACCTAAAAGCCCGGCTTGCGGATATGGGGATTGCGGTGGAGATCGGAAACCCGGCACTGCCGCGCATTGTCGAGCGGATCAAGGAGCGTGAGGCGCAAGGATTCACCTATGACGGAGCGCAGGCCAGTTTCGAGATTCTGGCGCGCGAGGAATTGGGCCTGCTGCCTGCCTTCTTTGAGGTGAAGCGCTACAAGGTTACCGTTGAGCGCCGCAAGAACAAGCGCAATCAGATGGTGTCACTGTCAGAGGCTGTTGTCGTGACCAAGGTGCGTGGCGAGAAATTCCTGAATGTGTCTGAGAGCATGGGCCCTGACGGGTCCGATCAGGGACCGGTGAATGCTTTGGCGCGGGCGCTGGTCAAGGACCTTGGCCCCTATCAAGGCATGATCGAGGACATGCGCTTGGTCGATTTCAAGGTGCGGATCACCAATGGCGGGACGGAGGCCGTGACCCGGGTCATCATTGACAGCGAGGACGGGCAGGGCCGTCGTTGGGCCACAGTGGGGGTCAGCGCCAATATCGTGGACGCTTCGTTCGATGCGCTGGTTGATGCGATCAACTGGAAATTGATCCGAGACGGGGCTGAGGTCTGATTTCTTGGGTATTCTTCGCAAGATGTTGGTGACATGAGCTTTGACGCTTGTGCCGCCCTTGTGGAACGCGCTGATCCGGAGCGGTTTCGTGCGGCGATGGCCGCCCCCGTGGCGGCGCGCCGTGTTCTGTTTTCGCTTTATGCGTTCAATGTGGAGGTGGCCCGCGCCCCTTGGGTGACCGAAGAGCCGATGATTGCCGAGATGCGTCTGCAATGGTGGCGTGACGCGCTGGAGGAGATTGCAGGTGGCGGCCAACCGCGACGGCATGAGGTTGTTGATGCGCTGGCGGGTGTGTTGGATGGCGACGGGGCGCGATTGCTGGACGAACTGGTCGCAGCCCGTCGTTGGGATGTTTACAAGGATGTTTTTGAGGATGCCGCCCATTTTGACGACTATATTGATGCGACCTCTGGCCATTTGATGTGGACCGCCGCGCGTCTGCTGGGGCAGGCGGATGAGGCTGTCGTGCGCGACTTTGCCTATGGGGTCGGTGTGGCCAATCTGTTTCGGGCGATCCCTGATCTGGAGGAACGCGGCCGCAAGCCGCTGGTGGACGGGTCAGGCGCAGCGGTGACGGCGCTGGCGGAAAAGACGACTGCGCGGTTGGAGGCGGCGCGGCGGCAACGACAGAGCGTGTCTGCCGAGGCTGGTGCGGCGCTCTATGCAGGGTATCTGGGCCGACCGGTGTTGCGGCAGGTTTTGAAAGACCCAAGCAAGGTGGCGCGCGGCGCATTGGGATTGCCGCCATTGGCAGAGCGCGTGCGTTTTTTGAATGTCGCGCTGCGGGGGTGGTGGCGGTAGCGTTGTGTTGGCGGTCTGGGTGTTTAGGTGTCGTTGTTGTGTTCGGTCATGGCCCGTTTGAGCGCCTTGGCAGAGCGCGGGCTGAGCCGGGTCAGCGCGTCCTGCGGGTTCAGGTCATGCCGGGCCAGAAAGACGGCCAGCGCGTAGGTCCGCGATTCCTGGGTCATGTAGCCGGACCAGCCAATCTGTGCAGGCCCGTCGAGCGCGAAGAGACCGAAGCCATGGGTGATGCAATGCAGGTCGGTTGAGAGTTCGTGGACCGGCTCGCCGCCGGGCATCGCTTCGATATGCGGGGCGAGGCGGGCATGCATCAGCTCGTGCGTCATGGTGTTGATGAAGGCGATTGGCGTCGCCATCAGGGCCGCGTCGTAGCTGATGAGAGGGTCATGGTCATCGTGCAGATAGGTGCCACCGACACTAGCGATGTCCTGATAATTATGCCGGTATTCCGGGGGCAAGTTTGACAGCGGCTGCACCTCGATCGGGGCGACCGGCAGCAGGGCGGCGATGTCATTGGCAATCTGCTGGGCGACCTCTGGCGTTTGGCCGGCCCCGGCCGTGAAATAGTCACGGCTTGGCGCGATCAGTTTGCGGCTGCCGGTCCAGTTTTTTCCGAACGTGTCATTGGCCCAGTCGAAACTGTCGATGATCCAACCCTTCAGATCATCGCTGATGCTGGGTTTTCGGCCCCAGAACATGGCGCTCAGGTTGCAAGTTTTGGCTGGCGCACCAGCCAGATCAGTGATCCGCCTGCCAGCACAAGGAAGGGGATCATGGCGAGGTTGACCGCATTCCAGCCTTCGACCGCCGACCCGCCAGAGCAGTTCATCAGCCCGCCGGAGGCCAGCGAGGCCACGGTCACCATGCCAAACACGATCATGTCGTTCATGCCTTGCACGACACCCCGTTCTTCGGGTCGGTGCGCACCTGCCAGCATGGTGGTCGCGCCAATGAAGCCGAAGTTCCAGCCGAGCCCCAGCAGGATGAGGGCTGCAAAGAAGTTGGTCAGTTCGACGCCGGAGAGGGCGACAATCCCGGCGGCGGCGAGAAAGACCAGCCCAGCGGACATGATACGTTTTACCCCGAAACGGGCGATCAGGTGCCCGGTGAAGAAGGACGGGGCGAACATGGCTAGCACATGGGCCGAGACGATATCGTTGGCGTTGTTTGTGGTGAAACCACAGCCTACAACGGCGAGCGGTGTGGAGGTCATGACGAGGTTCATCAGAGCGTAGGACACCATGCCAACGATGATGGAAACGACGATACGTGGGTCGCGGAGGAGTTCGCCGCGGGTTCGTCCGATCACTGCATTCTCGACTTTGGGTTCGGACCGGCTGCCCTTGGGTAAATCCAGCCAGAGAAACAGGAGCATGCCGACGAGATTGAGTGCTGCCACGGCCAGATAGGTGCCCATGAAGGGCACCACAAAAGCGTCTTGCACAAGCTTGTTCAGTTGTGGCCCGACAATGGCAGAGAGGAGGCCACCGGCCATGACGTAGGAAATCGCCTTGGGCCGGAACTCATCGGATGCGGTATCGGTTGCGGCGAAGCGGTAAAACCCTTGCGCTGACATGTAGATGCCTGTGAGGTAGGACCCGGCCAGCAGGATGGTGAAAGATTCGGCATAGAGGCCGTAGGCCGCGATCAGCGCGCCCATCGCCCCGGCAAAGGCCCCTAGGAAAAACCCGAACCGCCGCCCGTTGCGTTGCATCAGCGGGCTGAGCCATGGTGCCGTCGTCATCGATCCGAAGACGATGAAGGATATGGGCAGCGTCGCCAGACAGACATTGCTGGCGAGCATGCCCCCAGCCAGCCCGCCGATGACAAAGATCATGGGCATCTGCGCGCCGAGGATGGCCTGTGCCATCACCAGAACGGCCACGTTGCGTTTGGCGCGGGTATCGTCGGTATAGGTCATGCTGCATCGGTAATCCCGGATCACGGCGGTGGCAATGGGCCTTTAGGCCGCGTCGATGATGTGGGCGAATGAGCCTGAGGCGCGGCCCTCGATCAGGCCCATCGGCGGTAGCTCTGCGCCGGTCGCGTCCTGCGCGGCGAAAAGCGGCTTGCCCTCGGCCCGGAGAGTGGTGGCATAGTGGAATTCATGCCCGGTCCAGTTGCCAGCAAATGGGCCGCCGACTGCTTGCAGGCTGCGATACCCCAGATGCAGTTTACGGGTTGCGAAAGACGTATCGAGAGGCAGTAGTCCGGCCATCTTATGGGTGATCCCGTCTGCATCGGTCAGTGTTTCGCCCAAGGTCATGTAGCCGCCGCATTCGCCGTAGATTTGCGCGCTGCTATTGCGCAGGCTGTCCATGAATGTCGTGTTTGCCGCAAGATGGCCTGCGTGCAGTTCGGGGTAGCCGCCGGGCAGATAGATCAGGTCGGCCTGTGGTGCAGCCTCGTCGCGAAGGGGGGAGAAGAATTGCAGCTCTGCTCCGGCGTTGCGCCAGTCATTCAGGATATGCGGGTAGCTGAAGGCGAAGGCAGCATCCTGCGCGATGGCGATCCGTTGGGCGGGTGGTTGGCGTGTTGGCGCGTCGTGGGCCGGGAGTGGATCGGTGTGTAGTTGTAGCAAGGTTTCAAGGTCGACCGATTGGCTGATGATGTCGGCGGCATGGTTCAGGTAGGTGTGGAGATCGGGCCGTTCTTGCGCCTGCACAAGTCCGAGATGTCGGGAGGGTTGTGTTAGCCCGGGGGTGCGGGGGATCGCGCCAAGGACGGGTATGTCTTTCAGGGCGTTGCGCAGCATACCCTCGTGCCGGGGCGAGCCAACATTGTTGAGGATCACCCCCGCGATCCGAACCGATGGGTCATGGTTGATGAACCCATTGGCAAGCGGTGCAACGGATCCTGCCATTTTTGCCGCGTCGATGACCAGAATGACTGGCAGGTTCAGGATGCGTGCGAGGTCGGCTGTTGCCCCCTTGCCGTCGGGCGGTGCGCCGTCGAAGAGGCCCATTGCCCCTTCGATAATCAGCGGCGTTTGGCCGCTGGCGAGCGACCGGATTCGGTCCTGCGTCATCGCCCAGGCGTCGAGGTTGAGGCAGGGTTGCCCGCAGGCGGCCTCGTGAAAGCGGGGGTCGATGTAGTCGGGGCCGGATTTTGCGGCGCGGATGGCTGTTGTCCGGCTGAGGGCGCGCAGAAGGCCAAGGGTGATGGTCGTTTTGCCGCTGCCGGAGGCGGGGGCGCTGATGATGAAGCTCATCCCGGGTTGCGCCGTCGGGATGCCTCCGGCGGGAGTATTTGGGGAAGAAAGAAGTTGGGGGCCATGATCAGGCGGACTCGGCCGGGCGCCCACGCCCAAGAGGGTCGAGGTTGCGCGGTGCTTGCCCGGCGGCCATGCTCTGCCAATCCAGCACCTGGCGCATCAGCACGGATTGACCCACGCAGATGATTGCGGGCGGTTCCAACGCGGCTTTGGCGATGTCGTCGACGATCGTGCCGAGCGTGGTTTCGAGGACTTTTTGATCGTCAGTTGTTGCCGTTGTCACCACCGCGACGGGTTCGTGGATGCTGCGCCCGGCGGCGATCAGGTGGCCGGTGATTTGGGCGATGTGTTTCATGCCCATATAGATTACGATGACCTGTGATCCTTTGGAAATGCTGACCCAGTCGAGCGAGCCGGGGGTATTGCCGGATTGGTCATGCCCCGTGACGAAGGTGACCGACTGGTTCACGTCCCGGTGGGTGACGGGAATGCCTGCATAGGCCAGCCCGCCGATGCCTGCGCTGATGCCCGGGATGATCCGGATCGGGATGCCGTGCTGGACAAGTGTCTGCGCCTCTTCCCCGCCGCGCCCGAAGACGAAAGGATCGCCGCCCTTGAGCCGCAACACCCGTTTGCCTGCGCGGGCCAGATCGACCAGTCGCAGCGAGATGTCGCGCTGTTTGGCCGAGGGTTTGCCGCCCCGTTTGCCGGCATAGATATGTTCGGCCTGCGGTGCCCAGTCGAGGATCTGTTCCTGCACCAGCGCGTCATAGATCACCACATCAGCCTGCCGCAATGCATTGGCCGCGTGCAGCGTCAGCAGCCCCGGATCGCCGGGGCCTGCGCCGCAAAGCCAGACCCAGCCGGGTTCCAGTGTTGGCCATGTATGGCTGGGAAGGGGGATCGTGTCGCTCATGTTTTGTTTATGCCGCTGATCTGGCCGCTTGGAAAGCCGTCAAACGACGTTGGATTGCGGATTGGCGGCACCGGCCTATAGTCGCGCCGATGAGTAGGAAACCAACAGGGGAATTGCGCCGAGGCTGGACCACGGGTGCATGTGCGACTGCGGCGACAAAGGCCGCATTGATACGTCTATGGGGTGGAGCGTTCCCGGATGACGTGGGGATCGTGCTGCCAAAGGGCGAGACACCTGTTTTTTCATTGGCGTTGGCGGAGGCCGGTCAGGGTTGGGCGCAAGTCGGGATTACCAAGGATGCGGGCGATGATCCGGATGTGACCCATGGGGCGCTGATTGTGGTGAAGGTCTCGCCTTCTGAGGGCGGCGTGGTCTTTGTAGCAGGTGATGGCGTTGGCACGGTCACCAAAGCCGGGCTGCCGATTGGTGTTGCGGAGCCGGCAATCAACCCGGTGCCGCGTCAGATGATGCGCAGTGTAGTGGACGAGGTTGCGGCGCAGTTTGGCCAGACGTCAGATGTGA
Source organism: Yoonia sp. R2-816 (assembly GCF_046762905.1). Lineage (NCBI taxonomy): Bacteria > Pseudomonadati > Pseudomonadota > Alphaproteobacteria > Rhodobacterales > Paracoccaceae > Yoonia > Yoonia sp. R2-816. Next base: position 202,926 of record NZ_JBKQXN010000207.1, on the reverse strand, counting down.
AGATAGAGATATCTGTGCCCGGCGGTCAGGAGTTGGCGCTGAAGACCTGGAACCCTCGATTGGGTATCGAAGGTGGCATTTCGATCCTCGGGACGACGGGCGTGGTCCGGCCATTCAGTTGTGCGGCCTGGATTGCCTCGATCCATCGCGGTGTTGACGTGGCCCGCGCTGATGGGCTGACCCATGTGGCAGGATGCACCGGGGCAACGTCTGAGAAGGTGGTGCAGGCGCTGTATGATCTGCCGGATCATGCCATGTTGGATATGGGAGATTTTGCGGGGGGAATGCTGAAGTATCTGGAGAAACATCCGGTGCTGCGCGTGACGATCGGCGGTGGGATCGGCAAGATGACCAAACTGGCGCAAGGAGCGATGGATCTGCATTCAGGCCGCAGTCAGGTGGATTTTGCCGCACTGGCGAAGCTTGCAGGTGTGCCGGAAGTGGCTGATGCAAATACCGCATTGGAGGCCTATAAGATAGCGGGCGCGCCCTTGGCTGAGGCCGTTGCGCAAGAAGCTTTGAGGGTTGTGGAGGACCGCTTTGGCGGTGGAGAAATGCGGTTTGATGTTGTGGTCATTGATCGCGCCGGGGGGATTATTGCGAGGGCCGGGGTGTGACGCTGTTGTTGCTGGCTGGATCCGGGGATGCCCGGCGGATTGCCGAAGGATTGAATGGGGTCGATGTCATTGCATCGTTGGCTGGCGCGACCCGTGACCCGGCGCCCTTGCCAGTACCCACTCGGTCCGGCGGGTTTGGTGGCGAGGCGGGGTTTCGTCGGTTTTTAACCGAGAATGGCATTACAGCGGTGCTGGATGCCACCCATCCTTATGCGCACCGGATCACTGCCCGGACTGCCCGGGTTTGTGCCGAACTTGATTTACCCTTTCTGCAGTTCTTGCGCCCGGGGTGGACGCCAGAGCCGGGGGACAAATGGACCGAGATCGCGCGGGAAGAGGATGCGGCGGCCCATATTCCGAAAGGGACGACCGTGTTTTTAGGAACGGGGCGTCAGATGTTGGAGGGGTTTGCCAACCTCGCCGGACGCTGCGTGATCTGCCGCCAGATTGATCCGCCGGAGGAGCCGTTTCCGTTTGAAGGTGGAGAATTTCTGGTCGGGCGCCCCCCATTTTCGGTTGAGGATGAGATCGCATTGTTTTCCCGGCTGAAGGTGGATTGGCTGGTTGTCAAAAACGCAGGCGGGGCTGCTAGCCGGACCAAGCTGACGGCAGCACGTCAGCTGGGTATTCCAGTGCTGATGATCGCGCGTCCGCCGCAGGGCGACTGGCCGATTGTTGATACCGTTGACGCTGCGTTGGATTGGGCGCGCCGTCTGTGAAGGAACGGGTGATCAAAGACGATGCATGTATTGCGGAGGGGGCCGCATGGCTTTGCGCACAAGAGCCGCGCTTTGCCTATGTCATGACTGACCTGCCGCGTTTGCCCTTGCGCCTGAAACCGGACGGCTTTGCGGAGTTGTTGAGCGCCATCGTAAGCCAGCAGGTCAGCGTTGCCTCGGCCAATGCCATCTGGGGCCGATTGGTGCAGGCCGGGATGACAGAGCCGCAGGCCGTCAGTGCCGCGTCTGAGGATGATCTGAAGGCTTTGGGATTGAGTCGTCAGAAAGTGCGTTATGCGCAGGCTTTGGCTGCAGCCGAGATCGACTTTGACGCATTGCGTCAGATGCCTGCGGTGGACGTGATAACGACGCTGACAGCAGTGCCGGGCATTGGTGTCTGGACCGCAGAAATCTATGCGATGTTTTCGCTGGGCCGTGCTGATGTTTTTGCGCCGGGCGATTTGGCGTTGCAGGAGGCGGCCAGGCTGATTTTTGAACTGCCCGAACGCCCCAAGGACCGTGCCTTGCGCGAAATGGCGGTCGCGTGGTCACCTTGGCGGTCGGTTGCGGCGCGCATCATGTGGGCCTACTACAAGCAGAACAAACAGCGGGAAGGCATCAGATGACACGAGCGTTAGAGGCGCAGCGGCGCGAACCGGTATCGGGCGAGACCCGGTCTTGCGTGATCTTTCTGCATGGTTACGGGGCCAATGCGGCGGATTTGATCGGGCTGGCCGACCCGTTGGGCGAACATATGCCCGATACGTTGTTTGTTGCACCTGATGCGCCAGAGGCCTGTGCGGGTGCGCCAATGGGATTTCAGTGGTTTCCGATCCCGTGGATTGACGGATCCAGCGAAGAGGAATCGCGCCAGGGTCTGGACCGGGCCGCGGCGGATCTGGATGCGTTTCTGACAGGTGTCATGGTGGATGAAGACCTGCTGCCTGAGCAGGTGGTCGTTCTGGGTTTTTCCCAAGGCACGATGATGGCACTGCATGTTGTCCCGCGCCGCGAGGACCCGGTTGCCGGGATCGTCGCCTTTTCCGGGCGTCTGCTTGAGCCTGAATTACTGGTCGATGAGGTGGTCAGCCGCCCGCCGGTTTTGCTGATCCACGGTGATCAGGATGATGTGGTTCCGCCGCAATCGCTGCCCCAGGCAGCCGAGGCGCTGCAAGGTGCCGGTTGGACAGAGGTCTTTGCCCATATCATGAAGGGGACAGGCCATGGCATTGCACCGGATGGGCTGTCTGTCGCGCTGGCGTTTATGCGCGACCGGTTGGGCATGTCCTGATCCGTGGCATCGTAACTTGACGTAACGGCATTTTGTGCGGTTTTCAGCGCATCGCACGCTGCGTTAACGCTTTGGTCATCGCTGCGCCTTCATATCAAAGTTGAGTTCAGTTTTAGCAATGGTGTGGCCCGGTGACCTATTTTCCACGAGCATCTCAGATCCTGATCCCGAGGGATTTTGCAGGCTGGAGTCTGCGTCTGATCCTGCTGCTGCTGGTCGTTCTGGCGTTGGGCGTGCTGCCGTTTCCGGGTGCTGAACTGGCCGTGCCAGCGGTAATCCAGACTCATGTGATCTACACCCTGGTCGTTGGCGCGCCATTGGGTGCGGCACTGTTCTGGGCGTTGTCTTGTCTAGGCCGTGCGCAGACGCGTGTCAAAACCCTGTCGGATCTTGATCCGATTACGGCCCTGTCCAACCGACCGGATTTTGTACGCCGCGCCCAGCGTGTTCTGCCACAGGCGGGCGCGCTCCTGCTGGTGGATGTGGATGATTTCAAAGCGATCAATCATCGGCGCGGACGCCGTGCGGGTGATTTGTGCCTGATGGCGCTGGCGCAGCGGTTTCGCGAACTGACCCGCCAGTCGGATGTGGTTGGGCGGCTGGATGGTGCCTCATTCGCGATCTATCTGCCTGGGGCAACCGTGGAACAAGCCCATGAGATTTCTCAGCGGTTATGCGAGGGAATGATCATTGTCACACCAAACGGAAAGCTGCGGTTGACGACCTCGGTCGGGGCTGTGCTGGCTGATGGTCGCACTTCGCTGGAGCGGCTGCTGCGCGATGCGGATACAGCCCTGGATCGCGCCAAGTTAAAGGGGCGGGCCTGTGTGGTGATTGACGAACTGCCACTGGTGGCCTGACGGCTGAATTGGCTCGTTGGTCCCGCCGCGTCTTGGTTGATCCGGGGCCGGTGAATTCTCGCAGTTTTTGCCGCACATTGTGGGGCTTGTCACATTTCTGACGCGATATATAGTCCACCTTAACGAGGCCACGGGATAAACGGGCATGTTCCCGTTCCGCAGCCTGACGGTTTGGGATGTAAGACATGACGCAGACGGAATTCAGGACAGATTTTGTGCGCGCACCTGGCGTGCTCAGACACTATCCGGCATTGGTGTTGAACGCCGATTATCGCCCCTTGTCCTACTATCCCTTGTCCCTTTGGCCATGGCAGGAAGCGATCAAGGCGGCCTGGCTGGACCGTGTCGATATCGTTAGCGAATATGATGAGGTTGTGCGCAGTCCGTCGACAACCCTGCGCATCCCGTCAGTTGTTGTGTTGAAAGACTATGTCAAACCGCAAAAGCAGGTGGCGTTCACCCGGTTCAACCTGTTCTTGCGCGATGAATTCTGCTGCCAGTATTGCGGGGCAAAAGGTGAATTGACTTTTGATCATGTCGTGCCACGCGCCAGTGGCGGCGTGACCAGCTGGGAAAACGTGGTGGCGGCATGTAGCCCATGCAATCTGCGCAAAGGGTCGCGGTCGTTGAAGCAATGCGGGATGAGTCTGCGAAAGCCACCTCGTCGGCCCGCGCCGGAGCAGTTGCACAATGTTGGACGCAAGTTCCCGCCAAACCATTTGCACGATAGCTGGGTCGATTTCCTTTACTGGGATGCTGAACTGGAGGCATAGGTCGCGTTCTTACGCTAGACTTGCCTTGATGTCCGCGCTAGGAACACAGCGTTAGCGCTAACGTAAACCAGCTTAGAAAGCGGAGTAAGCCATGGTCTCTCGCGTCATTCCAGTGGAAACCTTTGATCTGGTCATATTCGGGGGGACCGGCGATCTGGCGCGCCGCAAGATCCTGCCCGGCCTGTTCCGCAGGTTTCTGGCCGGTCAGATGCCTGCAGGATCCCGGATTATCGGGGCGGCCCGGTCTGAATTGGATGCCGCTGCCTATCGCGAGATGATTGATGATGCCGTGGCCGAGTTTGGCGGCGAAGAATACCGTAACAAGAAGGGGTTAGAGGCCTTTCTTCAATGTATCGAATATGTCGCGATTGACGCCAAGGGCGAAGGTGGCTGGGCCAAGCTGGCTGAAATCGTGCGTCAGGATGTGGTCCAGGCCTTCTACTTTTCCGTGGCACCTTCCTTGTTTGGTGATCTGGCAGAACGGCTGCATACTAACAAGATCGCGAATGCAAGCAGTCGGATCGTGGTGGAAAAACCGTTTGGCCGTGATCTGGACAGTGCCCGCGCATTAAACGCAACGCTGGCCGCACATTTCGACGAAAGCCAGATTTACCGGATCGACCATTATCTGGGCAAAGAGACGGTTCAGAACCTGATGGCGGTCCGCTTCGGCAATGTGTTGTTCGAGCCGCTTTGGAACAACCACTATGTCGATCATATCCAGATTACGGTTGCAGAAACCGTCGGTGTCGGTGGGCGCGGGGCATATTATGATAAGTCCGGTGCGATGCGCGATATGGTGCAGAACCACCTGATGCAGCTATTGTGCCTGATCGCGATGGAGCCACCCAGCCAGTTTGGGGCCGATGAGGTGCGAGACGAAAAGCTGAAGGTTATCAGGGCATTGCAGCCCATAGATTATCATCATATTGTGCGCGGCCAATATGATGCCGGGCCGGATGGCCCCAGCTATCGCGCGGATGCTGAAAATCCGCGCAGCTTTACTGAAAGCTTTATCGCGATGCGCTGTCACATTGCCAATTGGCGGTGGGCTGGCGTGCCGTTCTACATGCGTACCGGTAAGCGGATGAAGGCGCGGTCATCGGAAATTGCCGTTGTCTTCAAGGATCTCGGCCATTCGATTTTTGAAGGTGACGAGGCCCGCCATCGCAATATCCTGTCGATCCGGTTGCAGCCGAATGAAGGCATGGATTTGCAGGTCACCATAAAAGAACCGGGTCCGGGTGGCATGCGGCTGATCGATGTGCCGCTGGACATGACCTTTGCCGAGGCGTTGGGTGATGAAGAACACGAGGTGACGGACGCCTATGAGCGTCTGATCATGGACGTGATCCGCGGCAACCAGACCCTGTTCATGCGCGGTGATGAGGTCGAGGCCGCATGGGCCTGGACCGATCCACTGATCGAAGGCTGGGAGGCGCGCAATGACGTGCCCAAGCATTACGACGCGGGGTCGGCAGGGCCAGAGGATGCGATGATGCTGATGCATCGCGATGGCCGCAAATGGCGCGAAATCAAGGGCTGACGCCGGTCTGCAGAACACGTACAGATGGCGTATATCGGGCGTGTACACACTTGATCAAAACGTCTGACACATCACCATGGGGGCGAAGGCGATGAAGGTAGTCGAATATCCGGACGCGGAGATGATGATGATGGATCTGGCCGATACCCTGGCCAGTGAGCTGAAGAATTGTCTACTGGTGCATGAACATGCGTCCTTTGCCGTGCCGGGTGGTACGACCCCCGGCCCGATCTTTGACAGCCTGTGTGCCGTCGATCTGGACTGGTCGCGCGTGCATGTGATGCTGACCGATGAACGCTGGGTGCCGGAAACGTCAGAGCGGTCGAACACACGGTTGCTGCGCGAGCGTCTGCTGATCGAAAAGGCGGCGGCTGCGGTTTACGTCCCGCTTTACGCGGAAGCCGAGACGCCAGAAGATAAACTTGATGATCTGGCAAAATCGCTGGAACCGGAATTGCCGATTTCCGTCATGTTGCTTGGGATGGGGGCGGATATGCACACCGCGTCGATCTTTCCCGGGGCGGACCAGCTGGATCGCGCGTTGCATGGTGATGATCATTTGGTCGCGATGCGCGCCCCCGGTGCGCCGGAGCCGCGCATCACGCTTTCGGCCAAGGTGCTGAAAAGCGCGATGAGCCGTCATATGGTCATTGTTGGTGGCGAAAAGCGTGCTGCGCTGGAACGTGCCCGCCATTTACCCCCCGAAGAGGCGCCGGTCGTCGCCATCCTGCCTGGTACGACCGTGCATTGGGCGGAGAGCTGAGCTATGTGGGATAAGTTGCGTGCCCATCATGCCAAGGTTGCCGACCGCCGTTTTGAGAGCCTTGTGGACGCGGATCGCGCTGCCGATTTTTCGGCGCAGGCGGGCGATATGCTGCTGGATTACGCCAAGACGAATATCGACGTAGAGGGGCGTGCGCTGCTGATCGATCTGCTGGAGCGGGCGGGCGTAGCCGCCAAGCGCGAGGCGATGTTCAGCGGCAAGCCGATCAATGAAACCGAAGGCCGGGCCGTGCTGCATACTGCGCTGCGCAATCTGGATGGTGATCCGGTTTTTGTTGATGGTGCGGACATCATGCCGGGTGTTCTGGAGACGCTGGCCCGGATGGAGGATTTCGCGACCGATATTCGCGAGGGCCGATTTGCCGGGCAGGGCGGCAAGATCACCGATGTGGTCAATATCGGGATTGGCGGTTCAGACCTTGGGCCTGCCATGGCGGTCAAGGCGCTGGCGCCCTATCACGATGGCCCGCGCTGTCATTTCGTCAGCAACGTGGACCCGGCGGATATTGCCGGTGTGTTGCGCCAATGTGATCCCGCGACCACCTTGGTCATCGTCGCCTCCAAGACCTTTACGACGATCGAAACCATGACCAATGCCCGCACCGCGCAGGCCTGGATGGGTGAGGTTGTCAGCGATACCGGTGCGCAATTCGCCGCGTTGTCGACGGCAGAGGACAAGACCACCGATTTCGGGATTGATCCGTCTCGTGTGTTCGGTTTCGAGGATTGGGTCGGCGGGCGGTATTCGGTCTGGGGCCCGATCGGTCTGTCGCTGATGATTGCCATCGGACCACAGGCGTTCAAGGCGTTTCTGCGCGGCGGGCAGGCGATGGACACGCATTTCCGCGCGGCCGCGTGGCATGAAAACCTGCCTGCGTTGTTGGCGCTGGTGGGGATCTGGCACAATCAGGTTTGTGGTTATGCCACCCGGGCTGTGTTGCCTTATGATAATCGTCTCAGTCGCTTACCAGCCTATCTTCAACAATTGGAGATGGAGAGCAACGGCAAGGGAGTCAGCATGGATGGCGCCGATCTGGAGGTTCCGTCCGGTCCTGTTGTCTGGGGTGAACCGGGGACGAACGGGCAACATGCGTTCTATCAGCTGATCCATCAGGGCACCCGCGTGATCCCTTGTGAATTTCTGGTGGCTGCGCGGGGTCATGAGGATGATCTGCACCATCAGCACCAGTTGCTGGTGGCCAATTGTCTGGCACAGTCAGAGGCGCTGATGCGCGGGCGGACACTGGATGAGGCACGCGCAAAAGTGGCAGACCGGTTTGAGGGGGCTGAACTGGAACGCCAGGCCAAGCACCGCGTCTTTCCCGGCAATCGTCCAACGGTGACAATTGCCTACCCCCAACTAACACCGTTTGTGTTGGGTCAGATTATCGCGCTCTATGAACATCGGGTTTTCGTTGAAGGGGCGGTTTTGGGGATCAATTCATTTGATCAATGGGGTGTTGAGTTAGGCAAGGAACTGGCCACCGCACTGCAGCCTGTGGTCGAAGGAAAGTCGGGGGTTGAGGGCAAGGATGGCTCAACTGCCGCACTTGTCGGGTTTTTGCAGAGGAACGGGGTGTAATCCACCGGTGGCTTTGCCATAAGGGCGCAGGGCGTCCAAAGAGGAAATGAGCGGAATGATCGCGCAATACGCACTCTACCTGATCGGACTTGTCCTGATCACTGCGATGTTATTTGAGCTCAGGTCGGGTAAAATCCCGAACTGGCTGACACTGGTGCCGTTTGTGGTTTTCATTGCGGTTGCAGTCACGGTTGAGGATCGATCAGCACTGCTCTGGCAATTAATGTTGGCTGTGGCTGTCTTTGCCGTGGGCCTGCTGTTGTTTGCGTTTGTGGGGTTCGGTGCGGGTGCTGTCAAACTGATGAGCGGGCTGGCGCTGTTCGTCCCGGTGTCAGAGGCGTTGACCGCAACGGCTGTTTTTGTTGCGTCAGTTTTCCTGACCGGCTTTGTGGTGATTCAAGCGCGAAAGTTCATCGGAAATGAAGAAAGCAATTGGCATGTTCTGCGCGGTAAAAGCACACCGATGAGCGTGCCATTGGCGATGGCGGGCCTTGGCAGTTTTTTTGTTTTCTGACAGTCGTTTATCGTAAGATGGGTTTGAACCCATATTTGTTGCCGCCTTTCAGGAAAACTGATCTTCTGACCTTCATGATCGTTCCAATTTCCAAGTCTGCCGAAGAGGCTCCAGCGGTTTTCGTCCGACATTCTTGCGGTGTGATAATCGGACATAAGATCTAAACCAAAGCAATTTTCGTTCCCCAGTCGGCGCACTGGTTGATCAGCGCCTCGGATGGGACCCGATCAGTCACGAAATGATCCATCTGCGCGAGTGAGGCGATCTTGACCGGGGCCTTGCGTGTGAATTTCGTACTATCAGCCACAAGGATCGTTGACCGCGCGGCCCTGATCACTTGTTGGCTGACGCGTATTTCTTCGGGGTCGAAATCCAGTAGATCGCCGGAAAGGTCGATCGCTGACGCCCCAATCACGGCGAAATCCACTTTGAACCGATCGATGGCGATCGCGGCCAGGTCACCGACCAGACCCCCGTCGGACCGGCGCAGCAGGCCTCCTGCAACCACCACATCGCAGCTTGGGTTGTCAGCCAGAATATTCGCGACGTTCAGATTGTTCGTCACCACCATCAGGTTGCGATGGGTCTGCAGGGCGTGGGCCACGGCCTCGGTCGTGGTGCCGATGTTGAGGAAGACAGACGCGCTATCGGGGATCAGCTGGGCGGCACGGCGGGCGATCTTGATCTTGGCGTCCCGGTTCAGCGCCCGCCGGTCGCCATAGCCGATATTACTTACCCCGGATGGCAGAACTGCGCCGCCATGCACACGTTCTAACAGCCCTGTCGCACAAAGCTGGCGCAGGTCGCGACGGATCGTCTGGACCGCGACACCCAGATTGATTGCAAGGTCAGTCGCCGTGACCTTGCCGTGCTTTTGCGCCTCATTCCGGATTAGGGCGTGTCGCTGGGATGTTTCCATATGTTCGGTTTGCGGATTATGCGAACGATTGGCAAGCCATTTTCTTTATATTTATTGGAAAACTTGGTTTCGTTTCGTGTTCGTTCGTCGCGGGGCGAACATATTGCAGCACTGCGCTTGCGCCGGCAGGACAGGGGGCCTAGCAGGCAGTCGAACATATGGGGCACATCATGCAAACGGATTTCGACCTTTTCATCATCGGCGGCGGAATCAATGGCTGCGGCATTGCGCGCGACGCGGCAGGGCGCGGGCTGAAGGTCGGGTTGGCCGAGATGAATGATCTGGGGTCGGCTACATCTTCGGCCTCGACCAAGCTGTTCCATGGCGGGTTGCGTTATCTCGAGTTTTTCGAGTTTGGACTGGTTCGCAAGGCCCTGATCGAACGCGAGGTGTTGCTGCGGGCAATGCCGCATATCAGCTGGCCGATGCGCTTTGTACTGCCCTATCACAAGGATATGCGGTTCGAAGGGGACACGCCAACGTCAAAACTTCTGTCGTTGTTCATGCCGTGGATGAAAGGGCGCAGGCCTGCCTGGCTGATCCGGCTGGGTTTGTTTCTTTATGACAATCTGGGCGGGCGGAAAATCCTGCCTGGCACCTGGACGGTGGATCTGACCAAGAACCCGGTCGGTGGCCCGCTGAAGGACAAGTTCAAGCGCGCCTATGAATATTCCGATTGCTGGATTGAGGATTCGCGGCTTGTCGTCCTGAACGCCCGCGATGCAGAGGAGCGTGGCGCGAAGATCATGACGCGTACCAAGGTCATCAGCGCGGAGCGGGTCGAAAACCATTGGAAGATCGTCCTGGAAACCAGTGGCAAACAGACCGTTTATACCGCCCGTGGGCTGGTCAATGCTGGCGGTCCGTGGGTTGAAAATATCGTCCGGCAGGTGGCGCGGCAGAACACCTCCGAAGGGGTGCGGCTGGTGCGGGGTAGTCACATCGTTACGAAAAAGCTGTTCGACCATCAAAAGAGCTACTTTTTTCAGGGAGAGGATGGGCGGATCATCTTCGCTATCCCTTATGAAACTGATTTCACCCTGATCGGGACGACAGATGCAGAGCATGAAGACCTGTCCGAAAAGCCTTATGCAACGGACGAAGAACAGGATTATCTATGCAACTTCGCATCGCAGTATTTCGAGAAACCAGTGACTCGCGATGATATCGTCTGGACCTATTCCGGGGTGCGTCCGCTTTACGATGACGGGGCCAAATCGGCGACGGCGGCGACCCGTGATTATGTGCTGTCGCTCGATGACAATGGCGCGCCGTTGTTGAACATCTTTGGCGGCAAGATCACGACCTATCGCAAACTGGCCGAAAACGCGCTGAAAAGGCTGACACCGCTCTTGGGCGGGTCCGAACCCTGGACGGCGGGCGCACCCTTGCCCGGAGGCGATTTCCCGGTGTCACGGCGCGATGCGTTGGTGGCGGATTTGCAGGCCAGCTACAGTTTTCTGACGCCATTCTGGGCCTTGCGTCTGATCCGCGCCTACGGCACCGAAGCGGCACAGATACTGGGCGATGCCAAATCAGCGGCTGATCTTGGGCAGGATTTCGGGGCGACCCTGACCGAGGCCGAGGTCAAATGGCTGATGACCCGCGAATACGCCCGCACGGCCGAGGATGTCGTCTGGCGGCGCAGCAAGCTGGGCCTGCGGATGACGCCTGATCAGATTGCGGCCCTTGACGCATTCATGGCGGCTTGAAACAAAACGACAAACGGGGGGACACCATGACCAATATTCTGGCCATCGATCAGGGCACCACATCCAGCCGGGCGATTATTTTTGACGCCGAGATGCGCGTGAAAGCCACCGCGCAAGAGGAGTTCTCCCAGCATTTCCCGCGCTCTGGCTGGGTTGAACATGATCCGTCCGATATATGGTCCTCTGTCGCGTCCACCTGCCGTGGGGCCATCGAAAAGGCGGGGATCACCGCCGCAGATGTGGCCGCCATCGGCATCACCAACCAGCGCGAAACAACGTTGGTTTGGGACGGGAAGACAGGCGAGCCGATCCACAATGCCATCGTCTGGCAGGACCGGCGCACCGCCCCGTTTTGCGAGGAGCTCCGCAAGGAAGGGTTCGAGGCGACGATCACGCAGCGCACCGGGCTGCTGGCTGATCCCTACTTTTCCGGCACCAAGGTGCATTACATTCTAAACCATGTTGAGGGGGCCAAGCCACGGGCAGCGGCTGGCGATCTGCTGTTCGGCACTGTCGATTGTTATCTGATCTGGAAGCTTACTGGTGGCAAGGTTCACGCAACCGACGCGACCAATGCGGCCCGCACGATGCTCTATGATATTCGCAAGGGACGGTGGAGCAGCACGATCTGCGAGCGTTTCGGTATCCCGATGTCCATGTTGCCAGAGGTGCGGGACTGTGCCGCTGATTTCGGTACGACGCGCGCTGATCTCTTTGGCAAGGAACTCCCCATTCTTGGCGTGGCTGGCGATCAGCAGGCGGCGACCATCGGGCAGGCGTGTTTCCAGCCCGGTATGCTGAAATCCACCTATGGGACGGGGTGTTTTGCGCTGCTCAATACCGGCGATACGCTGGTCGAAAGCCAGAAACGCCTGCTGGGCACCATCGCCTATCAGTTTGATGGCAAACCGACATATGCGCTCGAAGGGTCGATCTTTATCGCAGGGGCTGTGGTGCAATGGCTGCGCGACGGGCTGAAGATCATTCGCGAGGCAAGCGAGACCCAACCGCTGGCCGAGAAAGCAGATCAGGGGCAGGAGCTCTACATGGTTCCCGCCTTCACTGGCCTCGGCGCTCCATACTGGGATGCGGAGGCGCGGGGCGCGATTTACGGCCTGACCCGCAATTCGGGACCGGCCGAGTTCGCCCGTGCCGCGCTGGAAAGTGTTGGTTTTCAGACGCGGGATTTGCTGGAGGCCATGAAAAGCGATTGGCAAACATCTGATACGGCTGGTGTTTTGCGCGTAGACGGCGGGATGAGCGCCTCGGACTGGTCGATGCAGTTCCTGTCCGACATCATCGGCGCGCCGGTGGACAGGCCCAAGGTTTTGGAGACAACGGCACTGGGCGCGGCATGGCTGGCGGGGATGAAGGCTGGGGTCTATCCCGAACAAGCAGGCTTTGCCGCTGAATGGGCGCTGGATCGGCGGTTCGAACCCGCGATGGATGAGGCGACCAGAGAGCGCCGGTATGCCGGGTGGCAGGATGCGGTGAGGCGGACGCTTTCCACGCGGTGATGTAGCCTGCTTCCGACACGGACTTGCAGTGAAGAGTGGCCAGTCATGATGCACTCTTCTATGATTTGGGTATGATATTGACCGTGATAAAGAAGCTCGAGCGTTCCAAGTGGTTTTCTAGGACACTCGCGCCTGTTTCTGGGCTTCATTTTCGTTGCAGTCTTCATCGCTCCGATCCTGACAGGTCAACGGTATCAGATCATTACTGGTTTGGCATACGTATTAGTGTTCCTGAGCATTGGGGTTGGCATGTTGGCAGGCAGTGCTTTGGCCGACCAAGGCCGCAAGCACAACTGGGTCGTTGATGATGAGTTGCACGCGCGTTTGCAGAACGCTGTGAGCTTGTTTTTCGGCATTTTTGTACCAGGGATTGTCAGTTTGTTGTTGAGTCTTATACAAGGCATCGACTTTGAGGTGCCGTCGGTTATAGCGATTTTTGGAGCCGCTACCTTTGCAGCAGTCATAGGCTATATTGTCCCTCCGGATATACCGCGAGACAAGGAAGATTAGGCAGGCTATTGGTCTGCAACCATTATGTAGTTTGGGGGCGGATTCCGGGCCTAGCCAGAGATTTCTCTCCGCCCCAACTCCCACACCTCAAACTCCGCTGCGCGTTTGTCGCGTAGCCTTGCCTCGACAGCGGGCGACAAAGTCAAATCCATCTTTGGCGACACGTTCTTCTGCTTCAGCGTGATCGTCATCTCCAGCCGCTCCTCCAGATAACCGATCACCTTGTCCCACTGCTCATACTGGAACAAATGCTGCACGCCGACTTCGCCATCGTTGATCCGCAGGAACTTGTTCTGTGATCCCACATTCGCAAAGGGGGCGGGGGTGCCTTTGCAGTATTCCAGCACAAAATCATCGAAACTGACATCGCGAGTGGAGTTTTCATGGCCGATCAGGTCATCCCGCGTCCGGTAACGATACCAGCTGCCCAGCCAGTCGATCGGGTTGCGCACCACGGCCATCAGTTCCGGTTTCTGCCCGCCGGCCTGTACGAAAAACGGCTTGAGGAATCGTTTGTAGCGGTAACAGGGGGCATGTTTCAGGTGCGGCGGGTCGCGTAATACCATCGACGCGCGGGGGGCCAGCGCGCCTTCGAGCGCGGTTGATCCGGTCTTGGGCACAGCCAGCAGAACAAGATTTTCCTTCCAGAAAACAAGCATTTGATCGGTGTCCTTCGTCCGCCTTGGAACCTTTTCTAGGGCATAAACCACTCTTTAACCACTCTTAGCAGAGGCTGAGACAGGAAAATTTTAGTTGCAATGTTCTCTTTTTGATCTCATTAACAGTGAGAACACAAGAAGAACAAAGCAGTGATTGCCGCCCTTGAAGGCGCATGAAATAAGGACAGGAAATATGGCAACGGCAGAACTCCTCAAAATGACTGACAAGAAGACCGCGGATAAGGAAAAGGCGCTGGAAAGCGCGCTGGCACAGATCGAACGGCAGTTCGGCAAGGGCTCTATCATGAAGCTCGGCGGTCAAAACCAGATGGCCGATATCGAGGCGACATCGACCGGTTCACTGGGTCTGGATATTGCGCTGGGAATCGGTGGTTTGCCCAAGGGCCGGGTGATCGAGATTTACGGGCCTGAATCGTCCGGTAAGACCACGCTGACCCTGCATGCGATTGCCGAAGAACAGAAAAAAGGCGGCGTTTGCGCGTTTGTTGACGCCGAACACGCGCTGGACCCGCAATATGCCAAGAAACTGGGCGTGAATCTGGATGAATTGCTCATTTCTCAGCCCGACACAGGCGAACAGGCATTGGAGATTGTGGACACGCTGGTGCGCTCTGGTGCCGTCAATATGGTGATTGTCGATTCCGTCGCGGCCCTGACGCCAAAGTCGGAGCTTGAAGGCGATATGGGCGACAGCAGCGTCGGTGTACATGCCCGTCTGATGAGCCAGGCGATGCGCAAGCTGACCGGGTCGATCAACCGCTCTGGCTGTATGGTGATTTTCATCAACCAGATTCGCATGAAGATCGGTGTCATGTTCGGGTCTCCGGAAACAACCACAGGCGGGAATGCTTTGAAGTTCTACGCCTCTGTCCGGCTCGATATCCGCCGGATCGGTGCGGTCAAGGATCGTGATGAGGTGGTTGGTAATGCCACACGCGTGAAGGTGGTCAAGAACAAGGTGGCCCCGCCTTTCAAGCAGGTGGAATTCGACATCATGTATGGCGAGGGGATTTCGAAGACCGGCGAATTGCTCGACCTTGGGGTCAAGGCTGGTGTGGTCGAAAAATCCGGTGCCTGGTTCAGCTATGGCGATGAACGGATCGGGCAAGGGCGTGAGAACTCCAAGCTGTTCCTGAAAGAAAACCCCAATATTGCGCATGAGATCGAAGACAAGATCAGAGCCGCCCATGGTCTGGATTTTGATCTGCCAGAGGGCGGAATGGACGATGGGGATGACGACCTGGTCGAGGTTTAAGGCACGCAGACGGCGACTGCTGAAACGCCCGCACCGCAATGCGGTGAAGAATACTCCGGAAAAAGGGTGCTGCATTGCGGCACCCTTTTTGCGTTGGCTGTGGACAGTGTGCGGGTGCAGGGCTATTTCTCCGGCCTAACGCAATCCAATGAGAACCTTGTCATGACCTCTCTTGCTGACATCCGCGCGACCTTTTTGAACTACTTCGGCCAGCAGGGGCACGAGGTCGTAGCCTCCAGCCCGCTGGTGCCGCGTAATGATCCGACACTGATGTTCGCGAATTCGGGTATGGTGCAGTTCAAGAACCTGTTCACCGGGGTCGAGACCCGCGACTACACAAGGGCCACCACTAGCCAGAAATGCGTGCGTGCGGGCGGTAAGCATAATGACCTCGACAATGTGGGCTATACCGCCCGGCACCTGACGTTTTTCGAAATGCTGGGGAATTTCAGCTTTGGTGACTATTTCAAGGAAGCCGCCATTCCCTATGCATGGGAGGTGCTGACCAAAGAGCTTGAAATCCCCAAGGAAAAGCTGCTGGTCACGGTTTACCACACAGATGATGAGGCCGCTGATATCTGGAAGAAAGTTGCCGGATTGTCCGATGACAGGATTATCCGGATCGCCACGGACGACAATTTCTGGATGATGGGCCCGACGGGGCCGTGCGGGCCGTCATCCGAAATTTTCTTTGACCACGGCGATCATATCTGGGGTGGCCCTCCCGGCTCGGCCGAGGAAGATGGCGACCGGTTCATCGAAATCTGGAACCTCGTTTTCATGCAGTACGAGCAGTTCGAGGATGGCAGCCGGACCGAACTGCCCAATCAATCCATTGATACCGGTATGGGGCTGGAACGGATTTCGTCGCTATTGCAGGGCACCAACAATGTCTTTGAAACGGATCTGATGAAGGCGCTGGTCGATGCATCGGCCCATGCCACCTCTACCGGAACCGATGATGATCTGATTGTTCATCACAGGGTCATCGCTGATCACCTTCGCTCGACCGCCTTCCTGATCGCTGAAGGTGTTTTGCCGTCAAATGAAGGGCGCGGCTATGTCCTGCGCCGCATCATGCGCCGCGCCATGCGCCATGCGCATCTGCTGGGCGCCAAGGACCCGGTCATGCATCAACTGGTGCCCGCGCTGGTGCAACAGATGGGTGCTGCTTACGCTGAACTGGGCCAAGGGCAGCGCCTGATTGAAGAGACGCTTCTGAACGAGGAAGTACGATTCAAACAGACCCTCGACCGGGGTTTGAAGCTGCTGGATGATGAGCTGTCCGGGTTATCAGAGGATGCCGCATTGCCGGGTGCGGCGGCGTTCAAGCTTTATGACACTTATGGTTTCCCGCTGGATCTGACGCAGGATGCACTGCGCGAACAGGGGCGCGAGGTTGATACTGCCGGGTTCGAGGCGGCCATGGCCGAACAGAAGGCCAAGGCCCGCGCGGCGTGGTCCGGCACGGGCGAGGCCGCCGATAGCGCCGTCTGGTTCGACATCGCCGATACGCATGGCACAACGGATTTTCTGGGTTATGACACGCTGACCGCAGAGGGTCAGATCGTGGCGTTGGTGGCGGATGGTGAGCAAACCGACAAGGCGGACGGCTCTGTCCAGATCGTGCTGAACCAGTCGCCCTTCTATGCAGAGGCCGGCGGTCAGGTCGGCGATGCCGGGACGATCAGGACCGAAACTGGCACCGCAGAGATTACGGACACGAAAAAGGTCGCTGGCCTGCATGTGCATATCGCGAAGGTCACAGATGGTGCGCTAGCCAAAGGGCAGGGCGCTGAACTGGCTGTGGATGTGGAGCGGCGGGGCAGGATCATGGCGAACCACTCAGCCACGCATCTGCTGAACGAGGCGCTGCGCGAGGCGCTTGGTGACCACGTGGTACAGCGCGGGTCGCTGAACGCCCCGGACCGGTTGCGCTTTGATTTCAGTCATAACAAGGCGCTGAGCCTTGAAGAGCTGGAACAGATTGAGCGCGATGTGAATGCAGTCATCCGCCAGAATGATACTGTCGAAACTCGGGTCATGACGCCCGATGACGCCCGCGCCATGGGTGCACAGGCGCTTTTTGGTGAGAAGTACGGGGATGAGGTCCGCGTGGTGTCCATGGGCCGTAAAACCGACTCTGGCAAGGGCACCGATGGCAACACCTATTCGTTGGAGCTTTGCGGTGGCACCCATGTCAAACAATTGGGTGAAATCGGGGCCTTTGTCACGCTGGGCGACAGCGCGTCCAGCGCCGGGGTGCGCCGGATTGAGGCGCTGACCGGGCAGGCAGCCCTTGATTACCTGCGCGAACAGGATCACCGACTGGCACAGGCCGCACTGGCGCTGAAAGCCCCCGCAACGGAAGTTGCAGATCGGGTGAAGGCACTATTGGATGAGCGCAAGGCGCTGGCCAATGAAGTCGCACAACTGCGCCGCGAACTGGCTATGGGCGGTGGCGCGAAAGAGACCGCACCATCAGAGGTGATCAATGGCGTCGCCTTTCAGGCGCAGGTTCTGACCGGGGTGACTGGAAAGGACCTGCCGTCTCTTATCGACGACATCAAGGCGCAGATGGGCAGCGGTACTGTGCTGCTGATCGCCGATACTGGCGGCAAGGCTGCAGTGGCTGTAGGCGTGACGGATGATATGACGGGCCGGGTCTCGGCTGTGGATATCCTGCGTGCCGCAACCCCCGAACTGGGCGGTAAGGGCGGCGGTGGCCGTCCGGATATGGCGCAAGGTGGTGGGGCATCGGCTGACAACGCCGAAGGCGCAATTGCAGCAGCAAGGAAAGTCTTGGAGGAATTGAAATGAGCGCACTTTGGATCGCACATGTCAAGGTAACGGACGAAGCGGCCTATGGCGAATACGCCAAACGGGCAACGGGTGCCATTGCCGATCACGGCGGCGTCTTTCTGGCGCGGGGCGGGGCCTATGAACAGCTGGAAGGGCCGGACAGGCCGCGCAATGTGGTGGCCCGCTTTCCAAGCCTTCAGGCGGCCCATGACTGCTACTATTCAGATGCTTATCAGGAAGCGCTGAGCTTTGCCAAAGGCGCAAGTCAGCGCGAACTCAGCATCGTAGAAGAGATCGCTTGAAGGGCCATCTGGCTGAAATGATGGCCCGGC
Source organism: Yoonia sp. R2-816 (assembly GCF_046762905.1). Classification (NCBI taxonomy): domain Bacteria; kingdom Pseudomonadati; phylum Pseudomonadota; class Alphaproteobacteria; order Rhodobacterales; family Paracoccaceae; genus Yoonia; species Yoonia sp. R2-816. Next base: position 184,514 of record NZ_JBKQXN010000207.1, on the reverse strand, counting down.
ACGCGAAGCCCGGTCGGTTGGATTGGATCGGCCTGCGGCCAGCACGTAGAGAGGCAGTGATCAGTCAAAGTTCAGTTTTCATTGACGAAAATGGATTGGTTGGTGATCACGCGTCGGGCGAGAAAAGAGCTGTGACGCTGATCCAGCAGGAGCATCTGCAGGTCATCGCAAGTCTGGCTGGCCTCGAATGCGTGCAGCCCGGACAATTGCGGCGCAACTTGATGGTGTCGGGCGTCAATCTTTATGCGCTTAGAAAATCACGTATCAAGGTCGGGCAGGCGGTGTTGCAGATCGAAGGACCATGCCCGCCTTGTTCGCGTATGGAACAGGAATTGGGGCCGGGCGGTTACAACGCCATGCGCGGTCACGGCGGTTGGTACGCCTCGGTCGTTGGGCCCGGTAATGTATCGCTTGGTGATCCGATGACAACGGCGTAGCCAGACTTTCGAGGAAAGTCTGTTGCCAAAGTTTCTGCGAAACTTTGTGCCGCTCAGCTTGCCCGCGCCTGCCGTTTGCGTTCATGCGGATCAAGATAGCGCTTGCGCAGACGGATTGCGTTTGGCGTGACTTCGACCAGTTCATCATCGTCAATATAGGCGATTGCCTGCTCCAATGACATGGTCACAGGTGTTGTCAGGCGCACCGCCTCATCCGTGCCCGACGCCCGCACATTGGTCAGCTTCTTGCCCTTCAGCGGGTTCACTTCCAGATCGTTATCCCGGCTGTGCTCGCCGATGATCATGCCGGTATAAACCGCTTCTTGTGCGCCAATGAACATCTTGCCCCGATCTTCCAGGTTCCACAGGGCGAAGGCAACAGACGTTCCGTTTTCCATCGAAATCAAGACGCCTTGTCGGCGACCTTCGATCTTGCCCTTATATGGGGTTTGGCCGTGGAACAGGCGGTTCAACACGCCAGACCCGCGCGTGTCGGTCAGAAACTCGCCATGATAGCCGATCAGTCCGCGCGACGGGACATGCGCAATGATGCGTGTCTTGCCCGCACCGGCGGGTTTCATTTCGACCAACTCACCCTTGCGCGGACCGGTCAGTTTTTCGACGACCACGCCGGTATATTCATCATCCACGTCGACAGTGACTTCCTCGACCGGCTCCATCCGCTGACCATCTTGTTCCGTGAAAATCACCTGCGGGCGGGAAATCGACAGCTCGAACCCTTCACGGCGCATGTTTTCGATCAGCACGCCCATCTGCAATTCGCCGCGGCCGGACACCTCGAATGCATCACCACCGGGCGTGTCGGCGACCTTGATCGCGACATTGACTTCGGATTCTTTCATCAGCCGTTCGCGGATGACGCGTGACTGCACTTTTTTGCCATCACGACCTGCAAGTGGGCTGTCATTGATCCCGAACGTCACTGTGATCGTGGGGGGGTCGATTGGCTGAGCGGGAATGGCGGTATCAACGCTCAGATCGCAGATTGTGTCAGCAACGGTTGCCTTGGTCATCCCGGCGAGGGTCACGATGTCACCGGCTTCGGCCACATCAATCGGTTGTTGCGACAAGCCACGAAACGCAAGGATCTTGGACACCCGGAACTGTTCAATCTTTTCACCTGTCCGCGACAAGGCCTTGACCGTTTCGCCGGCTTTCAAAGTCCCTGCCTCGACCCGACCGGTCAGGATACGCCCGATGAATGGATCGGCTGACAGGGTTGTCGCCAGCATCTGAAACGGTTCGTCCTTGCGCGTGATTTGCGCTGGTGTCGGCACGTGATCGACGATCAGATCGAACAGAGCTGATAGATCCTTGCGCGGCCCATCAAGCGTGGCGTCGCACCAGCCCGCGCGGCCGGAAGCATACATGGAGGGGAAATCCAGCTGCTCATCCTCGGCCTCCAGTGCCGCAAACAGGTCAAACACCTCGTCAATCGCGCGGTCAGGCTCCCCATCGGGCTTGTCCACCTTGTTAACCACCACAATCGGGCGCAGGCCAAGCGCAAGCGCCTTGGATGTCACGAATTTTGTCTGCGGCATTGGCCCTTCGGCGGCATCAACCAGCAGTACGACCCCGTCCACCATCGATAGGATTCGTTCCACCTCTCCGCCGAAATCGGCGTGACCCGGTGTATCGACGATGTTGATCCGGGTACCCTTCCATTCAACCGATGTACATTTGGCCAGAATGGTGATGCCGCGCTCGCGCTCGATATCATTCGAGTCCATCGCCCGTTCGGACACGGCTTCGTTTTCGCGAAACACGCCGGACTGTTTAAGAAGTTCGTCAACCAGTGTCGTCTTGCCGTGGTCAACATGCGCGATAATCGCGATATTGCGGATATCCATGGGATCAGCCTTTAGGGATAAGTTGCGGCGCGGATAACGCGAGGCGGCGCGAATGGCTAGTCCCAAACTGACACGAACACGCAGGACGCAAAGTAAAACGACCTAGACCTAGGCAAAAACCTCGGCAGGGTTGTGTTTGGCCTCTTTGAGTGCGCGGATGATCCGAAGGAAAAGGTAGGCGGGGATCAGCCAAAGAACACCCGAGACGATAAAGGCCTGATTATAGCCGATGTAGTCGGGCAGGTTGTTTGGTGGCGACATACGGCCAAGAACTTGATCGACTATATTCATGGCCACCCAGCTGAGCCACCATATGACAAACCATCCCGGAACGGTATCTGCCGTCTTAAACGTCCGCAGCCAGGTCTCTTTCATCGCTCTGTAGGGCATCCAGAAATTGGCAATAGGTACCGCGAACCAACCGACAGCCCATCCGGGGGTGATCGCCTGGCTGTCAGGCGTCATGACTGCTGCATTTCGACTTGCCAGATAGATAAAGCGCCCGTTCACGATGAAAACGAGAATGAGCAGCAGAAGAAAGACAATTGACGTCATTCCGACGACGTTGTCGCTTTGCAACAAGGCCGCATCATCGGTTGTGCCGGAGATGTAGCCGCGGATCACGGCGTTTTGGTACACATGCGCGGCCGAAAGGCCCAGCTGGGCACAGGCATAGGCACATGTGGCCCAGATGGCGCGCCGCCCCGGGCCGGAAAGATCAGTAAATTCGTATTGGGTCATAGGATCATTTCGGTTGCGATGTTCGGATCACGTGAACCAGCGAACTGACAACAAAAAGGCGGCCCATGACAGGGCCGCCTTTTCTGAACAATCGTTGCAGGATTACATCGCCGCGTTCAGGTTTTCGTCGATTTTTTCAAGGAACCCTTCGGTGGTCAGCCATTGCTGATCGGGACCAACCAGCAGGGCCAGATCCTTGGTCATGTGGCCACTTTCGACCGTGTCCACGATGACCTTTTCCAGCGTGTCGGCAAACTTCATCAGCTCTGCATTGTCATCCAGCTTGGCACGGTGCTTGAGCCCGCCGGTCCATGCAAAGATCGACGCGATCGAGTTGGTCGATGTCGCCTTGCCCGCCTGATGCTGTCGGTAGTGACGGGTAACGGTGCCGTGCGCGGCCTCGGCCTCGACAATCTTCCCATCGGGGGTCATCAGTTGCGAGGTCATCAGACCAAGCGAGCCAAAGCCTTGCGCAACAGTGTCGGACTGCACATCGCCGTCATAGTTTTTACAGGCCCAGACGAAGCCGCCGGACCATTTCATTGCGGCGGCGACCATATCGTCGATCAGGCGGTGTTCGTAAGTGATGCCCTTGGCTTCGAACTTGTCCTTGAACTCTTCCTCGAAAATGCGCTGGAAGATCAGCATGAACTGACCGTCATACTGTTTCAGGATGGTGTTCTTGGTGGACAGATAGACCGGCCAGCCGAGGTTCAGACCGTAATTCAGGGAGGCGCGCGCGAAATCCTCGATCGATTTATCAAGGTTATACATGCCCATATAGACGCCGGAGGACGGGGCATCGAACACTTCATGTTCGATCACTTCGCCGTCATTGCCGACAAATTTCATCGACAGTTTACCTGGGCCAGGGAATTTCATGTCGGTCGCACGGTACTGGTCACCATAGGCGTGACGCCCGATCACAATCGGTTGGGTCCATCCGGGCACAAGGCGCGGCACGTTTTTACAAATGATCGGCGCGCGAAAAACCACACCGCCCAGGATATTGCGGATGGTGCCGTTCGGGCTGCGCCACATCTTTTTCAGGCCAAATTCCTCGACCCGGGCTTCGTCCGGTGTGATGGTCGCACATTTGACAGCGACACCGACCTCTTTGGTCTTTTCGGCAGCATCGATGGTGATCTGGTCCTCGGTGCGGTCGCGTTCCTCGATCCCCAGATCGTAGTAGAGCAGGTCCACATCCAGATAAGGCAGTATCAGTTTTTTCTTGATGAAGTCCCAGATGATCCGGGTCATCTCATCCCCGTCCATCTCGACGATTGGGTTCTCTACCTTGATCTTGGACATCTCGTCCCTCCGCATTGCATGGATTCTGCCGCCCCCATAACGCAAATCTTTGCGGACGGAAAGGTGGTATGCATTCGTATACTGAGTGGAGGCAAGGATGGTAGGCCCGGCAGGACTTGAACCCGCAACCAAAGCGTTATGAGCGCTCTGCTCTAACCAATTGAGCTACAGGCCCATCCATTATCCTGCACTACCAGACAGGGCCGGGCCGTCAAGATCAGGATGGGTTTTCGTGTGAAGGATGACGAGGCGGCGACGCTGGAGTAGATACTGACTAACCAAACGCCGGCCGCCCCTATACCAGCGAGACTGACAAGAACTTGAGGAGGGCGCTTCGTCTCACCTATCGTTCTGCAGTCAAAGTATTAACAAACGCTCAACAGAATACACTTTATTTATGTCTTCTTGCGGCCATGCCGCTGATCCGCTATCGCAGCGCCAACGGAAAAACGGGGTGTCGCGATGACAAAAAATGGCCTGACATATGCCGATGCAGGCGTCGATATCGACGCGGGCAACACCCTTGTGGATCGCATCAAACCGGCTGCCAAACGCACTGCCCGTCCGGGCGTTATGGCGGGACTGGGCGGGTTCGGCGCGCTGTTCGATCTGAAGGGTGCAGGCTATGTCGACCCCATCCTTGTGGCGGCCACCGATGGAGTTGGCACCAAGCTGCGGATCGCCATCGATACGGGCAATGTCGACACGATCGGCGTCGATCTGGTCGCCATGTGCGTCAACGATCTGGTCTGCCAAGGGGCGGAGCCTTTGTTTTTCCTTGACTATTTTGCCACCGGCAAGCTGGAGCTTGATCAGGCCACCCGTATCATAGAAGGGATCGCCGCCGGGTGCGCCGCGTCTGGCTGTGCCCTGATTGGCGGTGAAACGGCCGAGATGCCGGGTATGTATCACGATGGGGATTTCGATCTGGCGGGCTTTGCTGTGGGCGCGATGGAACGCGGCGCGGATCTGCCTGCCGACATGGCTGAAGGCGACGTGTTGCTGGGGCTGGCGTCGGACGGGGTGCATTCCAACGGGTATTCACTGGTGCGGCGGATTGTCGATCTGTCCGGGCTGACATGGGCTGATCCCGCACCCTTTGCCGATGCGACCCTTGGTGCGGCCCTGCTGGCCCCGACCCGGCTCTATGTCAAACAGGCGCTGGCGGCGGTCAGGGCAGGGGGTGTGCATGCTCTGGCCCATATCACCGGCGGCGGGTTGACAGAAAATCTTCCGCGTGTCCTGCCAGAGGGGCTTGGCGCGCAGATTGATTTGGGCGCCTGGACGCTTCCCCCGGTGTTCGGCTGGCTGGCCGAAACCGGCGGTATGGCAGAGGCGGAACTGCTGAAAACCTTTAACGCGGGCATTGGCATGGTGTTGGTCGTGGACGCGGACAGCGCCGATGATCTGACGTCAAATCTGACCGCGTCCGGCGAAACGGTCTACCGGCTTGGCAGCGTCATCAAGGGTGACGGTGTCAGCTACACAGGTGCGCTCTTGTGACCAAGCGGGTTGCGATCCTGATTTCCGGCAGCGGCTCCAACATGGTGTCGCTGGTCAAATCCATGACCGGCGATCATCCGGCGCGTCCGGTTCTGGTGCTGTCCAATGATCCAGAGGCGGCAGGGTTGGCCAAGGCGCGGGCGCTGAATGTGCCCACACTCGCCATTGATCATAAACCATTCGGCAAGGATCGAACGGCGTTTGAGGCCGAATTGCATAGGGCCCTGTCAACGGCCAGACCGGATATCATCTGTCTGGCCGGTTTCATGCGCATCCTGACGCCCGAGTTCATCAAGAAATGGGACGGCAAGATGCTGAACATCCATCCATCGCTTCTGCCGAAATACAAGGGGCTGCACACACATGCCCGTGCCCTGGCAGCTGGCGACAGTGAACATGGTTGTTCGGTGCATGAGGTGACAGCAGAGCTGGATGGCGGCCCGGTGCTGGGGCAGGCGCGTATCGCGATCCAGCCTGACGACACGCCCGAGATGCTTGCCGCGCGTCTTTTGCCACTGGAACACCAGCTTTACGCAGCCGTTTTGCGCAAATTTGCCATCGGGGATCGCAGCCAGGTCACAGTTTCCGCCTGATCCGCAGCGTCCTTCTTTCCATGGGCCACCTGATCGCCTATCAATGAACGGCGCTTGGGTGTGGGCCCTGAACGAGTGACGGAACAAGAATGAAAACAATAACCACAACCAAGGACTTGGCCGCATTCTGTGCAGAGGCTGCAAAATGCAGCTATGTCACCGTAGACACCGAGTTCCTGCGCGAGCGGACCTACTATTCCAAACTCTGTCTTGTGCAGTTGGCCTATCGGGATGATGGCGCCGAGGATGCGGTTCTGCTCGATCCGCTCGCCGATGATCTGTCGCTCGAGCCACTTTATGATCTGTTCCGCGATGCAGGTGTCGTCAAAGTATTCCACGCCGCACGTCAGGATCTTGAGATTTTCTATGTCGATGTGGGGGTTATCCCCGAACCGTTGTTTGACACGCAGGTCGCCGCAATGGTCTGTGGCTTTGGCGAACAGGTCGGCTATGAAACGCTGGTGCGCAAGATCGCCAAAGCCGATCTGGATAAATCGTCCCGTTTCACCGATTGGTCGCGTCGTCCCCTGACTGACGCGCAGAAGAAATATGCGCTGGCTGACGTTACGCATCTGCGCGATATCTACGAATACCTGTCTGACCGTTTGGGCAAGTCTGGCCGCAAAAAATGGGTGGCTGAAGAAATGGCGGTGCTGAAAGACCCCGCCACTTATCAAGCCAACCCGGATGACGCATGGAAGCGGGTTAAAACACGCACCACGTCCGGCAAATTTCTGGCCATCGTGCGCGAGCTGGCCCGGTTTCGCGAAACCTACGCGCAGGAACGCAACATCCCCCGCAACCGGGTTTACAAGGACGATGCGCTGGTTGAACTGGCGTCCACCAAGCCGCAGACGGAGCAGGATCTGGGGCGGTCCCGGCTCTTGCTGCGCGAGGCGCGCAAGGGCGACATTGCCCAGGGTATCCTGACAAGCATCAAGACAGGGCTGGCCGTGAAACCCGAAGACATGCCCAAACCCGACAACGACCGGGCCAAACTGCAGGTGAACCCGGCGCTGGCTGATCTGTTGCGCGTGCTGCTCAAGGCCAAGACTGAAAACGAAGGCGTGGCGCAAAAGCTCATTGCCAATTCTGCCGATCTGGATGCGCTGGCGGCAGGCGAACGGGACGTGCCTGCGCTCAAGGGCTGGCGGCGCGAGGTGTTCGGCAATGATGCCCTGCTGCTCTGCGAAGGGCAGGTGGCACTGGCCGTGAAGGGCCAGAAGGTTGTGACCGTCGCGCTTTGATCTGGACGCTGCAGTCTGCGCGCCCTACATCAACGGCAGACAGCTAAAGGCGCATCCATGGCAAACCCCGATTTTGAAGAACTGGTCGAAACCTTTGAATTCCTTGATGATTGGGAAGACCGGTATCGCCATGTCATTGACATGGGCAAGGCGATGGATCCGCTGGAGGATGCGTTGCGCGTGCCCGCCACCAAGGTGGATGGCTGCGCCAGCCAGGTCTGGCTTGTGCCCCAGATCAAGGATGGCACTTTTACCTTTCGTGGCGACAGCGATGCGATGATCGTGCGCGGATTGATTGCCGTGCTTCACACGCTTTACAGCGGCCAGCCGGCTGCCGATGTCTTAAAAATTGACGCCGCTGCAGAACTCGGGCGGCTGGGCCTGAACGACCATCTGTCCGCGCAACGGTCCAACGGATTGCGGGCGATGGTTGAGCGGATCAGACAATCCGCAGCGGCAGCCTAGCCGCGCCAGATTTTTACGAAAAATCTGGGCAAATTTCTGTGTCAGAAATTTTCAGCGCAAAGCCGCGAGCGCTGGTTCCAAATCGCCATAGCCTGTAAAGCGTCGCTCGAACCGCAGCCCGAGCCGCTCGGCGCATGTGCGGGCTTTTTCTGTCAAAGCCGGATCGTCGGTCTGGGCCTGATAGACCAGCGTTTCATAATTGGCGAAATACATGTCGCGCAGGGCAGGATGACGGCCCAGACCCAGCGGCTCCCACACAAAAGCATCGAACTGACGCACCAGAAAATCGGTCAGATAGAACGCCGTCATCTCCTCGCGCGCGGCAAAGCGATCACTGCCTTCAAAGAATGAATAGCAATGCGGGCCAGCCACCATCTTCACATCCAAATCATCACAAGCGGCCTTTAACTGCCCGCCCGTGCCGCAGTCAGCATAAACAACAAAGATATCAGCATACTCGTCGCGGTAGGTCTGCACGGCTTTCCGCACCGCCGGCACAATCCGCTCTGGGTGATTATGCAGGATGGCTGGCAGGCACTGCAGATCAAGATGATCCAGACCATTTGCTGATTTGATCGCCAGTATTTCCCGCGCAAGCGCACCGCAAGCGATCAGCAGGATGCGACCACCCCCGTCAGGCGCAAGCCCGTCACGCGTCAGCGTCGCATCATCCATTGCGCCTTCGCACCGCAACAAACGCAGCTATAGCCACCAAGCCCAACATCACGAACATGGGCATTGGTCGGACCTGAAGGTGGATAGCGATGAGTGACATCAACCAGACGGTCCCGGCCGACGTGGCGATCACGCCAATCACGATAAGTGCAAAGGTTCGAAACGGCATCGGCACTCTCCTTTGTCGCTCTAGATGTGCACGGTCGCCGCGAATTGAAAGGGCTTAGGTCGCGGCAGCACCCTGATTATGTTTGCGCGCCATGAATGTCTTGGCCGTTTCCACGGCGACAGCCGCATCACGACAATAGGCATCCGCGCCAATCGCCTTGCCAAACTCTTCGTTCAGCGGCGCGCCACCGACCAGAACGACATAGTCGTCGCGCAACCCCTTTTCGATCATCGTATCGATGACAACCTTCATGTAGGGCATGGTGGTTGTCAGCAGGGCGGACATGCCCAGAATGTCAGGCTGCTCGGTTTCCAACGCCTCCAGATAAGCCTCGACCGCGTTGTTGATCCCCAGATCAACGACCTCGAAACCGGCGCCTTCCATCATCATCGACACCAGGTTCTTGCCGATATCATGGATGTCGCCCTTGACGGTGCCGATCACCATTTTACCCACGCGCGGGGCACCTGTTTCGGCCAGAAGCGGCTTCAGGATGGCCATGCCGCCCTTCATCGCATTGGCGGCCAGCAAGACCTCTGGCACAAACAGGATCCCATCACGGAAGTCGTGGCCCACGATGGTCATGCCGCCAACCAGCGCCTCGGTCAGAATGCGATAAGGTTCCCACCCGCGTTCCAGTAGGATGTTCACGCCTTCCTCGATTTCTTCCTTCATGCCGTCATAAAGGTCGTCGAACATTTGCGCGACGAGGTCCTCGTCATTCAACTCGGACAGGATGATGTCGTCTTCTTCGTCAGACATGCGGAACCTCTTGAAAAGCGTTACTTTGTTAGTAGTGCGCGCGATCAGCTTTGACTACCTGCTGAATAACGACATACATCAGATCGTGACCGACCTGCCATTGTGCGCGTTCATGAAATGTTCTAATAAAGATCATGACTGATCATACCGCGCCAAAGTCACATCGCACCCCCGGCCGCGCGGCCACATCCAACCCAGATGTGCGGTTTGATCGCTACACCTCGCAAATGGTGGATGATGGCTGGGCACGGGACGAGGAACTGCCCGTTCTGCGCACCGAAGTCAGCGAAGAGATGGCGCGCAAGATCATCACCCGCAACACCTCGCCCGATCTCAGCTTTGATCGGTCCATCAACCCCTATCGCGGTTGCGAACATGGCTGCATCTATTGCTTTGCCCGGCCCAGTCACGCCTTTCTTGGCCTGTCGCCTGGTCTTGATTTTGAAACCAAACTGATCGCGCGACCCAATGCGGCCGATCGTTTGCGGGTTGAACTTGCGAACCCGCGTTACGTGCCCAAAACAATTGCCATCGGCACCAATACCGACCCTTATCAACCGATTGAGAAAGAGCGTAAGATCATGCGCGAGGTGCTGGAGGTCCTGCGTGATTTCAACCATCCGGTGGGGATCGTGACCAAAGGCACATTGATCGAACGCGACGCTGATATCCTAGGCGAGATGGCGACGAAGGATCTTGTTCGTGTCGGGATTTCGGTCACTACCCTGGACAATGCAACCTCTCGCGCGATGGAGCCGCGCGTGCCGCTCCCGGCGGCGCGTCTGCGCACAATCCGGCGGCTGACCGCCGCTGGCATCCCGGTCCGCGCGATGGTGTCGCCGGTAGTGCCCGCCCTGACCGATCACGAGTTGGAGGCGATCCTGCATGCCTGCGCCAATGCAGGTGCGGTCGCGGCCTCATCCATCGTGCTGCGCCTGCCGCGCGAGGTTGCAACGCTTTTCCGTGATTGGCTGGCCGAACATTTCCCGGACCGTGCCGCCCGCGTGATGGGCCGTGTGCGGGAGTTACATGGCGGTCGGGATTACGACCCGGAGTTCGGCAAACGGATGACCGGGCAGGGGGAGTGGGCGGCCATGATCCAACAACGCTTTAAACTGGCAACGCGGAAACTGGGGCTGGATCGATCTTTGCCACCGCTGCGCACGGACCTTTTTGCGCGCCCACCGCAACGGGGTGATCAGCTTTCCTTTTTTTGAGCCTGCGCTTGTGGTGATTGCCGGAGCCTCCGGCGGAGGTATTTAAAAACAAAAGAAGACAACCCCCGCAAAGACGTTGACGTCTCGCGGGGGCTTCTTCCGTTACGGTCATCGGCTCCTCAGCCTGTGCCGCATCCCGACAATCCGGTTTCATCGTGAATAAGCTGTAAACATGATCTTCTTTGTTCCAAAATACCTCGGGGGGGCGCCGTATGCGGCGGGGGCAGCGCCCCCTCCGTCGATGACGCAGGATAGGTCATGTCTGTTGTCGCGCCCGACATCAACCGCGGCGGCGGCGCCCCCGGCGCGGGCTCGCGACAGGTCCGGCACCATCGGTCCCGTCCGATGCGGATGAGAATCCGCCCAGCGCTTCGGTGATTGCATCCAAGGTCGGCGCTTCGCCTTTGGGCCGCGTCTCCAACGCCTCTCGCATCGCGCGCAGATGATCTGGTGTTGTCCCGCAGCAGCCGCCGATGATCGTCGCACCACAGTCGCGGGCCAGCACCGCATAATCGCCCATCAGCGCTGGCGTCCCGTCATAGTGAATGTGTCCATCGTGGTATTTGGGAATGCCCGCATTTCCCTTTGCGATCACCGGAACACTGGGGCCGGCGGTCGCAAAGCCCAGCACAGTGCGCAACAAATCTGAGGCGCCAACCCCGCAATTTGCCCCGAAACCAAGGGGTTGATTGTCGATCTTGCCAACCATCTTGACCATCTCGGCAGAGGTCAGCCCCATCATCGTCCGGCCAGCCGTGTCGAAACTCATTGTGCCGCACCATGGCATGTCAGCCAGTTTGAACGCTTCTGCGGCAGCCTTGAACTCCTCAGCCGCGCTGATGGTTTCCACCCACAAGACATCTGCGCCACCGGCCTTCAGACCCTCGGCCTGCTCATGAAACATCTCAACAGCGGTTTCATGCGTCAGCGTGCCCATGGGCGCCATGATCTCGCCCGTTGGCCCGACGGAACCCGCGACAACAACAGTGCGACCAGAGGCGTCAGCGACCTCGCGACCGATCTCGGCTGCGGCTTTGTTCAACTCCTGAACGCGCCCCTCGGCGCCATGAAGTTTGAGCCGTGACGCATTGGCACCAAAACTGTTGGTCAGGAAAATGTCACTACCCGCATCAACAGCGCCCTTGTAAAGCGTTGTAATCTTTGCGGTTTCATAGATGTTCCAAAACTCCGGCGCATCACCGGACATCAGCCCCATATTGAAGAGATTGGTGCCAGTGGCCCCGTCGGCCATCAGCCAATCGCGGGTTTCGAGCAGTTTGGAAAGTGCATTCGTCATGGGCCCGCGACCTCCTTGGCAGCCGATACAGCTCGCTTGTCACGCATCTTTGTGTTTTTCAATCAGTATCGGACCAGCGCGACTTGATATTTCTGCATGATGATCTTGATGCGCCGCGCAAGTTTCCAGGGCAGATTGGTCCATGGTCGATGAATGCCGATTCCGATCACGATGCCTGTCATCCAAAAGCTGAAACGGGACGGGGCGGCGTGATAACGCGGTACCCAGATCGGTCCGAACGACCGCTTGAACTGGATCAGGCCGGCCTTGCGATTTGCCCAGCGATCCGGCGTGTAACGGGGATCGGGCGTGCAGGCCAGCGACAGTATCGGAATTTCGCTTTGTCTCGCGGCTTCGATTGCGAAGATGATGGCTGTCTGGATTGCGCCGTCTGGTATCACGTCAACATGGCGGATCAGGTCAAGCACCCACCCGGCAGGTGATGCATGAAAACTTACAAAACCGATGAGTTGCCCGTTGATCGTGATCAGAAAAACCTCTTGTTGTTTCAGCAAATCAGGGCAGAACCGCCCCATCGACAGGCCAAGCTCTCCGCCATGCGACAGCGCCCATTGCCGTGCAACATGGTGCATCTGTTGGATTGGTTGCATCGCGCCCGGGCGCGTGACCTCGACACCCGCGGCGGCGGCATGGCGGAGTTTGCGCCGCAAGGTCTGTCGCCGGTTTCCGGCGGTGGACCATGTCGCGGGGCGGATCAACGCCTCCATCGCGGTGCGGCGTACATGCCAACCTGCATTTCTGGCAGCCATGGCCAGCCTTGGGTCGCAATTGTAGAGCGCCGGAAACCTGGTGCGGATTGCGGCGTGCCGGCGCAGCGCCGTCAGATTGGGCGCTTTGGCGGTTGCCCGGTGGGCAGGCCCCACCGCAGTCATCACGAAAGGCAAGTCACTCAGATACCAGGCTTGATCCGCGATGGTCCGGACCTCACCGGACTGCCGGGCCAGCGCCCAATGGGCAGGTGTGTTGCGCGATGCGCCTGCTTGCCGCGCCGGACGGGCCAAGGACACAAGCGCGAGGCTGGCAGGCAGCAGATAATAGACCAGCCGAAACGCAATGATGGCGGCGACGAGCGGTTCAGGCGTGTCCATTGGCAACAGTGTCAAAAGGGCCAGGTCAAACGCGCCCGCACCGCCCGGGGTGTTTGAGACAAGGCCCGCCCCGAGTGCCAGAACATAGGCGGCCAGAATATGTGAAAAACTGACGTCAATGGCGTCCGGCAACATCACGGAAAGGGCCGCAGCGGCGCAACACAGATCCACTGCCGTCCAGACCATCAACTGCCCGATGTCGGCGGCGGTCAGATTATGGGTCAGTCTGCGCCGCACTATCGTGATCAGAACAGCCGCCGCCAACAGCAGTAGGCCCAGATGCAGTGCCGAAAACGCTGGGTATAGGCCCGACCACCAGAATGCGCATAATGCAAACAGGGCCCAGCACAGGGTAAAGGCCAGCGTGACGGCGATGGAGAGGCGGGTCGCTTGCCAGAGCGAAAACATGGGCAGACAGCGCCAGCGCACCAGACTGCCCGTGACTGCACCAAACCCCAGCAGTTGTGCCACAGCGATGGCTTGCATACCGGCGCGTCTGGCAATGGCAGGCGACACGCCTGTACCCATCAGACGATGCCAGACCGCATCGTAGCGTCCAATCGCTTGAAAACTCAGGCAGGTCGCAAGGACGGCCAGCAGCCACTGATCCCAACCGACAGCACCAACCGCCGCGCGGATCGCGCCCATATCCATGATCGACAGGCGCTGCCATAGCAGTGGAACACAGATCAGCAAAACCGCAACCGGCAAGCCATTGCGCAGAAACTGGCGGGGGCGGGTGGCGGGAAGGTTGATCATGGCGGCTCCGGCGGGTGTCACACCGGGCTAGGGGCCAGAGGTGAAGGCCGGGTTAAGTCAGACCTTGCCCCACATGCAAACGACGCCTTGGCCGGGCCAAAACGTCGTCAAGATAGTGAAAATTTGATGTTAATCAGTATTCGCTAAGCAACTGAGCCTTCGCCTCGGCCATCAGTTCAGCCATCTTGGTGCGAATAGTTGTTTCATCGGCCAGATCGCCCAAATCGCCAGAGACTTTGCGGTAGACGTCTTCGTGGCCCGGCTCTTCAAAATCGGATTTGATGACGTCCTGTGCGTAGACCTGCGCCTCATCACCGGATTTTCCCATCAGGTCTGCGGCCCAGAGGCCCAGAAGCTTGTTGCGTCGGGCCTCTGCCTTGAATTGCATTTCGGCATCGTGGGCGAATTTTGCCTCAAAGGCGTGTTCGCGGTCGTCAAAGGTGCTCATGTGGGCCTCATCATTTGAAACAACTGTTACCCTTGATATGCCTCCGCAGGTGCTTGCCCGCAAGGGGGGCTTGCACTATGACGCGCACAACGCGCAGCCCATGCCGGGCCAGCGCAGTGTTAAGGGGTGAGCATGGCGCGCCGCAAAAAGATCTACGAAGGCAAGGCGAAGATCCTGTATGAAGGCCCTGAACCGGGCACACTGGTGCAGTATTTCAAGGATGATGCCACTGCGTTCAACGCTGAAAAGAAGGCCGTGATCGAAGGCAAGGGCGTGTTGAACAACCGCCTGTCCGAGTTTTTCATGACCGGCCTGACCCAGATCGGCATTCCGACCCATTTCATCAAGCGCCTGAACATGCGCGAGCAACTGATCCGCCAGGTCGAGATCATTCCGCTCGAGGTGATCGTGCGCAACTTTGCCGCCGGAACCATGGCAAAGCGGATGGGGATGGAAGAAGGGACGGCCTTGCCACGTCCGATTGTCGAGTTTTCCTATAAGGATGACAGCCTTGGCGACCCGCTGGTCCCCGAGGAATACATCATCGCATTCGGCTGGGCGACACAGCAGGACATGGACGATATCGTCAGCCTTGCCTTGCGGGTCAACGACTGGATGTCTGGTGTGATGTATGGCGTGGGCATCAAACTGGTTGATTTCAAGATCGAAATCGGGCGGGTCTGGGACAATGAGTTTCCGCGCCTGCTGCTGGCTGATGAGATCAGCCCTGACAGTTGCCGCCTGTGGGATATCGAAACCGGTCAGAAGCTGGACAAGGACGTGTTTCGCCGCGATCTGGGCAACCTGACCGATGCCTATACCGAAGTGGCAAAGCGTTTGGGTGTGATGCCGTCGAACGTCACACACCGCCCAGCGAAGCCGACATTGATCAACTAGAAAGGTCCGCACAATGAAAGCGCGTGTGCATGTAATGCTCAAGAATGGTGTTCTGGACCCGCAGGGCGAGGCGGTGCGCCACGCCCTTGGTTCGCTTGGGTTTGACGGCGTTGAAGGTGTGCGTCAGGGCAAGGTGATCGAGCTTGATTTGGCCGATGGCACGCCAGAGGCGACCATCAACGAGATGTGTGAAAAGCTGCTGGCCAACACAGTGATCGAAAGCTACCGGGTGGAGATGCTTTGATGCGGGCCGCGGTCATTGTCTTTCCCGGATCGAACTGCGACCGCGACATGGCGGTCGCGCTTAAGGCTGCGGGTGCCGATGTCAGCATGGTCTGGCACAAGGATGCCGCTTTGCCGGATGGCGTTGATCTGGTGGCGATCCCCGGTGGTTTTTCATTTGGTGACTATCTGCGCTGCGGGGCGATTGCGGCCAAGTCGCCGATTTGCAAGGCGGTTGTGGCCCATGTGGAGCGTGGCGGCTTTGCCCTGGGTGTTTGCAACGGGTTTCAGGTGCTGACCGAAACCGGGCTTTTGCCCGGTGCATTGATGCGCAATGCGAACCTTAAATTTGTCTGCAAAGCGATTGATTTAAAAGTGGAAACCTCGGACAGTGCCTTTACCGAAGGATATAATGCAGGTGATACCGTGGGCTTTCCCATCGCGCATCACGATGGTAATTACACCGCTGATGCTGATACGCTGGCGCAGCTTGAGGCCGAGGCGCGTATTCCGTTCCGTTACCTTGAAAACCCTAACGGGTCTGTCGCAGATATTGCTGGCATATTGTCGGAAAACCGGCGCGTGCTGGGGATGATGCCGCATCCTGAACGGGCAGTTGATGTGGGCCATGGCGGCACTGATGGGCAGGCACTTTTCCGCGGGCTGGTCGGGCAATTGACCGCAGCCTGATCTGCGTTCTTGCTGCAGGTCCGCCATGGGCCTAGACTGCACCCATGAAGGGGTTTGGTAAAATGAAGCCGCGCAAGGGGCAGGGCAGATGGTATCTGCGATTGTCCATTCTTGTGATCTGCCTGTTTGCGGTCATTGTCATTTATGTCAGCAACCAGTTTCTGACCCAGCGCTTTACCGAAACAATCCGCAATCGGGCCGAAATCCGGTTGGCCGGTCATGTCAGCGATTTGAGCTACGAATTACGGAACACTTCGCGGGACCCGTCATTTCTGGCGCGGGACACTGAATTGATTACGGCGTTGAAAGATAGGAACTATTCGCTATCGACCGCCCGCCTTGTGGCAAATATCGATGAATTCGGTGGTGCCTCTGCGATGCTGTTTGATCGCGATGGGCGGACCGTTGCGGCGACAGACCGGAACCGCATTGGCGAGTCTCATCGCGCCGCCCCCTACTTTGTCAACGCACAACGGGCAAACGAAACTATCTACACCACCTATCGGGATGAGGATGGTGCGTTCAGCTTCATCTATTCGCGTAGGGTTGAGGTGGATGGCGAATTTCTTGGCGTCATATCGGTCGAGGTGGACGTGCCGACCCTTGAACGAGGTTGGACCGGATTTTCCGAAGCTGTCATCGTGATGGACAGCGAAGGCACGATCATCATGTCGACCGAACCACGCTGGCGCGGCCTGAACGAGGAAGAGGCGCTGTCACGTCAGTCAGCCCCGTCCGCGATTGAGCGGGCCATCAGGTTGACCCAGGGCTGGGCCGCACTGCCTGCCGATGCATACCTGCGCGGCGAGGCCGTTTTGCGCCGCGAGGCGCGCGTATCGCATCAAGGCTGGCGGATGGTCAGCTTTACCACCTATGCGTCGGTCCGTGAAAAGGTGAACGGCATTCTGGCGCTCGAGGTTATGGGATTCGCGCTGCTTCTGGCGGTCGTGTTTTATTTCATGTCCCGCAAGACCGCGTCTCGACTGGTCTTCTTTCAGCGCGAGTCAGCAGAGTTGCGCGCATTGAACCGCAGGCTGCAGCGGGAAATCGCCGAACGTGAGAAGGTCGAAAAGACGCTTCAGGTGGCCGAACAGACCATCGCGCAATCGTCGAAACTGGCCGCCCTGGGCGAGATGTCAGCGGCGGTCAGTCACGAATTGAACCAGCCATTGGCGGCCATGAAAACCTATCTGGCGGGCGCGCGGCTATTGCTGCAACGCAAACGGCCAGATGAGGCGCTGTCATCCTTTCAGCGGATCGACGATCTGCTGGAGCGGATGGGCGCGATCACCCGGCAGCTGAAATCCTATGCCCGCAAGGGCAAGGATGCGTTCGAACCCGTTGATTGCAGGGCTGCTGTGTCCACAGCGCTGGCGATGATGGAGCCGCAGCTCAAGACGCGTGACGTCAATATCATCCGCACATTGCCCAACGAGCCGGTGATGATTTATGGTGATCGCCTGCGCCTTGAACAGGTGATCATCAATCTGCTGCGTAATGCGTTTGATGCGACCAAAAGCGCAAGTAATCCAACCATTGAAATCCTGTTGGCCGCTGGAGACACCGTCAGCCTGCAAATCCGTGATAATGGCGACGGTATTGAAAACCTTAATGAGTTGTTCGAGCCGTTCTATACCACTAAACAGCCTGGTGACGGGGTTGGTCTGGGGCTTGCTATCTCGTCTGGCATCGTGAACGATTTGAGCGGCCGTCTGACGGCCCGCAACGCGGTAGATGGTGGCGCCATCTTTGAGGTGCAGTTGCCCGCACTGAAACAACACGAAGTCGCTGCGGCAGAGTAAGGAAAGAAAATATGTCCAAGGCTATGAAAATCGCGATTGTCGATGATGAAAAGGATATGCGGCAGTCGATCAGCCAGTGGTTGGCCCTGTCCGGGTTCGACACCGAAACCTTTGCCTCGGCTGAGGATGCGCTGAAAGGGTTAGGAAGTGATTACCCCGGCGTTGTGGTCAGCGACATCAAGATGCCCGGCATGGATGGGATGCAGTTTCTCAAGAAGCTGAAGGGCGTTGATAGCTCGCTCCCGGTGATCATGATCACAGGTCATGGTGATGTGCCGATGGCGGTGGAGGCAATGCGCGTCGGTGCCTTTGATTTCCTCGAAAAGCCGTTCAACCCGGACCGGATGACCGAACTGGCCAAGAAGGCCACGCAGGCCCGTCGGCTGACGCTGGACAACCGCGCGCTGCGCAAGGAATTGTCGGATGGATCGGCCCTGATCAAGAAACTGATCGGCCAGTCTGCCCCGATGGAGCGCCTGAAAGAGGACATTCTGGATCTTGGCCAGGCCGATGGTCATGTGCTGGTCGAGGGTGAAACCGGGACGGGTAAAACCCTTGTCGCCCACGCCCTGCATGCGGTTGGTGCGCGTGCCAGCAAGAAGTTTGTTCTGCTGAGTTGTTCGGCCTATGACGAGGAAACGCTGGGTCGCCGCATCTTTGGACCAGCCAAGGATGATGAGCCTGTGCCGGCGATGGAAGAGGCCCGCGGTGGGACGCTGGTTCTTGAGGATATTGAGGCACTTAGCCACGCATTGCAGGCCCGTTTGCTGACCGCGATCAATGATCAGGGCACCCCGGCTGAAACCCGGATCGTCGCCATTTGTAACCTGCAGGAGCAAGACAAGACCTGTGAAAGCGTGCTGCGCCCGGATCTGTTTTATCGGTTGGCCGCGCTGCGGATCACGGTGCCGCCGCTGCGTCAGCGGGGCGAGGATATTCTGGCGTTGTTTACGCGTTTGAGCGAGCAATTTGCCGATGAATATGGCTGCGATGCGCCCGAAGTCAGCGCGCAAGAGGCCGCCCAGTTGCTGCAGGCCCCATGGCCGGGCAATGTGCGTCAGTTGATCAATGTGGCTGAACGCGCCGTGTTGCAGAACCGGCGCGGCACAGGGTCGATTGCGTCACTTCTGATGGCGGATACCGAAGAGACCAAACCGGCGATGACGACCGAGGGTAAGCCCTTGAAAGAATTCGTGGAAGCGTTCGAGCGGATGCTGATCGACAACACGATGCGCCGGCACAAGGGATCGATCGTGTCGGTGATGGAAGAGCTGTGCCTGCCACGCCGGACGTTGAACGAGAAGATGGCGAAATACGGATTGCAGCGGTCGGACTATTTGTAAACGCACCGTGGCGTTGCGTGACCCCCATCGGGCGGTGATTTTCGCGTCACCGCCGCGAATCGTACGTTAACGCTGTATATTCTGGCGTTTTCCACTGTCGGCATCACGTCGGATTTGCGTCGGCAAAACGTCGGACCTTTTGGCGGGCATCGCCGCCTTTAACGCAGCGCGCGGTGCCTTTCGTAAATTTCTAACGTCCGCCGGTATCTATTGTGTGTCCTGCGGTAACTCTGCCGCCGTGTCGATCCGCGTTAGTCGTTTGCGAGCGCTTTGACCAAATCGTCTTTGCTCATATCTGATCGGCCTTCAACCTCGCGATCCTGCACCATGTCGTAAAGCTCGCTTTTTGTCTTGTTTTCCAGCGAAGCGACGGACCGCTTTCCCCGCCCGTTCTCGTTGGTGTCTTCCTGATCTGAACCATCATCCGCTTAGCCGCCGCCGCGTTTTTTATATTCTTGCACGGCGAGTTGGGCCTTGCACGCGGACCACTGGCCCGGCTCACCGCCCTTGTCGCTTTCCATCAGTTCTTCTTTGACCTTCTCCCAAAGATCGGGATCAGTTTTCGTTGCAGATGACATTCATTCCTCTTTCGGCGGATCGTGACCCCAGTTCATCAGCGAATAGCGCCAGTCTGAATGTTCGATATCATCATCAGGTCCGCCCTGTGACAGATGGCGTTTGATGTAGCCGACGACGGTTGCCATGTGGTCCCACTGATCATCACTCAGGTCATCCTTGTTGGTGCGCTTGATGTTGACGATTTGGCGGCCCGACTTATGGCCGGTGCTTTCGCTATCCTCGCTGTCGCCCACGGATTTTGACTCTGACGTTTCCAGCCAGTCTTCGAGTTCCTGAGGGGCCATGTTGACGAGGTCGCGCCATTCGTCCCATATTTGATCATGTGATTTCGATGAGGACATCCCAAGCTCCGGTCTTTCTAAGTTCATTGTGGCAACGTGTTGAGGGGTGGTTGGTTCCGTCAGTCAGTGTTGTGCGCGGGGTCGTGGGAACGGGTCGACCCAATTATCGCGGTCGCGAAATTGCCATTGTAATACCGGGCCTTCCTCCCTTATGTATGAGTTACGGATGTCTGGGCGGGGTACGCGCGGTGCCATCCGGGAGAATTCTCTGTTTTGAGTGATGCGGGCGGATTGTCCGACACCTTGGAGCAGCTGATTTGGTCTTCAATGGCCAGAAGAACGCCCTTGGCTGCGTCCACTCAAACGCAGACCGGGCCTTGAACGGGCCCCCGATTTCGTGGGGTCGGAGAAGAAACGCGATGCAACGCGCAGGATATGACAGGCAAGACAGGGCGGCCCCAAGGGGCCCATGTTTTGCCCGCGCGCAGGTCGCCATAATCAAACAAGCAGTACGGACAACAGCGCCCCCAGGGGCGCCACCGGGGCTGTTTGTGAACGGAAAATATGCCAAAGAAAATGCTAATAGATGCCACACACGCGGAAGAAACCCGCGTTGTTGTGGTCGACGGAAACAAAGTCGAAGAATTTGATTTTGAAAGCCAGTTCAAGCGTCAGCTTGCCGGCAACATATACCTTGCAAAGGTAACCCGAGTTGAACCATCACTGCAGGCCGCCTTTGTGGACTATGGCGGCAATCGCCATGGTTTCCTGGCGTTCTCGGAAATTCATCCCGACTACTATCAGATCCCGGTTGCTGACCGTGAGGCGCTGATCGCCGAGGAAAAAGCCTATGCCGAAAGCCTGAAGGCCGAAGCGGAGGCCGAGGACGAAGAAAAGGCCAAGCCCAAGCGCCGCCGCAGCCGCGCCAAGCCCAAAGCCGCAGCGGTTGAGGGTGAGGATGCGGTTACCACCGCTGAGGTGGAGACACCGGAAGAGGAAACATCCGGCGATATCGCCGGGATGGAAACCATTGATCTGGTGGACGAGGAAGAGGGCAGTTCGCCCATGGAGCTGGTGGGCGAGACACCGGTTGAGACGCCTGCCGCTGGTGAAGATGATGATGACGATGGTGATGACGAAAAGCCCTACGTCGCCATGGATGATGCGTCTGACAAGGACGAGACGATTGAGAGTGTCGCGGAAGAGGATGACAGCGAAGACGTTCGTCCGGTCCGCAAGCCGCGCCCCAAGCGTTACAAGATCCAGGAAGTCATCAAGGTCCGCCAGATCCTGCTGATCCAGGTCGTGAAGGAAGAACGCGGCAACAAGGGTGCTGCCCTGACGACTTATCTATCGCTGGCAGGCCGTTACTGCGTCTTGATGCCCAATACAGCGCGTGGTGGTGGTATCTCTCGCAAGATTACCAATGCGGCCGACCGCAAGAAACTGAAGGAAATTGCAGGGTCCATGACCGTGCCTGATGGTGCCGGTTTGATCATTCGGACCGCCGGTGCCCAGCGGACCAAGGCCGAGATCAAGCGCGACTATGAATATCTGCAGCGGATGTGGGAACAGATCCGCGAGTTGACCCTGAAATCCATCGCACCGGCGAAGATCTACGAAGAGGGTGACCTGATCAAGCGGTCGATCCGCGATCTTTACAGCAAAGAGATCGACGAGGTGATCGTTGCGGGCGAGCAGGGGTATCGGACGGCCAAGGACTTCATGAAAATGATCATGCCGTCCCATGCCAAGAACGTGAAATACTATGCCGAACAACTGCCGCTTTTTGCCCGCTATCAGGTTGAGGGCTATCTGGGCGGCATGTTTAATCCGACGGTGCAGTTGCCATCGGGCGGTTATATCGTGATCGGGATTACCGAGGCGCTTGTCGCGATCGACGTGAACTCTGGCCGGGCGACCAAGGAAGGGTCGATCGAGCAGACCGCGCTGAAGACTAACCTTGAGGCTGCCGACGAGGTGGCCCGCCAGTTGCGTCTGCGCGACCTGGCCGGTCTGATCGTGATCGATTTCATCGATATGGATGAGCGGCGGAATAACACGGCCGTTGAAAAGCGGTTCAAAGATAAGTTGAAGACGGATCGCGCCCGTATTCAGGTCGGCCGGATTTCCGGTTTTGGCCTGATGGAAATGTCCCGTCAGCGGTTGCGCCCTGGCATGCTGGAAGCCACGACGCAGATGTGTTCGCATTGCCACGGCACCGGCCTGTTGCGCTCTGACGACAATGTGGCGCTGTCGATTATTCGTGCGCTGGAAGAGGAAGGCGTGCGTGGCCGCAGCAAGGAAGTGCTGATCAGGGCCCCGATTTCGATTGCGAATTTCCTGATGAACGGCAAGCGCGAGCATATCGCCGATATCGAGGCCCGTTATGGCATGTCGGTGCGGATTGAATGTGATCCGACGCTGGTGTCGCCCGATTATGCCATTGAGAAGTTTAAGACAGCGACCCGTGTCGTGCCGGAGGCGGCCCCTGTCGTGGCCTCTGCCGCGTTGATGGATGACGATGACGATGATGTTGTCGCCGAGGTTGTCGAGGCAGATGCAGAAGAACGGTCTGATGGTGGTGAGGACAAGCCCAAGCGCAAGCGCCGTCGTCGTAGCCGCCGCAGACGGGGTGGCGGCAACAATGCCGAGAACCAGCAGGCGGAGGCGACTGAGGCGACTGCCGAAGAGCAGCCTGCCGTGGCAGAAGCGGCACCGGTTGAGGCTGTTGTGACCGAGGATGCGCCGGAGCCGGAAGAAAAGCCCAAGCGCACGCGGTCCCGCCGGAAGAAGGTAGAACAGCCTGCAGAGGCGGCGGAAGAGGCTGTTGCCGAACCTGCTGCGGCTGAGGCCGCTGAGGAGACGCCTGCGCCGAAGAAACGGACCCGGACTCGCAAGAAGGCGGAGCCAAAGGTTGAGGAAGCTGCGGTGGAAGAGGTGCCTGTCGAGGAGGCTGCTGCTGCACCAGAGGCCGAGGAAAAGCCCAAGCCCAAGCGGCGTAGTCGGGCCAAGCCGAAGCCGGAAGCAGAGGTTGCGGTCGAAGCACCTGCCGAAGCGCCGAAGGCGGAACCGGCGCCTGAACCAGAGCCAGAGCCAGAGCCTGTGAAGGAACCTGTCGCGGCGGAGGCTGCACCGGAACCCGCGCAGGACGACGCCCCGGCCAAGCCCAAACGCAAGGGCTGGTGGTCGCTCGGCAGGGGATGACCGGCGCTGTCGTCATCACCGGAGGCTGCGGCTTTCTGGGGACGGCGCTGGCTAGACGGATTGCCAAACAAGGTGTGACGCTGCCCGATGGGCGGCGTCTTTCCGTTTCCGGGGTGCATTTGTGGGACATTCCGGGTGCGCAGGTGCCTGACCTGCCGGATGTGCATTTCACGGCGATTGATATTGCGGATAGTGATGCTGTGGGTGCCGCGATGCCCGCCGACACGGTTCTGATCTATCATCTGGCCGCTGTGGTCAGCGGGCAGGCCGAAGCGGATTATGATCTGGCAATGCGGGTCAATCTGGGCGGGACCAATGCGGTTCTGGCGGCGGCCCGTGCCGTTGATCACGAGGTTTGCGTGATCGGCACGTCGTCATTGGCGGTCTATGGGAGTGGCGCGGTCGAACCGCTGACCGAAGCAACCCCGATCCAGCCGCGCAATACCTACGGTGTGACCAAGGCGATGGCCGAACTGGTCATGGCCGATTATCGCAGGCGGGGCTGGGCGGATGCCCGAACCTTGCGTTTGCCGACCGTCACGGTCCGGCCGGGCAAGCCGAACGCGGCGGCATCATCCTTTGCATCGTCAATCATTCGCGAGCCTTTGGCGGGGCAGCGGGCGATTTGCCCGGTTGATCCGGCATTGGCAATGTGGGTTGCATCGCCAGATGCGGCTGTGCGTGCCTTGCATCATGCGCCCAGTGTGGCGGGGGCGGATTGGCCCGCATTTGGTGCAGTGAATGTGCCGGGTCTTCGGGTGACGGTAGCGCAGATGCTGGAGGCTTTGGGCGAACGCCGCGCGCTGGTGGATATGCAACCCGATCCGCAGATTGCAGCCATTGTCGGGTCCTGGCCGACGTTGTTTGATACGCGCCTTGCCGTTTCGCTGGGGTTTGATGGCGATGCCGGGTTTGCCGATATCATGGCGCAGGCGGCTGTGGCTTAGTTGCCTTTCAGCCCGTCCTGCACGCGCCGGAAACTGCCCGGATCAAGATAGGGTTTCAGCAGCGACAGATGTTGCGCCAGACCTGCAGCGGGTGGGGTGGCAAGCCCGGGTTGTGCTTCTTGTCTGAATTCGAGTGTGAAGCGCGAGATGATCATCACGTTTGTGATCAGGTCATCAACGGCCTCAGCAGGGATCGTCAAAAGATTGGCGGCGATCAGCGCATCATACAGCGTTCGTAGCCGCACGCTCACGGCGCTATATATCCGGGACAGGTTCGCGGCCAGTTCGGGGCTGTGTGCGCCATATTCCGACCGGTCGCGGAACATGAACAGATAGCTGTCGAACAGGGCCTGCCAGCGATGCATATAGGCGATGTAATCCGCAATGGGATCGGGGCTGGCGGGGATGTCCTTGGACACCTGTGTCCAGTCAGCCAGAAACGCCTGCTGTACCGCCGCCAGCAGATCGGCCTTGGTGGGATAGTGATACCACAGATTGCCCTCTGACATGCCCAGACGTGCCGCGAGAGCGGCGGTGGTGACTTCAGCGAATGAGCTTTGGTTGAAGGCGGTGATGGCCCCCTGGACGATGCGGTGTTTGGTCTTGCTGAGGGTCTGTACTGTCATGGTGTCAGCCATGCAGCACAAGGTCGGACAACTTTTCACCGATCATGATCGCCGGTGCATTTGTGTTGCCGCTGATGATGCGCGGCATGATGGAGGCGTCGGCCACTCGCAACCCATCAACGCCGCGCACCTGTAATTGCGGATCGACAACCGATTGTGCATCGGCCCCCATGCGGCAGGTGCCGACGGGGTGATAGACCGTGTCGGCGTGATCGCGGATGACCTGTTCCAGTTCGGTATCGGAGGCATTGTCGGGCATGGTGTAGGACTTCGTGATGTGGTCACGCATCGGCGCTGTTGTCATGATGTCATGGGTTTTGCGCACGGCGCGTTTGAGCTGGGTCAGATCGCGCTCATCCTCCAGAAACCTGGGGTCGATCAGCGGTGCGTCCGTGGCGAGGGGCGATGTCAGCCGCACTTCGCCCCGGCTATGAGGCCGCAGCACGCAGGCATGGCAGGACACGCCATAGCCCCAGCGCAGGCGGCGGGCGTGATCCTCGACCCGGGCCACAACGAAATGCAGTTGCGTGTCGGGCCAGTCGCGGCCGCTATCGCCGACCGAGAAGAACGCCCCGGCTTCGGCGAAATTGGTGCTGACCGGGCCGGTGCCGTCGCGCCGCCATTGGCGGATGCCGCGCAAAAGTCGGGCGGTCCCGGCCAGCCCGATGCCGATCACATCGGTCCGGTTCACCCCATAGGACAGGGTGACATCGATATGGTCCTGCAGGTTTTGCCCGACATCGGGGCTGTGGATGGCGACGGGGATGTCCATGGCGCGCAGGTGGTCGCCTTCGCCGATGCCCGACAGCATCAGCAGTTGCGGGGATTGGAACGCCCCGGCGCTGAGTATGACTTCCCGCCGACAGTTGATGACCGATTTGCCAGCGCGGTTTTGAATGGCAAGGCCAGTGGCGCGCCCGTCTTCCATAATGATCCGGAGCGCGGTTGTTTTGGTCCTGATGTCCAGATTGGGGCGCGACCGGGCGGGGTTGAGATAGGCTGCGGCCGCAGAACAACGCTCGCCGCGCCGGTGGTCGTGGAATTGGGTGACGTGATAGGGGCCGATGCCGTATTGGTCCGGCCCGCTGAAATCATCGTTGCGGGGCAGTTGGGTGGCTTCGCCCGCCTTGATGAAATCGGCGGTGATCGCGTGAGGGCTGGCGAGGTTGGTGACATGAAGGGGGCCATCGCCGCCATGCATGTCATCTGCCCCGCCGGTGAAGTTTTCAGCCCTGCGGAACAGCGGCAGCAGGTCGTCATACCCCCAGCCGTCGCAGCCCATATCGGCCCAACCGTCGTAATCGCGCCGGTTGCCCCGGATATAGATCATCGCGTTCATGATGGATGAGCCGCCCAGACCCTTGCCGCGTGGCTGATACCCGCGTCGCCCGTTCAGGCCGGGTTGTGGGACGGTCTGAAATGCCCAGTTGTTGATCTTGATCCCCAGATGCGCGGGCATCATCGCAACGGCCCCCATCGGCGCCCGGACCAGCATATGGTCGGTGTTGCCCCCGGCCTCGATCAGGCAGACGCTGCGCTGTCCGTCCGCAGAGAGCCTGTTGGCGATGACGCTGCCGGCTGATCCGCCGCCGACGACAATATAGTCAAACGTGTCTGGTGTTGGGGGCATGCGGCACCTTTGTATAGGGTGCAAACCCTAGGCAGGGGCTCGGATGCTGTCAATCTGGTCTCAGCCCTTGCGGATCAGATAGATCTGCGCCTTATCGGTGTCGGCCATATCGAGCAGGTCGTGCCCGGCTTCCGTGCAGAAATGTGGGACATCTACAATCGCCGCTGGATCATCGGCCAGCATGCGTAGCACCTGCCCAGACTGCAGCGCCTGCAGGCGTTTGCGCGCCTTCAGAACGGGCAGGGGGCAAAGCAGTCCGGTTGCATCAAGTTCGGCATCATAGGTCATGGCCAGCGGATCAGGCGGCGTCTGCATTTATCTCTCGCTATCGGTTTCAGTCAAAATTGCTCAGTTCCAGGAAAGAGAGCGCAGGACTAACGGGTTAATTCAAGCTCTTTTGACGTAGAAATGGGCAATTTGGGCGAAACCCCTGCGGGGTGCGGCGCGTTGCGGGCTATAAAACGTCCACTGGACGTTTTGCTGAACGCCCTGACTGCCTCTGCCATCGCGGATTTACCCTGCCGATGAACCACATCGCTGCGGTCAAATCGGCTTGTCAGCGGCAAAATGTATCTCGCGCCGATAGCGAGAGATAAATGCAGACACCGCCTCGGCGTGATGTTTCAGATTGTCCACTAACTTGTGACGAGTTGCCGGGTGACGGATCGGCCTTGTTCCCTTAGGCAGGTGCGAAAGGAACGGATATGCTCGACTCGACCCTTATTCTGGACGCCACACTGTTGCCCGCGATGCTGATCGCGATGGTAGCCGGTTTGCTGTCATTCCTCAGCCCGTGTGTGTTGCCCATTGTCCCGCCCTATCTGGCCTATATGGGCGGTGTGTCGGTGACTGATATGGACGAGACGCGGACAGCGCGCCGTCGTGTTCTGCTGGCGGCGGTGTTTTTCGTGCTGGGCCTGTCGACCATATTTTTGCTGCTGGGTCTCGCTGCATCAGCCATGGGTCGGATGCTGTTGCAGGCGCAGGACTGGTTCGTGACGATTGCCGGGATCGTGGTGATGATCTTTGGTGCCCATTTCATCGGGGTTTTCCGCATTGGATTTCTGGATCGCGAGGCGCGGGTGGAAGCCGGTGACCGCGGCGGGTCGGCCTTTGGGGCCTATGTGCTGGGGTTGGCCTTTGCCTTTGGCTGGACACCGTGTCTTGGGCCCATATTGGGCGCTATCCTGGGTCTGGCCGCGTCAGAGGCGGATATGGCACGCGGCACGTTGTTGTTGGGGGTCTATGCGCTGGGTCTGGGCATTCCGTTTTTGCTGGTCGCGGCGTTTTTCCCGATGATGAAGGGGCCGATGGCCTGGATGAAACGCAATATGTCCCGGATTGAACGGATATCGGGCCTGCTTTTGTGGACCGTGGGGTTGATGATGGTCACCGGTCAGTTCACCGCGTTCAGCTTTTGGTTGCTTGAGCGGTTCCCCGCGCTCGCCACAGTCGGTTAGGGGACTTATGTTTTCAAAAGCGTTGGGTTAGCCTAAGCCTTGTCGGGACAGACAGGGACTATCGATGAACGAAGACAGCACGCGGGTCACGCGCCGCAGGGTGTTTCATATTCCCGGCTATGACCCGATCCATCCCCGACGCTATCGCGAACTTTATCGCACTGAAGGGGCCAAGCAGGCGGAAATCAGCGGCTACAAGATTGACGTGCAGGCCAAGGCATCGGCGGACACGTTCAGCTGGTCGGTCAATTCCAGTATCGATAATTACGACGTCGCCGCCCGTGTCGATGTGCTGGTCTGGTCGGATATTGTGCGCGACAGCATGGCACAGTCGATCCCGGCGACCTATTTGCAACTGCTACAGACCGCCTGGATCTATATCAGCACCGACACCCTGCGCCGGTTGATGTGGATGCGCAAAGGGCCGGTCATTGCCGCCCTTTATCCGGTGGGTATGTTGCTTTTGCAGCTACTGGCGGCGGTCCTGCTGGGTCGGTTTCTGGGCAATCTGGTGCAGGGTGGCATCCTGTGGCTACTGGCGCTGGCCGGGTTGAGCGCGGGGTTCTTTTTTACGCTGATTGCGTGGATTGCATTCCTGTTGAAGCTGGGTATCTGGGCTGTGGTTGTCGTGCTGCTGCTGCGCTGGTTTAAGTCGAAGGACAGCAAGCTTTATGCCTATTACCTGATGCATGATTATGCCTTTTCTGCGCGGCTTTGGGGGGAACATCCTCCAGAGTTGGAGGCGCGGATGAAGGAATTTGGCGATACGATTGCCCAAGCCTTCATGACCAATGTGGATGAGGTGCTGGTGGTCGGCCATTCATCGGGCGCGCATGTGGCGATATCGGTGCTGGCTGACTTGCTCCGGGATGGCCGCGTGCCTGCCGATGGGCCAAAACTGGCACTTCTGACTTTGGGGCAGGTGGTGCCTATGATGTCGTTTTTACCGCGGGCGCGCAGGTTGCGCAGCGATCTGGCGTTTCTGGCAACGCAGGATCGGATCACATGGGTTGACGTATCTGCCCCCGGCGATGGCTGTTCTTTTGCCTTGTGCGACCCCGTGGCGGTGACCGGGGTGACCCCGCCGGGCAAACGTTGGCCCTTGATCATGTCGGCGGCTTTTACCCAAAGCCTGTCAGAGGCGCGTTGGAAACAACTGCGCTGGCGGTTCTTTCGGCTGCATTTTCAATATCTGTGCGCCTTTGACCGGCCCAAGGATTACGATTATTTCCAGATCACCGCTGGACCCCGGCTGCTGGTCGACCGCTATCGCGACCGCCCGCCATCGAAATCGCGGATCGACGTGGCGGTGTCGAAGTATACATCCTTGCTGCCTTGAGTATGCAACCGCCCAAGCCAGTGCCTCGGCCTGACAAGGTGTCGCTCTGGCGTTATATGCGGTTGTTCCGCCGCGATATTCTGTCGGCACAGCCTGCGCGGCTTTATCGGGCGTGGATGGCAGAGTTTCGCACGCCGTTTTTTCGCAGCTACCTGATCAATGATCCCGCATTGATCCGCGAGGTGCTGCAGACGCGGCCAGATGATTTCCCGAAATCCGACCGGATTGGCGCGGGCCTGCGCCCGCTGCTAGGCGAGAGTGTGTTCCTGACCAATGGCGATGTCTGGAAACGCCAGCGCCGGATCATTGATCCCGCGTTTGAAGGCGGCAGGTTGCGCGACGCCTTTCCCGGTATTCTGGCGGCAGGGCAGGCGGGTGCGGCCCGGTTGGATGGTACTGATGAAGTGGTCGAGATCGAGGCGATCACCAGTCACATTGCGGCTGACGTGATGTTTCGCACGCTGTTTTCGATCCCGATCGAGGATGAAACGGCCCGTCAGGTGTTTGAGGCGTTTCGCGATTATCAACGCTCACAACCGATCCTGAACCTGGCGGCTTTTGTGCCCGGGCCGCGTTGGATGCCCCGGTTCTTTCGGCGCGGGACGCGTCAGACGGCCCGGACCATTCGGGCGCTGATTACAGACCTGACAAAGGCGCGGCTGGCACAGATTGCCGAAGGGAATGCGCCGGACGATCTGGCCACGAAAATCCTGACCACGACCGATCCTGAGACGGGCGAGACCTTTACGCTGCCGGAAATGGTGGATCAGGTGGCGATCTTTTTTCTGGCGGGGCATGAGACGAGTGCCTCTGCACTGGCATGGGCTCTATACCTTCTGGCGCTTTATCCTGACTGGCAGGACCAGGCAGCGGCAGAGGCTGCCGCATGGTCAGAGGATTTTGCGGGCCCGTCGCAGTTGAAAATCACGCGAGATGTGTTTCGCGAGACACTGCGCCTCTATCCTCCGGTGCCGATGATGGTGCGGGAGGCTAGTCAGGGCGAAGTGTTCCGTGAAAGGCCCGTGCAGAAGGGTGCGCAGATTGTTCTGTCTCCGTGGCATCTGCATCGCCATTCCCGGTTATGGGACGATCCGGATGGCTTTGATCCCGGGCGCTGGCAGACGGATGCGGGCAAGGAAAGCGGGCGCGACGCCTACCTGCCTTTTTCGGCGGGTCCGCGCGTTTGCATCGGGGCCGGGTTCGCGATGATTGAAGGGATGGTTTTGCTGGCGTCGCTGCTGAAGAACTACCAATTCGCGATTGATGATAGCGCGGCTCCCGTGCCGGTTGCGCACCTGACGGTCAGAGCAAAAAATGGAATCCGGCTGCGAATCATACGGCGCCCTTCCTAGGTCGTTTCGAAACGGGGCACAAAGCCGAAAAACGGGCTAAATTTAGGGCCATTGTAGAAACTGACGCGCCGTAATTGTGCCCATGACTAGCGGATAAGCGCTCATTTAACCTGTGTTAATGTAAGTATTATAGACACTTACACAGTTGGGTGACCTAATCAGACAAGTTAAGTGAAATTCGCACTGCCTTTTTTCCGCCGCATTGCTGGCGATACTCAATGGCTTAGTGTGAGTGGGTTTATCGGGGGATGACATGACTATTGCTCTACCTAGCACGACAAAGCGGGGCCTTTCGGGACTATTGGGCCGCAAACGTCGTGAAACCGGTGTAGCCGGGACGAAGACAACAGCTGAAAAGCAGTTGGGCCGCCATGAGGTTGCCAAGCTGTTTACGCAGGATCGCAAGGCCGCTGTTGCAGCCACGCCTGCCAAGCTGAACGACACAGAAAAGAAGGATCGTGATCGGCTGAACAGCCTGCGCGGTGCGCTTTACTCTGATTGATCGCGCCGCAAGGCGCGCTCGAACACATAGACCCGCAAGGCCGAGGCGAGACCGATGTCCCCTCGGCCTTCGTCTAT
This sequence comes from Yoonia sp. R2-816, assembly GCF_046762905.1. Taxonomy (NCBI): domain Bacteria; kingdom Pseudomonadati; phylum Pseudomonadota; class Alphaproteobacteria; order Rhodobacterales; family Paracoccaceae; genus Yoonia; species Yoonia sp. R2-816. Next base: position 152,956 of record NZ_JBKQXN010000207.1, on the reverse strand, counting down.
TTCGGCGGCCAGTCCGTTGATCGTCTTGCCATCCTCTTCGGCAATCTGACGAAACGCATCCCAAAAGATATCTTCCAGCGAAACCGATGTGCGGTGCCCGCGCAGGGTGAGCGATCTTTTGACCGGGCGCCTGTGATCAGTCATCACTGCGTTTCAGTTGCGACAGCCGGTCATCGACCTGTTTCCGGCGGGCTGCGTCAAGCTGTCGTTCCGCCTTGGTCCGCCCGAAGCGGACGGCGTTTTCGTCCGCTTTGGTCTTGGCTGCGGTCCGTGCCTTCGCCTTGCGCGCCTGATTGAGGTTGATCGGCTTCACTTTGGCCCGATCATGTCTTCGGGGCGCACGACCTTGTCAAAGGTCGCTTCGTCCACAAAGCCCAGCTTGATCGCCTCTTCCTTCAGCGTTGTGCCGTTCTTGTGCGCTGTCTTGGCAACGGTGGTGGCGTTGTCGTAGCCGATGGTGGGCGAAAGGGCTGTGACCAGCATCAGGCTTTCGCGCATCAATTTTTCGATCCGGGTCCGGTCGGCGCGGATTCCAGCGACACAGTTGTCGGTGAATGCACCCGCCGCATCGCCCAAAAGCTGCATGGATTGCAACACGTTGTAGGCCATCATCGGTTTCATGACGTTCAACTCAAAATGCCCTTGGCTTCCGGCAAAACCAACAGCGGCATCATTGCCCATGACGTGGGCGCAGACCTGTGTGATCGCCTCGACTTGGGTCGGGTTCACCTTGCCCGGCATGATGGATGAGCCGGGTTCGTTTTCGGGCAACATCAGTTCGCCCAGACCGCAGCGCGGGCCGGAACCGAGCATGCGAATGTCAGCGGCGATCTTGTAGAGGCTTGCGGCCACGGTTTTAAGTGCACCCGACATTTCGACAAGCGCGTCATGGGCGGCAAGTGCTTCGAACTTGTTGGGCGCAGTGACAAGGGGCAGGCCAGTGATATCGGCCATATGCGCCGCCACGGTTTCGCCCCAGCCCTTGGGAGAGTTGAGGCCGGTGCCGACTGCGGTGCCGCCTTGCGCCAGTTCGTAGATCGCGGGCAGAGCTGCCTTGATCCGCCGGATGCCCATGGCGACCTGATGGGTGTAGCCGGAAAATTCCTGCCCCAGTGTTAGGGGCGTGGCGTCCATCGTGTGGGTTCGCCCGATCTTAATAATGTCGTCGAATTCGCGCTGTTTCTGTTCCAGCGCGGCGTGCAGTTTGGCCAGACCCGGCAGCAGCACGTCATGGGCGGTTGTCGCTACCGCAATATGCATTGCGGTTGGGAAGGTGTCGTTGGACGATTGCCCCATGTTGCAGTGATCATTGGGGTGGATGGGATCCTTGGATCCGATCACGCCGCCCAGCATTTCGATGGCGCGGTTGCTGATCACCTCATTGGCGTTCATGTTCGATTGCGTGCCGGACCCGGTTTGCCAGACGACCAGCGGGAAATGATCGTCAAGCTTGCCTGCAACCACTTCGGCGGCGGCGGCGATGATCGCATCGGCCTTTTCCGCGTCCAGCTTGCCCCGGTCCTTGTTGGCCATGGCGCAGGCCTGTTTGATCACGCCGAGCGCACGCACGATGGCGACCGGCTGCTTTTCCCAGCCGATGGGGAAATTCATGATGGACCGCTGTGTCTGCGCGCCCCAGTAACGATCGGCTGGAACCTCAAGCGGGCCAAAGCTGTCGGTTTCGGTGCGTGTCTCGGTCATCGTGATCCCCCTGATACAGTGTCACATGACCTATATTGGCGGGGATGGCAGACCGCAATATCGCAAAGTTCAGGTCAGGTGAACGAACTGTGCGCCTTCGCCAATGGGTTTGGTCGCGGCAAAGGTGCGAAGCTTCTCTTCGATCTGTTTTCCGTCCGCACCATGGTAGTAGAAAAACGTGTAGCGTTCGCCAGCCTCGCTGCCGCCATAGCTGTGCCCATCGCCGAGAGCCGCGAGGATTTCATCGTTGAAACTGTCCGGGTCGAAATCTTCGTAGGAGCTGTCCGGCAGACCGGTGCCGTCCAAGCCGATGCCAACCACCTCGACGGTGCCGAGTTCACGCAGGCTTTCGCCATCGTCGTTCAGGAACTGCGTTTTTCGTGGTGCGCCAAGCCGGATCATGGCGTCCTGCAGTTTGTCCAACCGGTCATCAGACAGATCAGCCAACTCCAGCTCCAGATCGCAGAACAGGATGCCACCATCCGGGTCCATCATGGTACCACCGCCGCTGACCTCGCCCAGTTCCTCTGCTTCGAGAATTTCGTCTAGCGGGTCTTCCCATAATTCGCCCCGATCCAATGGGCCGATCTTCAGCGGCAGGCGAATAGTCAGGAAAACAGTGTCGGTCATCGGCGTACTCGTAAAGTATTGTGGGGGCTTTTACTTGCGGAACTGATCGAGGCTGACCACGTCGGCCTCTTTGCGGTCTGTTTCAGGCTCCGCCTCGGGTTCGACCATTTCTTCCATCGGTGCTTCGGCGATCTCCTCGTCCTCGTCCTCTTCATCATCCTGGGTTTCGAACCGCAGGCCGAATTCCACAGACGGGTCGACGAAAGTTTTGATCGCGTCGTAAGGGATATAGAGCGTTTCGGGGTTGTCACCGAAGTTGAGCGTGATGGTGAACCCTTCGCTGGTGACCATCAGATCGGCGAACCAGTGCTGGATGACCACGGTCATTTCGCCCGGATACCGGTCTGACAGCCAATCGGCGATTTCAACGTCGGGATGCATTGTATCAAAGGTGATAAAGAAATGATGTGCGCCCGGCAAACCTTCGGCTGCGACCTTGTCGAGCACTTCCTGAATGAGGCCGCGCATCGCCCGGTGCATCAGGTTCCCGTAGTCAATGGAGCGGCTCACGACAAATCATCCTTTGCAAGGTCTGTTGTCAGCATAAGCGATTCCATCCCGGAGGAAAGGGCCGATCTCAGGCAGTGCCGGTCGCATAAGATGCGGCAAGGCTGAGCGCTGCGCAAAGCGGCAGGACGATGGCGAGCGACCAGTGCCGCCACAACAGCAGTGCGGCGGCGATGCCTGCAAGCACAACCGCAAGGGGTTGAGCGGTGTCAAGGATGGGCCGGATGGTCTGGACCGGTCCCCAGTCAACGGGTGCGACGCCGCTGAAAAAGACATGCAGCGCGAACCAGAGTGTCAGGTTGGCGATCACCCCTACAACTGCCGCGGTAATCCCGGCCAGCGCCCCGCGCAGACGCGGCCGTCCGTCGAGCCAGTCTATCAGCGGGGCACCGGCGAAAATCCAGATGAAGCAAGGCACGAATGTCACCCAAAGCGTCATTGCGCCCGCCAACAGCGCCATGCCGGTCCCGCCCTTTGCCATCCCGGCGATCATGCCGACGAATTGCGTGACAAGGATCAGTGGCCCCGGTGTGGTTTCCGCGAGCCCCAGCGCGTCCATCATCTGTGCGGTTGTTAGCCAGCCGTAAGAGACCACAACCTCTTGCGTCATATAGGCCAGAACCGCGTAGGCCCCGCCGAAGGTGACGACGGCAAGGGTGGAGAAAAACAAGCCGACCTCGATCAGGAACGATTGGTTGAGCGCGCCAGCCAGTGCCAAGGGTGCCGCCCAGATCAACCCGCCGATCAGGATGATCCGCAGGCTGCCAGAGAGGTTGGCGGGTTTGGTCGGCGGGGCCTCATATTCAGATGTGGTCAGCATCGCACCAATGATGGCGGCGACCCCAATGACCAGTGGAAAGGGCAGGGCAAAGCAGAACAAGGCCAGAAAGCCCCCAATGGCGATCAGGCTATGTTCGGGCCTGATCAGCGCCCGTTTGGAAATCTTGATGAGCGCTTCGATGACGATCACGACGACCGTCGCCTTGACCCCCAGAAACAGCGCCTGCACGACAGGCAGGTTGCCATAGGTCCCATAGGCCAGCGCGAGTGCCAGAATGACGAACGCACCGGGCAGCACGAACAGCCCGCCGCCGATCAGCCCCCCGATGATCCCCTGCCGTTTCCAGCCAGCATAGGTGGCCAGTTGCATCGCCTCGGGGCCCGGCAGCAGCATGCAGAATGACAGGGCGCGCAGGAACTGCTCTTCGCTGAGCCAGTCGCGGGTTTCGACCAGTTCCTTATGCATCAGGGCGATCTGTGCGGCGGGCCCGCCGAAGGACAAAAGCCCGATGCGCCCGAAGACACGTACCAGTTCAGCTGTCATGGGTTTCGTCCTGGCCGTCGCGCGCCCAACGGTACAGGGCATCGTAGAGTGCCATGCCCGCAGCAAGCTGGGCCGTATCATCGCGATACATCCGCGACAGGCCCACGGACATCGCCAGCAGACCCGCCGCCTGAGGGGAAAAATCATGCTGGTTGGTATCGGCCGCGCGGATCACCGTCGCCATTGTTTCAAGTGCAGGATGGGTAAGCCCGAATTCCGCAATCATGGTGTCAAAGGTGCAGTTTCCCTCGCGGTGGCCCCAGAATGCATCAGGGACATCGAAAGGGGTGGCATCAAAGCGTTCGGCCACACCGGCGACATGGGCAGGCGGTACAAACATGAATTCTGCCATCGGGTCCACAAAACGCCGGATCAGCCAGGGGCAGGCGATCCGGTCGATCTTGGGGCGATGGCGGGTGACCCAGAGGGAACCGGGGATCTTTGCGGCGGGGATGCGCGGCAGCTTGGCGTCGCGCCAGCCATAATTGCCGCCTTCAAGGACCTGCGCGCTGATCCCACGGGCGCGCAGCCGGGCAGCGACCCCATGTGACAGTTTCAGACCCTTCTGGCAGATTACGATGACCTCTTGCCCGGCCACTTGGGCCGAAAGCCCGTCGATATCTGTATGGGGGTGGCGCCGTGCGGTGGGAACGAGGTGTGGATCGTCGTCGAAGTCGTTATCTATGCAGACGTCAATCAACACAGGACACCGGGGTGTGCCGATCAGCCGCATCAGTTTTGCAGGGGAAATTTCGTTCAAGCCGGTCATGGTGCATCCTTTCTGAAAGTGGTCAGTGGATGCGACGCTTGGGCCTTGGCCTGACGGGGCGTTCGCGGACCCCATGTACCATTGATGCGAGATCAGCGGCGCAGGGTCAATACTAACCCACGATCTTGCTCAGCTCGCGCAGGATTTTCGCCCGGATGGAGCTGGGATATTCCCGGTGGGTGCGGGCGGTGATGACGAAGCCGTTTCGGGTGATGACCGCGCTGCGATAGAAATTCGTGATGGCGAGGCCCATGGATTCAATGGCGATGCCGTTGATCGTGACCCCGGCGCGTTCGGCGGCGTTACGGGCCGCACGCACATCGGTGCCGCCATTGGGTGTGCCATCGCCAGAGATATCGATGACGCGGCGCTCGCAATCCGGCACCTCGTCAAAAAGTTGTAGGGAAAAATAGATGGCCTCTGCCGGGGCGGTATCCGACAGGACAAAGGCGCGCTGCATCAGCCGGGATTGATTGGCCAGATATTCCGCATCAAGCGCTGTACGGATGCGCAACCACGGGATCGTCAGTTCCTGTCTGTCCTGCCCGGACCATTGCACCACGGCAATTGCCGTCTGACCTTGGATCATGGTTTCGACGATTTCAGGGTCGCGCAGGGCGTCTGCGAGCCCGTCAACCTGCAGCCGGTATTCGGCGGTATCGACGGAATTGGAGACATCAATGGTCAGAACAAGGGCCGTGTCGCAGGCAGAGGCAGCAATTGGAATCAGACCCCAAAGAAAGGCGCAAGCAATTGTTAATCTTTTCATGATTGCATCCTGCGCATGGACTTGGGGCATTTCAAGTCACATTGGTTAACGCGAGGGAAGCTATGGTTTTTACGGGTTTGCCGGCTGTTCTGCCTCATTCTGCCTTTTTCTTGGCCCAATTCGCGAGGAAGAACATGGCACCTACACAGGATCGAACACATTCACTGCCCACTCACTCGCGTTTTCGGCCACCACTCACGCAATCTGGCCGATGATGCTGCCACAGTTGAAAGGTCTCACTATGCTTAAATCCGGATTTGCGCGCTGCGCATCGTTCGCCGCCATCGTTTTTGCCGCCAATGGCGCGTCTGCCGACCAAGCGCATTCGCAACTCTATCTGGCGGGACAGCTGCACACGCTTGTTCATGAAACGGCGGCCTCTGTCTGCATGATCAATGCGGGCGTCGCGGTTGAAGCGGAGATGCAGACATTGCTGGCTGCGCACCAGTCCTTTATCAAAACCCTCGCCGCGCTGTCAGAGGGTGAATTGGCCGATCAGGCCCGGGAGGTCAAGGAAAACTGGCTGCCGGTTGATGCCGCGATCAGCATGATCCTGGCCGGGGATACCCCAGCAAAATATGCCGAAGCGGTGCAGGCGGGTAAGGGTCCGCTGCAGTTCACCACATTGTCCCTGCTGGATCAAACATCGGCCAATTACGAGCACGCTGAAGGCGTGACCATGTCGGATGTGCTGACCGTGGATCTGGCCGAACGGCAGGAGGTCTTTGTCCAGATGATGAAGCTGATGGCCTGCGAAATGGCGGATGAGACAGCAGGAACCGAGGTATTGGCCAAGCTGGAAGACACCATGACCCTGTATGAGGCGAGCATGGACGCGCTGACCAACGGCGTGCCTGCCATCGGTCTGGCCGCACCAGAGGATTACGCCGTCAATCAGGTTCTGGCGGCGGCTGCCTTTGACTGGCAGGACATGAAACCCGTGTTGGAGAAGATTGTCGCAAACCGTGGTGCGACTGCCGAAGATCTGAATGGTCTGCGGTTGCGCGCTGGCGCGGTGGATGCCCGCATGGCGTCATTGGTCGATATCTACTTGGCCCCGGTTGACACCGGCCCGGTTCCGCAGGTTGCGGCGTTGGGTGAGGGTGTGGAATAACCTAGCCGCACGCGCTACTGAAACGACAAGGGCCATCGCGTTTTGCGGTGGCTTTTTTTGTGATTTTTCAGGAGGTTGAAGTGCAGGTTTCTGTTGCCAGGTACCTGCGAACCCCGCCCAAGGTCGCAAAACCTTAGGAGTTAATTTTCGATATTACGCACAGCTTACGCTGCGAGTGCCATCGGTGCTTTGTTGTCATTTGCAACTAGCTTTTTTGTACCGATAACGGTGGTAACTCACCGAGACAAAGCAAACCCCTTTAGACGTTCGTCGATCCTGTTTCGTCCCCATGGCTGCCAAATGAGCAGTTTTTGGTGGAGACGCCGGGTACCGCCCCCGGGTCCGATCCGCTTATTACGAGCGCGTTTATGTCCATAGTCCCGAAGGACATCCCATACATAGGCAACGTTCGGTGGGTCGGCAAGGGCGCGCAACACCCCACATCGCCCAATTCTGGCGAATCATTTGTTAATGCTGGGTTTTGGGTCGAAATCGCCGGTCGGATTTGCGTCGGCAGGGCGTCGGCAAAACGTCGGACCCCAAACGCGGATTTCGCCCGGTTAATGCTGCGCACTGCGAAAGTGTAAACGCGGCGTTAAGCTTTGCCCATCAGAGGTTCAGCAGGACGGCGGGGATCCCGACGCCAGCCTCAACCAGAAAGAACACCCATTTCTTGCGCGACTGCCCGTCCAGCAGCAGCGATGTCAGCCGCCCCAAAGCGGCACCGGACCAGCAGAACCCGAGCATCATGTAGGCCTGCGGTGTTCCGATGAGCAGCGCGCCGACGCCCATGCCGATGAAAAGTGCACCTGCTGAGGCCCTGATCTCTGACGGGCCCATGTTTGAAGTGCCCGGATCGAGGTTGAGCGTCGAGAGTGTGTATCTGGGCGCGAGCCAGCCGAAACAGCCCAATCCGACGCTGAGCAAGGCGAAGATGATGTTGATGATATCCATGACCAATCCTGTGTTCTGTCATGAACATGCGGCGGCTTTGCCCAAGGTCAACAGATGGGTTGATATCAATACCAGATTACGACGCCTGCGAATACTGGGCGGCAATATCGCTGAATGCGTCATAGCGCTGCGCGATGATCCGGGTCAGGGGGCGCCCTGCCTTGGTGATCTTCAGGCCATTGGCGGTTCTGCGGAACATATCACCGAATTCGGCGCTGATGGCATCATGGATTGCGTTGAGGCTGTTAGCATCTGGGTGGCGGCTGGCGAGCGCGTCGGTATCAATGGCAAAATCGCACATCAGCATGTTGATGACATCGCCGCGTAACCGATCGTCGGCCGTCAGGGTATAGCCGCGATGCCCGGCCAGCGTACCGGCGCCGATCCGGTCCATATAGGCGGCGGTGGCCGAGGCGTTTTGTACGTAGCCTTCGGCGAATTGCGAGATGGAGGAGGCCCCGATGCCGATCAGGGTCTGGCAGGTATCATCGGTATAGCCCTGAAAATTGCGCCGCAGATGGCCGGTATCGCGGGCGCGGGTCAGGCTGTCACCCGGTTTGGCGAAATGGTCGATCCCGATGGGTTGGTATCCGGTCCCGGTAAAGGCCAGTGCGGCCTGCCGGGCGAGCGCATAGCGCGCCTCTTCATCGGGAAGCGCGGCTTCGGGGATCAGTTTCTGTCGCTTGGAGAATGTGGGCACATGGGCATAGCCGAAAAGTGCGATCCGGTCGGGGTTGAGCACCCGCACCTTGGCGATGGTGTCGGCGAATTTGGCGGGGGTTTGATGGGGCAGACCATAGACCAGATCGGCGTTCAGCGAGGTGATGCCAGCATCGCGCAGCATGGTGACGCAAGCCTTGGTCGCGGCAAAACTTTGTTGTCGTCCGATCGCATCCTGCACCTGTGGGGCGAAATCCTGAATGCCGATGCTGGCGCGTGTCATGCCGACCTGTGCCAGCATGTCGATCTTGGCCGCGTCCACCAGCGTGGGGTCGATTTCAACTGAAAAGCTGAAATCGGGGGCAGGAGGGATCACCGCTTTGATGGCGTCTGCCAGTTCCTTGATCAGGTCCGGCGGCAAGATTGTGGGTGTGCCGCCGCCCCAATGCAGTTGTCCCATCTGGACACCGGCGGGCAGCGTGTCGCGCAGCAGTGCAAGCTCTGCCTTGACCGAGGCCAGATAGTTCACGACCGGCTTCAGCGTGGATGTGCCCTGGGTCCTGCAGGCGCAGAACCAGCAGAGCCGTTCGCAAAAGGGGATGTGGATATAGACCGAGACAGGCTTGGCCGGATCAAGTGCCTTCAGGCAGTTGGTCTGGAATTGCGCCCCGGTTTGCGGGTTGAACGCGGTTGCGGGCGGATAGCTGGTGTAGCGGGGTACGCGGGCATCAAAAAGGCCGAGCCGGCGGAGGTCTGAGAGATTGTCCATGCCTTTTACTGGCACGGTCCCCCGCCGGTTTTATTGCGCCAGATCAAATGGCGGGCAGAAACTCGGTCAGGTCAGCTGGCCCATGAAGCAGGCCGTGGTGGCTGCGATTTCTTCTGGGCTGGTATCGCGTCGGAAGAAGGTCGCCAGCCCGGTTTTCGGGAACATCAGATAGGTCTGGGTGGAGTGATCGACCAGATAGAATTCCGGATCGTCTTCATGCGCCTGATAGTAGGTTTTATAGGCGCGCGAGGCGGCTCGCACCTGTTCGGGGCTGCCGGTCAGCCCGATCATGTCTTCGTGGAAATTGTCGGTGAAATCGCGCACGACCTCGGGGGTGTCGCGCTGTGGATCGACGGAAATGAAAAGGGTGCCGACATCAAGTCCTTGATCTTCCAGCATATAGGCGGCCTGCGCGTTGCGCATGCTGTCAAGCGGGCATACATCCGGGCAGAAGGTGTAGCCGAAATAGACCAGGGTTGGCTTTGTGATGACATCCGCGTCGGTGACCGTTTCACCGGTTTCCGAGACCAGTTCGAACGGGCCGCCAATCGTGCTGCCTGCGATGGCGGTGGTGCCGCAGGGGTTGGGGGTGCCGCTGGTCGATTGCCACACGTAAAGCCCGATGGCGGCAGCGGCGGCGAGGGTGGTGGTGCCGAAGATGACGGCTTTCATAAGCGTCTCCTTTATTTGGTTGGCGGGTGTTGCTGCCGGATGCGGCAACGCCCGCGCGCAGGTCTAGTTGCTGTGGGCCATGTCACGTTTGACGATGTCGAATGTGATCTCGACCTCGCCCGCGTTTTCAAAGATCAGCGTGGCGGGGATCGTTTCCCCTTCTTCAAGCGGGTTGCCGCGCAGCCCCATGAACATCACATGCAGCCCGCCCGGTTCGAGCGAGACTGTTTCACCAGCGGGCACGGGGATTGCATCCAGATGCATCATCCTGGCAACCCCATCAGTGAATTCGGTGGTGTGCAGTTCGACCCTTGGGAAATCGGCCCGTATCCCGATCAGCGTATCGTCCTGATCCCCGGTATTGGTGATCGTCAGAAAGCCACCGCCAGCCATTGCTGTGGGCGCAGTGGCGAAGGCCCTGGCGTTTTCGATGCTGACGCTATCGGCATGGGCGGTGGAGGCCATAAGAGTAAATGCGGCCAGAGCGGCCAGTTTGAGCGGTTTCATGTCTTTGTCTTTCGTTGATCCGGGTCTGATATCCGGTCGTGTTGATCAGTGAAGGGTGTTCGAAAGATCAGACAAAAGGTGGCGCGCGCGCAGGCGCGTCAGGGTTCAAGCGCGTCGTTGTTTCGACAACATGGCTATTGATCCACGCGATGGTCCGCGGAAGGCTGACATGCATGGGCTGACCTGACGGGTCGGGCAGGGCGCTGGTGGCGCTGATCGTACAGGCCTCGCAGCTTGGTGTATGCCCGGCTGTGGGGTCGCCGTTTTCACTGCAAAGATCGCTGAAAGAGCCACCGGCGAGGATATAGGCGGCGGCTTGGGCCTGTTTGCCCGGATCAGGCGGTTGATGACCAAGGCTGACGGTGAGCAGCGCAAGGATAGCCAGTGCCGAGATGATGCCACGCCAGATCATGTGGCGCGTGCCTGATTGCTGCTGGCGAAAGCTTTATCGCAGGTTTTTTGCTGCATTGGTTGCATGTCGTTCCGGGTCGCCCGATCTGGTGCGTTGATAGGTCAGTTATACGCTTTGACGATAAGTTACACCCAATAACGTAGGCAAGTTGACCGGATCTTGACCTATGTCATTTGATCGCAGTTTGCTGTGGGCGGCCCCGGTGGCGCCGCCCATCTGTTGTTTCAGAAACCGGCCTTGATCAGTTCGAAGGTTTCGGCCTGCCGTTCGCGTTTTTCGTTGGACATGGGCAGTTGTGCCAGGACTGGCACGTCGATCTGGCCCAGACCGGAGGCTTCGAGGTCTTCTTCGGTGACCTGGTTGGCCAATGCGACCACGTTCGAGGACCCGTAGCCCGCATCAAGCAGGGGCACGACAGAGGATTCCGCCAGCATGGCGTTGAGGAAATCATAAGCCTTGTCTTCGGACCCTTGCCCATCGACGAGGTTCACATAGCCGCAAAGCCAGAGTGAGGAGCCTTCTGTGGCTTCACGCTGGAACCCGATGGGGCGCCCTTCGGCGGCCATGGTCGGGTAGGTTTCGTTCCAGGCCCAGCTCACCAGCACTTCGCCCGAGGACAAAAGCTGTGCCAGCTCTGCCGGGTCGGTCCAGTAGGTGCGCAGATTGGGGTGGACCTCGCGCAGCCAGTTGGAGGCGGCTTCGAATTCTTCGTCCGTTGCGTCGGCCCAGTTGCTGACCCCGGTGGCCAGATAGGCCAGCGCATAGGCATCATCGACATTGTCCGGCAGGGTGAGGCGGCCCGCATAGGCCGGGTTCTTGAACACATCGAGGCTGGCCACATCCTCTGCTGGGACCTCGTCAGGGTTGTAGGCGATGGCGGTGGAGCCGAAATCAACGGGGACGAAATAGACCGCATCGCCTGCGCCGACATCGGTGCCGGTCAGGTTGCTATCAAGGTCACCATAGACGGGAATGCGGGATACATCCCATGGCTCGATAATCCCGCTTTCGGTCCATTTGCTGACGGACCCGGCGCAGATATGGGCCACGTCAGCCTCAAACCCGGCGCGGATTTTCTGGAACGCTTCATCCTCGTCCCCGAAGAAGGCGAATGTGGGGCTGTCACCATGCGCCTCGGTATAGCCGACATGGAAATCGGGGTTTTCGAACCCCGGATAGTCAAACACCAGCAGGTCTGCATCCTGCGCGCTGGCGGCAGTGGTGAGCGCCGTTAGCGACACGGCACCCAAAATGGTGGCAAGTTTCATGGTGGTTTCTCCCGTTAGAACCTGCCGCAAATTAGGGCCGCACGGAGGCCACGACAAGTGTCATTTCGCAGCGCGCGCCGCATTGCGTTTGGCGATCACCTCTTGCGCCAACTGTTGAGAATATTGCGCCAGACTGACCAGATTTTCATCAGCTTTGGTGCTGTCGCGCGCCGCGACCGCGTCGGCAAGGGCGGTGTGCAAGGCGATGATGGTTTCGCGGGAGCGGGCGGTGAAGGTGATCATATTCATCAGGGGCTGCATGCCTTCGACCGCACCGGCGAGTTGATAGGACAGGACCGGGTTGCCAGCCGCATCGACCAATGCCCGGTGAAAGGCGACATCTGAGGCGCAGAACGCCTCATCCGTGAGACCCGGTTGCCCCTGCCGGTGGATTTCGGCCCGCATGGTGGCCAGATGGTCCGCACTGCGCCGTTGGGTGGAGAGCGGTGCACAGGCCCGTTCGAGCGCATAGCGCGCCTCGCACGCTGTGGCGAAGCTGACATCGTTCATCGACAAAAGCAGGGTCGAGGTGGTGATCTGCTGGCCATAGGCGTCTTCGAATTTCAGCCGGTTCACAAAGGCCCCGCCGGTCGCCCCGCGTTGGGTGCGGATCAGTGATTGCGCGGCCAGCCGTTTAAGCGCCTCGCGCACGGTGGGCCGTGACACGGCGAATTGTTCGGCCAGTTCCGCCTCTGACGGGAGCCGTTTATCGACCGGCAAGGCGCCCGAAATAATCGCATCGCGGATCGCCTTGGCGATCTGGGCTGACAGGTCAGCGGGGTTGGTAGGATCAATTTTCATTTGTCAGACAATTAAACGTCTGACATATGATGTGGCAAGTCCTGAGTCGTCGTTTTGGGAGGACGCCGATGCCTCACCTGATCCGGTCATCGCTTTGGTTGTCCTTTTTCGGGGCGATCCTGCTGGCGTGGTGGATCATGTATGTGATGGCCATGGATATGGATCTGGATCTGCTGGGCCGCCCGGGGCCGATGGGGCAGGCGATGGCCGATATGGACCCGCGCATGCCGATGGATATGCCCATGGCCCGGTTCGGTCCGCTGTTTACCATGTGGGCCATCATGATGGCGGCGATGATGCTGCCGACGATGGTGCCCACATTGACCACTTATGAGCGGTTGATGGTCAGTGCCGATGGCACTCGGGCCGGATGGCTGGGTGTGTTGCTGGGATATTTTCTGGTCTGGGTCTGCTTTGCGGCGGTCATTGCCGGCCTGCAACTGGCCTTGCTGTTTGGCGGGGTGGTGAACATGCTGGGCATCGCGCCGATCTGGTTGTCATCCATCCTGCTGATCGCGGTCGGCGCGTTCCAGTTCACCCGCGCCAAGGAGGTCTGCCATGGCGTCTGCCATGCGCCGATGACCTATTTCCTGGGCCATTGGAAAACCGGTTTTGGTGGTGGTTTGCGCATGGGGCTGGTTATGGGCGCATTTTGTGTGGGATGTTGCTGGGGCTTTATGGTTCTTGGTTTTGTGGGCGGCGTGATGAGCCTGCTCTGGATGGGCCTTGCCACGTTGTTGATGGTTTTCGAAAAGCTGCCTGATATCGGGCATCGCGTGATCAAACCGACCGGAGTTGCCCTGATTGCGGGTGGCATCGGTTTGGCATTCATTTAGGAAAGGAACGCCGGATGGCAGACAAGAAAGAACGCGCACCGGCAGACAGGCTGCCCATTTCACAACGGATTGATCAGCGGATGGAAAGCAACCCGCTGCGCCGCAAGATGAAGCCCACCGAATGGGCCATCAAGGGAGAGTTGTTTCTGAACTGTTCCTGCACGGTGTTTTGTCCCTGTGTCGTCAGCCTTGGTGCCCATCCCCCGACCGAAGGGCATTGCCATGCCTGGATGGCGATTGCCATTGATGAGGGGCATTTTGAGGGTGAGGATCTGTCCGGTCTGAACGTCGGTTTGCTGGTCGATATTCCGGGTCGGATGGCTGAAGGGAACTGGCGTGTGGCGGCTTATGTTGATGAGCGGTCCACGCAGAAGGCCTATAACGGTATTCTGAAGATATTTAGCGGGGCTGCGGGGGGCACGACAGGCCTGTTCACGATGCTGGTGTCCGAGATCATTGGCGCCGAGCGCGAAAAGGTCGAGATCGTCCGCGAAGGGACCAAGCGCGGCATCTATATTGGCCGCAAAATTCAGGGTGAGATCGAGATGATGAAGGGCGCTAGCCCCGACCATCCGGTCATGATCAGCAATTCGAAATACTGGATGGGCCCGGATATCATTGCTGCCGCCGGGACGAAATCGAAGGTTCGCGATTATGGCCGCGTCTGGGATTTTGGCGGCAAATCGGCCGAGATCTGCCCGATTGATTGGAAAGGCCCAAAACCGTGATCACGCCAGAATATTGTCAGACCATGGCCCGCTATAATGCCTGGCAGAATACCGGGCTGCGCGAGATGATCCCGGCGATGTCCAAAGAGGAGCTTTATCAGGATCGTGGCGCCTTTTTCGGGTCAATCATGGGCACATTGAACCATCTGCTTTGGGCCGATCATCTGTGGATCAGCCGGTTTGATGGCGGGGCGGGCCCTGATTTGTCGATTGCCGAAAGTATTGATTTTACCCCGACACCGGCGGTCTGGGCCGCGGACCGGTTTCGCATAGACGCCCGGATTACGCTTTGGGCCGAAAGCGTCAGTGCGATTGATCTGGTGGGCGATCTGAAATGGTATTCGGGCGCGATGAAGCGGGATTTTGAGAAGCCTGTCGCGCTGTGTGTGATGCAGTTGTTCAACCACCAGACCCATCATCGCGGCCAGGTCCATGCCATGCTGACGGCGGCACGGCAAAAGCCCAACGATACCGATTTGCCGTTTATGCCGGAGGATCGCTGACATGCCGGTGCTGATCATTGCTGCGCTGCTGATTGCGTTTCTGTTCTGGAACCTGGGTCGCAGGTCGGCACCGGTTGGTGCGCGCCGACCCTCGGGGAGCTGTCGCTGGGTGGCGACCGGAAATGACACGGTGTCGCTGGGCGAATACCGCTGCAAGACCTGCAAGGTCACGGCCTACGCAAAGGGCGGCAAGCCGCCGCAGGAGTGCAAACGTGGAATGGGTGGATCACTGTGATGGCGACAATTGCACCGTCCCGTCGTATTCGGCGCACCCCATTCACCCCCGGCGTGGAGGCGGCGGGTGTCAAAGGGTATACGGTTTACAACCATATGCTGCTGCCGACGGTCTTTGAGAGTGTCGAGGCGGATTATCATCATCTGAAATCGGCGGTGCAGGTTTGGGATGTGGCGGTTGAACGCCAGATCGAGTTGCGCGGACCTGACGCTGCCCGGCTGATGCAGATGCTGACCCCGCGCGATTTGCGCGGGATGCTGCCGGGGCAGTGCTATTACGTGCCCATCGTTGATGAGACGGGGGGCATGTTGAACGATCCTGTGGCGCTGAAACTGTCAGAGGATCGGTGGTGGATATCCATTGCCGACAGCGATTTACTGTTCTGGGTCAAAGGGTTGGCTTATGGCTATCGGTTGGATGTGCTGGTGGACGAACCTGACATTTCGCCATTGGCCGTGCAGGGCCCTAAGGCCGAAGAACTGGTCGCCCGCGTCTTTGGCGATGCGGTACGCGCCATCAGGTTCTTCCGCTTTGGCTGGTTTGATTTTCAGGGCGTCAGCATGGCGGTCGCACGGTCCGGCTATTCCAAGCAGGGCGGGTTCGAGATTTACGTGGATGGCACCGCCAACGGCATGCCGCTGTGGAACGCGCTGTTCGAGGCGGGCCGCGATCTGGATGTGCGGGCCGGCTGCCCCAACCTGATTGAACGGATCGAGGGTGGCCTGTTGTCTTATGGCAATGACATGACCCGGGAAAACACGCCGCATGAATGTGGGCTGGGCCGGTTCTGTTCGACACAGACGGCGATTGGGTGCGTCGGGCGTGACGCCTTGCTGCGCGTTGCTAAGGAAGGGCCGACGCAACAGGTCAGGCCCGTTTCGATTGATGGTGACATCCCGTCCTGTGATCGGGCCTGGCCCTTGATGGCCAAGGGCAAACGGGTGGGGCAGGTGACATCGGCGGCGAGATCCCCCGATTTTGGTGCCAATGTTGCCGTTGGCATGGTCAGGATGACCCATTGGGATGACGGTACGGTTTTGCAGGTCGACACACCGGACGGGCCGCGCGATGCGACCGTTCATGAAAAATTCTGGATTTGAGGGAGACGGCGATGTTCAAGGCATTGGTGGTAGAAAAAGACGATGACGGCAAGACCCGCGCCAGCGTGCAGGAGCTGTCGGAGGACCGCCTGCCTGCAGGTGAGGTGACCGTGGCGGTGGAGTATTCCACCGTGAACTACAAGGACGGTTTGTGCATCGGCCCCGGCGGCGGGCTGGTGCGCAACTATCCGCATGTGCCCGGTATTGATTTCGCAGGGACGGTCGAGGCATCCGATGATGATCGTTACAAGCCCGGCGATAAGGTTGTACTGACCGGCTGGCGCGTGGGCGAGGCGCATTGGGGCGGTTATGCGCAGAAGGCCCGGGTCAAGGCCGATTGGCTGGTGCCGCTGCCCGATGGTCTGGATGCCCGGCAGGCGATGGCCGTGGGGACCGCCGGGTTTACTGCGATGCTGGCTGTCATGGCGCTGGAGGATCACGGGATCAAGGATGGGCCGGTGTTGGTGACTGGCGCTGCGGGCGGTGTCGGGTCCGTGGCCACGGCTATTTTGGCCAATCTTGGGTATGAGGTTGCCGGTGTCACCGGGCGGCCTGAAACGGCGGATTATCTGCGGTCGCTGGGTGCCAGCCAGATCGTTGCGCGCGAAGAGATCAACGAGACCACCAAACGCCCGTTGGAGGGCGAGACATGGGCGGGCTGTGTCGATGCCGTGGGGGGGGCAATGCTGGCCCGCGTGTTGGGCCAGATGAAATACGGAGCGTCGGTTGCTGCTGTAGGCCTTGCCGGGGGTGCCGCGCTGCCCGCGACGGTTATTCCGTTCCTGTTGCGGGGCGTGAACCTGCTGGGGATCGACAGTGTGATGCAGCCATATGACAATCGGGTTCGGGCCTGGGCGCGGATCGCAAAGGATCTGCCGATGGACAAGCTGGAAGCGATGATCCGGCCTGCGACGCTGGCTGATCTGCCGCAACTGGGCGCCGACATCCTGAAAGGCCAGGTGAAGGGCCGGGTGGTTGTTGATCTGAACGGCTGACGGGCTGCTTTGTTTCCGGATCTGACCTAAATCGACATCGGAATAGCCGTCCGGGATAATCGTCGCCGGGCGGTTTTTTTGATGTGCGAATGCTGCAATTGCATTGAATATCTTGCACTTGCAGCGTCGGTATTGTGATCGGCACGCCGCAAAAACCGCTTATACTGCTGGGTTTTGTAGGTATAGTTGGTGCATAATAATAGCCAACGGGGAAACAAAATGGCGCTCAAACCACCTTTATCGGACCTTCCGATCAAGACCGCTGACAGCGGTTTTTATCGCGGGTTCAGTGTGAATGTCACGGTGATCAGCAAGATCATCATCAGCATGCTTGTCGTCTGGTGCATTTTTTGGCCGCTTCAGGCTGGCCGAATCCTTGGCGATTGGAACTCTGCCATTCTGGCACAGTTCGCGGCATGGTATATCTGGGTTGTGGCGGCATTTGTCATTGTTTGCCTGGGCCTTGCTATTTGGCCGGCAGGTGGCAGGCTGAACCTGGGTGTCGAAGGAGAGAAGCCGGAATTTTCCAATTTTTCATGGTTCTCGATGATGTTTGGTGCCGGGATCGGGGTTGGCATGCTGACATGGGCCGTGGCGGAACCCGTTGCGCATTTTGGCCAGAACCCGTCAACTATCGCGGGTATCACGACAAGCCTTGGTGAAGATAATGTGCGCACGGCCTATGTGTGGTCCTACATGCATTGGGGGCTGGGTGCCTGGGCATGCTACGCGATTGCAGGTCTTTCGCTTGCGTTCTTCAGCTATCGGCGCGGCTTGCCGCTGACAATCCGGTCGGCGCTGACCCCGCTTTTCGGTAAATCCCTGTCCGGCGTGCTGGGCCACATCATTGATATCGTGGCGGTTGTGGCGACCATTCTGGGTGTGGCGCAGACGCTTGGTTTTGGTGTGGATCAGTTTGTCGCAGGTCTGACCCGGATCGGGATCGATGGTCTGGTGCATGCCGAAGGTGCGCTGAATGCTGATGGCGAAAGTATCGCAGGGACGGTGAACACATTTGGTATTGTCGTGGCGCTCCTCTTCATCATGGGCGCGTCGACACTTTCCGCGCTGTCGGGCGTTGGCAAAGGCATCAAGTGGTTGTCCAACATCAACATGGTTCTGTCGATCATTCTGCTGGGCTTTTTCATCATCTTTGGCGCGACATGGTTTGGGGCATCGGCCTTCTTTGTCGGGATCTGGGATTATCTGATTGCGCTGCCGGGCCTGTCGGTTCAGGTCCATGCGGGCACCGCTCTTGAGGCATTCGTCGCGGCTGCGCCAGCCTCGATTCAGGCCTTGTCGCCCGAGGAAGCGCAGGCGGTTCTGAGTGCTTTGTCTGGTCCGGGTGCCAGTGTCGATAGTGTGACAGCCAAACTGGCCGAAGATTCGATCACGGTTCCGGCCGCTGATCTGGCCGTGGCGTTGGATGCGACACTGAATGACCGCCTGACCACATGGCAGGGCTGGTGGCCGGTATTCTACTGGGCATGGTGGATCGCCTTTGCGCCCTTTGTGGGTCTGTTCCTGGCCCGCATCTCGCGCGGGCGCACGATCCGCGAATTCGTGCTGGGTGCGATGATCGTCCCGTCACTGATGTGCTTTGTCTGGTTTGCATGGGCCGGTGGCACTGCTGTCGATCTGGAGCTGAACGGCGATGCGAATGGTGTGATCCTGAATGCGGGGAATGGCGACAAGATCTTTGCGATGACGGAGTTCATGTTGTCGCCGATCAGCCAGTGGTTGTCATGGGCCATGGCTGTCATGATCGTGGTCTTGCTGATGACGTTCCTTGTCACCTCGGCTGACTCTGCTGTTCTGATCGTCAACACGATCAACGCGGCAGGCGATGAAGGACCCAAGGCGCGCCCACATATCATGTTCTGGGGTGCTGCCTTGGCCCTTGTGGTGGGTGGTTTGCTGATCTCGGGCGGTACGGGGGCGATCCAGACGGCGATGGTCATCGGTGCCTTGCCGTTCTCGATCGTCATGGCGCTGATGTGTATCGCCTTGGTCAAGGCCATCTATAATGATGGCCGCCGAGAGGCTGCAGGCATTCCGACCACTTTTGTGGATGACGCTGTGCCTGCGGAATGACCCTTGCGGGTTGACGATGGTCAGAGCGAACGGCGTGCCTGACCTGTAGAGGAATCGTCGTTCGGAAATTGGGAAAGGCCGTCTGTCACGGGCGGCCTTTCTTGACTCTGCGGTGCAACCGGTTTGATGTGGGTTCATGACATTAGATATTGAATGGGTTCGATCCCAGTTTCCCGCATTTCGCACGCCATCATTGCAAGGACAGGCATTTTTTGAAAACGCAGGCGGCTCATATGCCTGCCAGCAGGTGATTGACCGGCTGCACAGGTTCTATACCGAACGCAAGGTGCAGCCCTATGCCCCTTATGGCGCGTCCCATCTGGGCGGTGAGGAGATGGACGAGGCCCGGTCGCGCCTGGCGGCGATGCTGGGTGTGGCCCCGCATGAGTTATCATTCGGCCCCTCGACCACGCAGAATACCTATGTGCTGGCGCGGGCCGTTCGCCACTGGTTGAGGCCGGGCCAAAGCATCATTGTGACCAATCAAGATCACGAGGCCAATAGTGGCCCGTGGCGCCGCTTGGCCGAAGAGGGTGTGACCATTCGCGAATGGCAGGTCGATCCCGAGACGGGCGAGCTGGCGCTGGATGATTTGACTGCGATGCTGGACGATGATGTGGCGCTGGTGGTGTTTCCACATTGTTCGAATGTGGTCGGTGCCATTAATGATGTGGCCGCGATCACCAAGCTGGCCCATGACGCCGGTGCCCGGGTTTGCGTGGATGGTGTCAGCTATGCCCCGCATGGGCTGCCGGATGTGGGGGCGATGGGGTGTGACGTTTATCTCTTCAGCGCCTACAAGACCTATGGCCCGCATCAGGGATTGATGGTGATCCGCGAAGACTGGGGGATGGAACTGCCCAATCAGGGGCATCATTTCAATGGTGATACGCTTTATAAGCGCTTCACACCTGCTGGACCGGATCATGCGCAGGTGGCTGCAAGCGCCGGTATGGCGGATTATTTTGAGGATATGGCCGCCCATCATGGTGGCGGCGCGGGTGCCGATGCGGCCCGAAAGGCGCATGACCTGATGCGTGCGCATGAGGTGGCGTTACTGCAGCCGCTTCTGGATTATGTCAGCGCCAAGAACTCGGTACGGCTGATTGGTCCAGCCGATGCTGACCGCCGCGCACCGACTGTCGCACTTGCGCTGAAGACGAGCGGGCCGGATGCGGCTGCGGCTTTGGCTAATCTTGGGATCATGGCCAGCGGTGGCGATTTCTATGCCCAACGCCCCTTGCAGGCCTGTGGTGTGGACATGGACAAAGGCGTGCTGCGCGTCAGCTTTGTGCATTACACAACCAAGGGCGAGGTTGACGCGCTGATGACGGCGCTAGATCAGGTTCTGTAGGCAGGCCGCTTTCGTGCCTTGCGCGGAGGTGTTATGAGCAAGTCCCCGATCCTGTTGTGGTTTCGCCGCGATCTGCGGCTTGGCGATCATGCGGCACTGACCGCCGCGTGCAACAGTGGGCGTCCGGTGATCCCGCTGTTCATTCATGACGAAGTTGTTGAGACGCATGGCGCGGCCCCTCGGTTTCGCCTGGGCCTGTCTGTTGCGGATCTGGCGAAATCGCTGAAGGACAAGGGCAGTCGGCTGATCCTGCGCCGCGGCAAGGCGCTGGATGTGCTGCGCGACCTGATCGACGAGACCGGGGCAGGGGCTGTCTATTGGTCCCGGCTTTATGATCCAGACAGCAAGGCGCGCGATATGGATGCAAAAGCGGCGCTGAAGGATGACGGGATTGATGCCAAAAGCTTTGCCGGGCATGTCCTGTTTGAGCCGTGGACCGTCGAGACCAAGACAGGTGGTTTTTACAAGGTATTCACGCCGATGTGGAAATCGGTGCGTGGCAGTGATGTGCCGTCCGCCTTGCCCACACCGGGCAATATACCCGCACCTGATGGCTGGCCAACCTCTGACGATCTGGATGACTGGCAGATGGGCGCGGGAATGCAACGTGGCGCGGATATCTTGCGCACGCATTGCACCTTGGGTGAGACTGCCGCGTCGCACCGTCTGGGCGCATTCATGGCGCACCGCGTGGCGGGTTATCAGAAGAACCGCGACCTTCCAGCGGTGGACGGCACATCGGGCCTGTCCGAGAACCTGACCTATGGCGAGATTAGTCCACGCAGTTGCTGGCATTCGGGTTGGCGGGCTTTGAATGATGGCAAGTCTGATGCCGAAGTGTTCCTGAAAGAGCTGGTCTGGCGCGAGTTCGCCTATCACCTGGCGCATCACACGCCCCGGATTGTCAGTGATAACTGGAAAGAGGATTGGGACGCTTTCCCGTGGAACACCGATGAACGGCTGGCCGAGGTGAAGGCATGGAAACAGGGGCGCACAGGCATTCAGTTCGTCGATGCGGCCATGCGCGAGATGTATGTGACCGGCACGATGCATAACCGGGGGCGGATGATTGTGGCGTCTTACCTGACCAAGCATCTTTTGTGTCACTGGAAGATCGGGATGGATTGGTTTGCCGATTGCCTGATCGATTGGGACCCGTGCAGCAATGCGATGGGCTGGCAATGGTCGGCAGGATCGGGGCCGGATGCGACCCCTTATTTCCGGGTTTTCAATCCGGTCACGCAGCTTGATAAGTTCGACAAAGACCGTGCCTATGCGAAACGGTGGCTGGCGGAACCTTACAAAAATGCATCTGACATTGCCCGCAGCTATTTTGATATGATCCCCAAACAGTGGGGCATGTCGCCGGATGATCGCTATCCCGATCCGATTGTGGCTGTCGATGAGGGGCGCAAACGGGCGCTGGATGCCTACGAAAACCGCAACTTTTAGTGACGCTGGGTCAAGTGGCCAGAAATTTTTGAACGTTTCCCGTGACTTCCACGTATCAAAGGTTAACTTGAGTGAAAGCTGTGCGGGCAGGCACTGTGGCGCGGCAAAGAAGAAACAGGGACGACATGATCATCACCAGTACCGATGGGCAGACGCAACTGCCACGCTATTTCGCGGCAGTGTTCGACAAAATCAAACATATGAAACGCGGGCGTGTGGACATCATCCTGCCGGATGGGCGGCATTTTCGCGCCGAAGGCCCTGACCCGGGTTTTGTTGCCGAGGTCCATGTCCATAACGACGATCTGTTTGCCCGCACCATCCGCGAGGGCGATCTGGGATTTTGCGAAGCCTATATGGACGGATGGTGGTCCACCCCCGATCTGATGGCCTTCATGGATCTGGTTCATGATGATGCCGAGGACATGTATGATGGTTTCCCCGGTCAGTTCCTTGTCAGGTTTTACGAACAGATGCGGTTCTGGATGCAGCGTAATTCCAAGACCCAGGCCAAGAAGAACATCAGCTATCACTATGATCTTGGCAATGAATTCTACAGCCTGTGGCTGGATGACACGATGACCTATTCCTCGGCCAAGTTTGACACCGGTCAGCAAAGCCTGGAGGCTGCCCAGATCGAGAAATACAAGAGCATGGTCGATCAGATGGGCGCACAACCCGGCGATCATGTGCTTGAGATCGGCTGTGGCTGGGGTGGGTTTGCCGAATACGCCGCCAGAGAGCGTGGTCTGAAGGTTACCGGGCTGACCATCAGCCAGGAACAGCATGATTACGCCGTTAACCGCATCGCCAAGGCCGGTTTGTCCGACATGGTCGAGATCAAGATGCAGGATTACCGCGATGAAACCGGTATCTATGACGGCATCGCCAGCATCGAAATGTTCGAGGCGGTGGGCGAAAAATACTGGCCTGTCTACTTTGATACCCTGCGTGAAAGATTGAAACCGGGCAAACACGCAACACTTCAGATCATCACGGTCGAGCATCGCCGCTGGCAAGTTTACAAGCGGGGTGTCGATTTCATCCAGAAATACATCTTCCCCGGTGGCATGCTGCCAAGTCCGGTTATTCTGCGCCAAGAGATTGAAAAGGCTGGATTAAAAGTGGCCCGGTCGATTGAGTTCGGCGAGAGTTACAGCCAGACGCTGCGTCGCTGGCACGAAACCTTCAATGCCAAATGGGACGAGGTTGCCGCCCTTGGCTTTGATGAACGGTTCAAGCGTATGTGGAACTTTTATCTGACCTCTTGCGCGGGCACTTTTCATAGCGGAAACTGCGATGTAACGCAGATTACCGTGACACGCGCCCCATAAAGAAGGCCGTTCGCGGCCCGAATGAGGACGCAGTGACATGCCTACCGCTGGACGCCTTGCCGCCGCCTTGGCCTTTTTCATCTACGGCTGGTATATCCCCCTGCAGGCGACACCGCTTTTTCCAGAAGGAAATCTACCCGGTTATGCCGTACCTTTGTCCATTGTCGTGGGCATACTGGTTGGCTGGATGGTTGTCGGCAGCCGGGCAGGGCGCGGTTATATCGCGGCCATCGGGAACGGGCTGACCGGCGCTGCTGCCTACACCTTGTGGATGGTTTTTCTGATCTCTTTTTATGACATGATCCGCAAATCGCTGCGCCGCCTTTATGATGGCCCGATGGATGCGATCACAGATGTTTTTAACCTGATGCTGAAGTTAGGCACAGACTTTTACGACATCAATTTGATTATCAATGTTGCTGTTGGCGGCATCATATGCGGCCTTATCACAGAGTATTTTGCCAAACGGTATCCGTGACCGATGGATCTGTTCGTCTACGGCACACTGATGTCGGCCACGCTGATGGAGGCGGTGGCGGGGCCGGGCAATCTGGAAGCGCGTAGCGCGACACTGCGGGGTTATCGGCGTCACCCCCTTCGCGACAACGTCGTTCCCTTTATCGTCGCTGATGCCGGTGCGACGACGGACGGCACGCTTTGGACCGATCTGACTGATCAGCAGATCACGCGTCTTGATGTTTATGAACGCGCGTTTGGTTATGAACTGTCGCCCGTCACAGTCGAGGTGGATGGAATGCCGGTGGCCGCGCAGACCTATCTGCCCACAACCCGGAATGCGCCGGGCCCCGGCGATTGGTCGCTGGAGAACTGGGAAGAGGGGCATCTGGCCCCGGCGGTTTTGGCGGCCGCAGAGCTTTTTTCGCACCGACCTCTGCCGGATCACGGCGAATTGCGCGGCATGTGGCCGATGATCGAAAACCGGGCCTGGGCCAAACATCGGGCAGCGGCGGCACCTGCAACCGTGCGGCGTGCGACCGAGCCGGGTGATTTTCAGTTCGTCGCGCAACGCCCGCCATTGGGATCGTTTTATCGCCTGCAAAGCCTCGATATCACGCATCAGCGGTTTGATCGCAAGCAGTCTCATGTTCTGGTTAGAGAGGCGTTTCTGGGTGTCGATGCCGCCATGATACTGCCTTATGACCCGGCGCGGGACAGGGTATTGCTGGTCGAGCAGGCCCGCCTTGGCCCGGCGGCACGTCAGGACCCCAACCCCTGGATGCTGGAGCCTATTGCCGGGATCATCGACGCACGCGAAACACCGCAAGAGGCCGCGCGCCGTGAGATGATCGAAGAGGCAGGTGTTGAACCGCAGGATTTATTGCCTGCAGGTCAGTATTACCCGTCGCCCGGATCATCGACCGACTATTTCTACTGCTTTGTGAGTTTGTGCGATGTGCCCCGCAGCCAAAGCTGGCTGGGTGGGCTGGAGCAGGAAAACGAGGATTTGCGGCTGCATCCGCTGTCATTCGATCAGGCCATGACATTGGCCGAGAGCGGCGAGATCGCAACCGGCCCGCTGCATCATCTGCTCTATTGGCTGGCTTATCATCGGGACCGGCTGCGCGGCATGGAATGATCGCCGCACCGGGTTGCGCGATCTCTTGATGTCGGTCGGACAGGGTCCTACACATATCAGGCGCAATGAAAGGCCCAGCCGATGACAATCCGAACCGATCTTGCCGATGCTGTCGGCAATACCCCCCTGATCAAACTGCGTGCCGCGTCCGAGGCGACGGGCTGCACCATTTTGGGAAAAGCCGAGTTCCTGAACCCCGGGCAATCGGTCAAGGACCGGGCCGCACTTTTCATGATCCGCGATGCCATCGCCAAGGGCACGCTGCGCCCGGGCGGCACGATTGTTGAAGGCACGGCCGGGAACACGGGCATTGGCCTTGCGCTGGTAGGTGCGTCGATGGGGTTCAAGACGGTGATCGTGATCCCGGAAACGCAGAGCCAGGAGAAGAAGGATATGTTGCGACTGGCGGGCGCAAAACTGGTCGAGGTGCCTGCAGCACCCTACCGCAATCCCAACAACTTCGTCCGCTATTCCGAGCGTTTGGCCAATGAATTGAACAAGACGGAGCCGAACGGTGCCATATGGGCCAATCAGTTTGACAATGTCGCCAACCGGCAAGCCCATATCGAAACCACCGGTCCCGAGATCTGGGAGCAGACAAACGGCAAGGTGGATGGTTTCATCTGTGCCTGCGGGTCAGGTGGCACGCTGACTGGTGTGGCGATGGCGCTGCAGGACAAGGGCGTCAAGATGGGCCTTGCCGACCCCGATGGCGCGGCGCTGTATTCCTACTACACCACGGGCGAGTTGAAGATGGAGGGAAGTTCGATTTCGGAAGGGATTGGGCAGGCCCGTATCACCAAGAATCTGGAAGGGCTTAAGCCTGATTTATGTTTTAATATCAGTGATC
Source organism: Yoonia sp. R2-816 (assembly GCF_046762905.1). Lineage (NCBI taxonomy): Bacteria > Pseudomonadati > Pseudomonadota > Alphaproteobacteria > Rhodobacterales > Paracoccaceae > Yoonia > Yoonia sp. R2-816. Next base: position 127,021 of record NZ_JBKQXN010000207.1, on the reverse strand, counting down.
AAGAGGCCGTTCCTATTGTATTTGATTTGTTGCAAAACGAAGGGCTATGCATGGGCGGGTCAACCGGCGTGAATATCGCCGGAGCGATACGCATGGCGCGCGAGATGGGGCCCGGACATACGATTGTAACGATCCTTTGCGACTATGGTACGCGGTATCAGTCCAAGCTTTATAACCCTGACTTCATGCGCGAAAAAGGATTGCCGGTTCCTGAGTGGCTCGAAGCCCGGATTGATGTGCCGTCGGTGTTCGAAGAGGCATGATCCGCCCTCTTTTCCTTGCAATTGCATTGCTGCTCTGGCCGCTGGCTGTCCATGCGCAGCAGGCGGATACGGCTGGGCCAGCGCCTGCTGAGCAGACAGAGCCTGAGGCCGAGGAAGCGGCACCAACCACCGAAGCTGCGCAAGCAGAGGAGCAGGCCCCTGAAATCGGGACCAGCGATCTGCCATCGGATGAACCTGCTTGGGAAAGACTGGCCTCACGTGCCGAGGATCTGGCGCGTCGTGGCGATGCATCACGGTTTGCAATCAATCGCTTGCGGGCTGAACTGGTGTCATGGCGCGATGAATTCCTGTCGCGCACAACGATTAATGCGGGCCGGATTGCCACGGTGGAAGCGCAGATTGCCGCACTTGGCCCCGCGCCCGAAAGTGGCGAAGAGCCGCCTGCCATCGCGGACCGGCGTGCTGCGCTGCAATCCCAGTTGGATGATCTGACCGCGCCGCGTATTCTGGCCGAAGAAGCTCATGCAAGGGCGAATGGCCTGATTGGGGAATTCGATGCCCAGATCCTGCTGCGCGAAACATCTGAACTGACCAAGCGCGGCCCGTCACCGCTGAACCCGACCCACTTGGCGGCGGCTGGTCTGGCCTTGTGGGATGTGGTTCGGGTGACCAGTTCCGAGGTCGTTGCAGGTTTTCATCAGCAAACGGGTGATGGACGACTGGCAGCCAACTTTCCCCGCGCGGGGTTCTTTCTGGCGCTGGCCATCATATTGCTGGTGTTTGCCCGCCGCTGGGTGACGAATTGGCGTATGCGCGCGGCCCAAGGCGAGGGGCGCCTGTTGCCGCTATGGCTGTTCGTCTTATCCCTTGGGCAGATCATTGTGCCTGTCCTGGGCCTGATCGCCATGACCGCCGGGCTGGAGACGTTGAACGTGTTTGGCCTGCGCAGCGGACATGTTGTTGATGCGCTGCCGGTTGCGGGTTTTCTGGTGGTTTTTGCCTGGTGGCTGAGCCGCCACATCTTTCCGGTGGGCCAAAAACCCGGTTTTCTGGGTCAGGATGCCGCGACCCGTGCTGGCGGTCGCCGTTATGGTATCGCGATTGCCTGGGTTCTGGCGGTTGCCTTGCTGTTTGAGGCGGCATTGCAGACCATTGATACGGCCGAGGCAACACGCGCTGCGATGGTCTGGCCCATTCTGGTCCTGCTGGGCGTTTTGTTGTGGCGTCTTGGCCGCAAGATCAAACGCCTGCCGGAACCGATCGAGGGCGAGACCGTATCGCAAGGCCGCATGCGCAGTATCGTGGGCAAGGTTTGTACCGTGGTGGCCATTGTTGCGCCGGTGATTGCGGCAGTGGGTTATGACAACGCTGGTCGGGCGCTGATGGTGCCTTGGCTGGTCTCGCTCGCGCTGATTGGTGTCATCCTGATCCTGCAGAGGATCGTCAATGATCTGAGCAACACCCGCGCCAAGGATGGGGCCGAGACGACACGTGGGTCGCTGATACCCGTCGTGATCAGTTTTGCGCTTTATCTTGCCAGTCTGCCGATTTTTGCGCTGATCTGGGGCGCGCGCACCGATGATCTGCTGGAAATCTGGACCCGTTTCCGGGAAGGGTTTGCCATCGGCGAAAGCCGGATTTCACCCACCGATTTCCTGACCTTCGCACTGGTTTTTGCGGTCGGTTACCTGTTGACCCGTTTCATTCAGGGCACATTACGCCGATCCGTCCTGCCGCGCACCCGGCTTGATCTGGGCGGGCAGAATGCCATCGTGGCAGGCTTTGGTTATGTGGGGATCATCCTTGCCGCCATCATCGCGATCACAAGTGCGGGCATTGATCTGTCCAATCTGGCGATTGTTGCCGGTGCGCTGTCGGTTGGCATCGGCTTTGGCCTGCAGAACATCGTGTCGAATTTCGTGTCGGGGATCATCCTGCTGATCGAACGCCCGGTCAGCGAAGGCGACTGGATCGAGGTTGGCGGGCAGATGGGCTATGTCCGGTCGATTTCGGTGCGTTCGACCCGGATCGAGACCTTTGACCGCACGGATGTCATTGTACCGAACGCCGATCTGGTGAGCGGGCAGGTGACCAACTGGACCCGCGGCAATCTGGTTGGTCGGGTGATTGTGCCGGTTGGCGTCGCGTATGGGTCGGACGTGGATAAGGTAACCGAAATCCTGAGGGGGATTGCCGAGGCGCATCCCATGGTCGTCATGACGCCACCCCCGTCGGTCCTGTTCGTGGGCTTTGGTGCGGATTCACTGGATTTCGAGATCCGCGCGATCCTGCGTGATGTGAACTATGTCATCGTCACAAGGTCTGAAATGAACCATGAAATCGCCAAGAAGTTCGCCGAAGCCGGGATCGAGATACCGTTTGCGCAGCGCGACATCTGGTTGCGCAATCCCGAAGCGCTGAGGGGAGAGAAGGAATGAGTACGCTTTTGTTTCGTGATGATGCCTATCTGCGCGAGGCACCGGCGACGGTCACAGCGATCACATCGGAAGGGGGGATCGTGCTGGACCAGACTGTTTTCTATCCCACTTCAGGCGGTCAGCCAGGCGATAGCGGCACGTTGTCCTGGCAGGGCCGCAGAATGGAGATCGCGACGACCGTGAAGGGGCAGGGGGATGACGTGCTGCTGCTGCCTGCTGAACCTGCGCCGATGCCCGATGTTGGACAGGTGGTCACACAAAAGCTGAATTGGGATCGCAGATACCGGCATATGCGCGTGCACACCGCGCTGCATCTGTTGTCAGTTGTCATCCCCTTGCCCGTGTCGGGCGGGGCCATCACTGCCGAAAAGGGCCGTCTGGATTTCGATATGCCGGACGCGCCGGAGGATAAGGCCGCACTGGAGGACGATCTGAACCGCCTGATCGCCTGCAACATGCATGTGACCGCCGAGTGGATCAGCGATGCGGAACTGGACGCCCAGCCGGATCTGGTCAAGACGATGTCCGTCCAACCGCCGCGCGGCACTGGCAAAATCCGCCTGATCCGTATCGGGGTCGGACCTGAGACCGCCGATCTGCAACCTTGCGGCGGCACCCATGTCGCCAATACCGAAGAGATCGGTAAGGTGCGATTGGGCAAGATCGAAAAGAAGGGCCGCCAGAACAGGCGCGTCTATCTGCATCTGGAGTAGCGGTATGAAGTTCGCGATCATCCTTGGCTTTATGCTGACGTGCGGTGCTCCGGCGGTGTGGGCTGAAAACTACCTGGGTTGCGACAAGGACGAGGTGCGCATCATCAACGATGCCATGCGCAACGCCAAGGATCTGACGCTGAAGGCGGCCAGTACGGTGGGCGACACTCCTGAATATGAACGCTGGTTCGGGACTTTTTCCCAAGGCAACGCGGAAGCTGTGCGCGCGACGCTGAAATCGGTGGTTTCGGCCATACGGGGCGGGGGTGTGACCGCCCAATGCGATGCGGTTGGTGTCGAAGGCTGCGATGCGGGCACCTATGCCTGGGTGTATGCGGGTCAGCCCTACCGGATGTATCTGTGCCCGCCGTTTTTCAACCTGCCCCCGCTGACCGCCCTGGAGCCGGGAACACGGCGCAGTGATAACGGGACCCGTGAAGGTACGCTGGTGCATGAGCTGACCCATTTCAACCGGATCGCCGGGACCGAGGATTATTGCTATTCCCGCAGCGAATGCGCCGAAATGGCGGAGCGGAACCCGCGCCGCGCTGTCGATAACGCGGACAGCTATCAGTATTTCACCGAAGACGTGACTTATTACGCCCGCCAGCCGGTTGCCGGCAAACCGCCTGCGGCTGATCGGGAGAACTGAGCGTGTTTCGCATCGTCAGCATCGTTTCGGCAATTCTGAGTCTCGCGCTTTTCCCGCTATTGCTGCTGAACAGCGGGTTTTATGTGCAGTCTTATGGCGTTGCGGCGGATGCCGGGGCTGATTTTCTGGGTCGTCGTGCCTCGCCCATGTTTCTGGGGCTGGCTGTGTTGCTCTGGATGGGGCGGGGGACCGGGGCCGGTGCTGCGCGGGATGCGATCTGCTATGGTATGGCTGCCATGTGGGCGGGCATTGCCGCCACGGGCATTTATGAGTTTTCGGTCGGCACCGCACAACCGATGATCGTCGCCGCAGCGGCACTGGAACTTGTACTGGCCATCGGGTTTCTGATCGGTCGCAGGCGCTAGTCTGGCCGGACATCCTGACCAAACAAATCCCGTTCAATTGGCTGATCGAGCATCTTTTCGGATTCGGGCAAGCCTTCGCGGGATAGCAGAATAGCAAAGGGGCGCAGGTCTGGGACATGGCTGCACACAACCAGAAGCATCACCATGATAGGAACCGATAGGAACATACCCGGGATACCCCAGACCGCCCCCCAGAACGCAAGCGACAGGATAATCCCGAAGGATGACAGGCGCAGGGCACGCCCCATCAGCATGGGGTCGATAATACTGCCATTTACGAATTGGATCACCCCGGCGCTGGCAAAAATGGCAAGCGTGATGGTCGGATCGCCCAGCTGGACATGGGCAATCAGTGCGATCAGCGCTGTCGCCACAATCGACCCGATATTCGGGATGAAATTCAGAACAAAGGTGATGATCCCGATGGACACAGCCAGTTCCAGCCCGAAAGCGCTCGCCAGCACATAGATCATGGCGCCGGTGATGGCGCTGATGACGGTCTTGACCAGCAGGTAGTAGTTCACCCGATGGATAATCGACTGGATGATCTTGCCGACCCGTTCGGCCTGCGCCTGATCCCCAACGAAATTGTGCAGTTTGGTCTGGAACCAGATGCGTTCCGCGAACAGGAAGCCGACAAAGAGGATGACCAGAACCGTCGCCTGCGTCATACCGCTGGCCTGACTGGCGGCAGTACGCAGATAGCTTGAAATATCTATGGATCGCAGGGCATTCTGGATCGCCAACTGGCTGTCTTCGCCCAGCCAGCTGAACAAGGACGCCACCGCAGATGGGGCGCGTTCGGTATAGGACAAGGTGGTGACCAGCACGGTGTTGACCTGCGCCAGGAGGATCGACGTCAGCGAAATCAGGGCTGTGGCGATCAGCACCATGGCCGCGATACTGGCCAGTACGTTCGGGATCCGGAATGGCCCGATCCGCAACCTCGCGATGGAATTGATCACATCGCTGGTCAGGCTGAAGAGGATGATTGCGGTAGCCAGCGAAATCAGGATGAACCGGGCCTGCACCAGCAGGAACAGCACAACCGCAAATGCAATGATCACCAGCGCACCTGTCTGCAGGCGGGTTGCGTCATACCGCTTGTCCGTCGGGCTGGTCTTGGGTGGATCGTGCAACATCTGGGCTTACTCGTTTCCTGTCATCCCTCGGTTATAGGGCGTGGTTTGCCACAGAGTAAACGCCGGTCACAAACATATGTGCGGGGGTCTTGCAAAAGGGTGGCGGTTGAGGCTAAACCGCACGCCACGGACAGGTGGCCGAGTGGTCGAAGGCGCACGCCTGGAAAGTGTGTAGGCGGGAGACCGTCTCCAGGGTTCGAATCCCTGTCTGTCCGCCATTGCTTCTTTTTATGCACCGAAACCTGCAAAGGCTATAAAGTACAAAGTAGTTTTTGGGTTCGAAATCCTCTTTTCGGTAGTAGTTCAGGCGCTCCTCAACTCCAACTTGATCTCGTGTCCAAAGGGTTTTCCGGTTCATGGTTTTTTTGCGCCAACCAGTTCTTCGGATGTAACCATATGAACGGCGTGATCCTTCCCCTGTGGCTTCTTCAGATGCCGCATTTTCGGTTCTTGCTAGTTCGAGGCGATCCTGTCCTGTTTCGAGAGGTCCGCGATACACCATGTATTTGGTTCCAGCATATCGTATCAACACCATACAAATCAGTGGCTTAATCTGATTGGTGGAGAGACAATCCACCTGCCTATCCTTGTAGGACATCGCTTATTAATAGTATTTTTATAGCCCTAAAGATTCATACCACCTCACGCTAGAAATCATGAGCTTTGGCAATGCATTTTCACATAGTTTAGGGTCAAAACTCATCAAAATTCAATCTACCGAATGTCGCTGCAGCTCACCTTGGTCCGTCCTGTAGCGGATAACCACTCAGCGCCCTCTTTGCCAAATGCTGCGCCATGCCCCAATCGCGGCTTTGCGCAGGAAGCGAACTTTGCAAAGTTTGGATAGGGCCCATTCCTGCCATTCAGCTAGCGCAACCGTTGCCGCGGTGCGGTTCGTCAAAACCGCCATTCGCTGCTGGTGCGAGGTCTAGGTCTGGCGGAATTCACGGTCCGCGGACAAACCGGCCTTTCGACAGAAGCAGATGAACGTCTGCTTCCGCTTCGCTGCACGTCTCGTGACATTTAGTGTTCAGCGTGTCGACACACTAGCTGGCGACCTCACTGAGAAACTATTTCCGAAACGTTTCCACTTCGCGAGGGCGCATCTGATCGATTGGCTCGACCAGCCAGTAAGACAGGCCGGTGGGGCCGGAATCGGGTAGCCGATAGATCAGATTTGGCGATGAGGCCTATGTAGCTACTTTGCCAGCCATGTAGTCGGCCAGCGCGTTGAAACTGCCTATTTGACCGTAATCCGCCTCCGGTATTTCGACGCGGAATATTTTACCGAGAGCTGTGACCAAATTGAGAAAATCCATCGAGTCGATATCAAATTCTTCGCGCAGATCCTCGCCGCGATCGATGTCATCCATGTCAATTTCCGGGGCGATCCGGTTCAGTTCCTTGCTGATGGCGGTTTCGATCTCTTGTCTGGTCATAGCGTGTCCGGCCTTTGCAGGTATTTGTCGATGGCTTTGAGAAACAGCGCGCCGCGATGCCCGTCACTGACACGGTGGTCGGCGGCGAGTGTCAAAGTCGCGGTGAGCCGAGCGGTAACTTCGCCTTCATGGATTGCCGGTAGCAGCCGCGGCGTACCGAGCCCAACGATGGCGACCTGCGGTGGATAGATCACGCCGTATAGCTGATCGACCCCGCGGTCCCCAAGGCTGGTCAGGGTGATGGTTGCATCGGACAGTTCACGCGCCCGAAAGCGCCCCGCCCGGACCCGTTCGACCAGATCGCGCATTGCTTGCATCAAATCATCAAGGGATCTGTTGTCTGTATCGAACAGGGCCGGTGCAACCAGTCCACCGCTACGGATGTTGATGGCGAGGCCCAAATGCACCGCATCGCTTTGGTGGAAAGCATCATCGGTGAAGTGCCCGTTGAATTCGCCGTATTTCTTCAGCGCCTTGGCAATGGCCTTGGCATATACTGCGCCCAATAGCAGCCGGTCCTCTGGCGCGCGGTCCGCGTTGGTCTTGGTAACGAAGTCGTCCGCCGTCGTCAGGTCGACCATATGGGACAGGTAGTAATGCGGGATTTCACGCTTGGACCGTGACATTGCTGCGGCGATGGCGGTGCGCATATCCGACATCGGAGCGGGTTTGGGTTTGGTTCCCATCGCCACGACATCTGCCAGCGATATCGTACCTTTTGATGGCAAACTGGAAAGCTCGATACCTTGCTGCGCGGCACGTCTGCGGGCGGCGGGTGTGATGCGGGGGCGGTCGCCTGACCGTGGGGCGGCGTGCGGTTTGGGCTGGGTTGGTGTCTCGTAGTCCACGACCATCATGTCCTCTTTCGGGACGACGACCTTGGGCACTGGCTCCGCTTTCGTCTGTGCCTCGCCCTCTGTCTGGACCACGGCCAGCGGCGCGCCGACGGGGACCTTTGTGCCAAGGTCAACCAGCCATTCCTGCAATATACCATCCTCGAAAACCTCGATTTCGATGGCACCTTTCTGGGTTTCGACAGCTGCGATGATATCACCGCGTTTCACCGGGTCGCCGGGATGAACCAGCTGTTCGACGAGTGTCCCGGCCTCCATATCGGCGCCGAGTGAGGGCATCAGGAACTGGCTCATGGTTGGGCCGCCATCAGTTGTTTCGCCGCAGTGACGATTTTGTCCGTCTGCGGAATGGCCGCCTGTTCAAGGTGTTGCGGGTAAGGGATGGGGACCTCTTCACTACAGACGCGCGCCAGCGGGGCGTCGAGTTCGAAGAATGCATCTTCTGCCAGCCGCATCCCGATTTCCGCAGCCAGACTGCCGGTTTTCCAGCCTTCGTCGACGATCAGGGCGCGGTGGGTCTTGGTGACCGACGCGATGATTGTCGTCATGTCGAGCGGGCGGAGGCTGCGCAGATCGATGACCTCCGCCGAGATACCGTCACCAGCGAGCGCCTTGGCTGCATCCAGTGTTTTGAACAGCGACCCGCCATAGGTAATGAGGGTGATGTCATCGCCGGTCTGCCGCACGGCGGCCTTGTCGATGTCAACTGGCCCTGCATTTTCGGCCAGTTCCCCTTCGCGGTTGTAAAGCATGACGTTTTCAAAGATCAGCACCGGGTCCGGATCCTGCAGTGCGGTCCAGAGCATGCCGCGCGCGTCTTCCATCGTCGCGGGTGTCAGGATTCGCAGGCCTGGGATGTGAGCATACCAGCCTTCCAGACTGTGCGAATGCTGGGCGGCAAGCTGTTTGCCTGCACCGGTGGCCATGCGGATCACAACCGGCACCCCGAATTGGTTGTTCGACATGTGCCGCAGCGTGGCGGCTGTGTTGAGGATTTGGTCAAGCGCAAGAAGCGAAAAATTGACCGTCATCAATTCGACAATCGGGCGCATCCCCGCAATGGCCGCGCCGATCCCCGCGCCGGTGAACCCGGATTCCGACAACGGCGTGTCGCGGATACGATCGGCACCGAATTGGTCCAGCAGCCCCTTGCTGACCGCGTAGCAGCCGCCGTAATGGCCCACATCTTCGCCCATCAGGAATACACCGTCATCGCGGGTCATCGCATCGACAATCCCGCCCTTGATGGCCTCGCGATAGGTGGTCGTGATCATGTTGCCGGGTGCGACGGGTTGCGGTGGGGACGGACGTTGACCGGAAACGACGTGCTTGGTCAGGCTTTCAATGGGTTCATCCGTGCCTGCCTCGGCAAAGGCCACAGCGTCGGCGATTTCAGCGTCTACTTCCACCATGATTTCAGCGACCTGTTCCGGATGGATCAGCCCGGTATCTTCCAGCCATTTCTGGAACCTTACGATTGGACCCTTAGCACGCCATTGCTCCACCTCGTCCTTGGGCCGATAAAGCTGTGCATCGAACATGGAATGGGCGCGGAAGCGGTAGGTTTTGCATTCCAGGAAATAGGGTTTCCCGGTGTCACCGATGTATTTCAGGGCGCGCCGCGCCGCGGCCTCGACCGCGACGATATCCATGCCGTCGACGGTTTCAGCCTCGATCTCGTAACTGCGGGCCTTGACGCTGATCTCGGTCTCGGATTCCGTGAGCGCAAGGGCCGACCCCATCGCGTAGCCGTTGTTTTCGCAGACAAAGAGCACCGGCAGGTTCCACAGGGCCGCAAGGTTCAGGCTTTCGTGAAATTCGCCCTCGGCGACGGCCCCTTCACCAAAGAAACAAGCTGTAACACCACCGGTCTTTTCCATGTGGTCAGCCAAACCCAGACCAACGGCCATCGGTAAACCGCCTCCGACAATAGCGTTCCCGCCATAGAAATTGTGGTCGCGACTGAACAGATGCATGGAGCCGCCGCGCCCGCCCGCGCAGCCCTCAGCTTTGCCGTACATTTCGGCCAGTATCGACCCCATCGGGACACCCCGCGCCAAGGCATGCCCGTGTTCGCGGTAGGTCGCGACAACGCGGTCCTTATCTTCCAGCAGCGGGATGATGCCGGACGCGATCGCCTCTTCCCCGTCATAGAGGTGCAGGAAACCCCGGATTTTCTGTTGGGTATATAGTTCGGCGCATTTATCCTCGAACCGGCGGATGCGGATCATCGATTTCAGCAGATCGCGGACATGGGATTGGTCGAGATGGGGTTTGAGTTCCGTTACGGTCATTTTTCATCACTCTCCAATGTCGAGATATCGCCTTCCGGCAGGCCGAGTTCGCGCGCCTTCAAAAGGCGCCGCATGATCTTTCCGCTGCGGGTCTTGGGCAGGTTTTCGCGGAACACGATTTCCTTGGGTGCAACCGCGGGGCCAAGGCGTTTACGGGCGTGGCCCATCAGTTCCAGCATCAGGTCGTCGGATGGTGCGTTGCCGGGCTTCAGGGCGACATAAGCCTTCACGATTTCGCCAGCCGTTTCATCCGGCACACCGATCACCCCAACTTCGGCGACTGCGGCATGTTCCATCAGCGCGCTTTCCACCTCGAACGGGCCGATCAGGTGGCCCGCGCTTTTGATCAGGTCATTCCCGCGCCCGACGAACCAGAAATACCCGTCGCTATCGCGCATCGCCAGATCGCCACTCAGATACCAGCCGTCCACAAAGCATTTGTCATAGCGCGCCTGTTCATGCAGATAGCCGCGCATCATGGAGGGCCAGCCGGGCCGCAGGGCCAGTTCGCCCATGGCAAGCGGTTCGGTTAGTTCCTTCGCCCCGTCTTCGGTAACTTCGACAATCCCGGCGTCGATCCCTGGCATCGGTTTACCCATGGAGCCGGGCTTGACATCCATGCAGGCATAGTTGGCGATCATGATGCCGCCGGTTTCGGTTTGCCACCAATTGTCATGGAAGGGCATACCGAAGGTTTCGTTGCCCCAGACGACTGCTTCGGGGTTTAGCGGTTCGCCGACGCTGGCCATGAAACGCAGCGCCTTGAATTCCCGCGACCGGGCGGCTTCCTTGCCCGCTTTCATCAGCATCCTGATCGCGGTCGGGGCCGTGTACCATACATTAACCGCCTCGCGTTCCAGCATATCGTACCAGCGGTTCACGTCGAATTCGGCTTCATCCACGATCATCGTCACCCGGTTGGTCAGTGGCGCGATGATCCCGTAGGAGGTGCCGGTGACCCAGCCTGGATCAGCCGTGCACCAGTAGACATCTCCGGGCCGCAAATCGAGCGCGAAGCGGCCTGTGGTGTGATGGGCGACAACGGCCTCGTGCACATGCACAACGCCTTTGGGTTTGCCGGTGGTTCCGGACGTGAAATGCAGCAGCGCGGTTTCTTCGGGGCCCATTGGTTCGGTATCGAAGCTGGCGGATGCGGCATCCATCAGGGGGGCAAGGTGGGTCGTCCCTTCTTGATTGGCGTCGATCAGGAAGACCTCGCGCAACTCTGGCAAGCTGTCACGTATCCCTTTGAGTTTGCGTTTATAGAGCCGTGACGAGGTGATGACAGCGTTCGCACCACCGATCTCCATCCGCGAATGAATCGGTTCAGGCCCGAAAGCGGAAAAGAGCGGGCAGAAAACGGCCCCGGCTTTGAGTGTACCCAAGGCGGCGATGTAAAGCTCTGGCACACGACCCAGAAGGGAATAGACTTTGTCGCCCCGATTGATCCCGCGCGCGCGCAGCACATTGGCAAAGCGATTGGTGCGCTCCTGCAGGTCCTGATAAGTGAAATCAGTGCGCACGCCGGATTTGGCGACCCAGCGTAGCGCGATCTGGCTGCCATGACCCGCGGCCACATGCCGATCAATCGCCTCATGCGCGATGTTCAGCTTGCCATTGGGCAGCCCGTCAATCGATTTATGCGCTTCGGCCCAACTGAACGTCGCCCGGGTTAGATCATAATCCGCCATGTTGGATGCTGGTCCGGTCCCGGGACTTTTCCTGATCTGGTCGTAGGCCATCGACCGCCCTCCCCAACAATCTGCGTCGGGCGCCATATTAAGGTGCAAAGCAATGGTAGAACTGACCGATATCAATCCGCGTTGCGGTCGGCGTCTTAGGCGATACACCGGCGAATACTGAGGTGTGATATTTGCGATGAAATCCTGGAGACAGACGCGACCGCCAAGGCGCATCGAAGCCAGGATTGATTTCCCTCAACCGCCCCGTCTTCCAATTCACTAGGCTGGGCGGTGATCTAAGGCTCTTTGGGGGGAAGTCATGTTTAGCCAGTTGTTTTCACCAAGATATTTTTGCGCGACCGCCGCTGTCGTGATGGCGTTGACCGGTAGCGCAACAGCGTTCACAGCCTGTCAAGTTACGGACACAGGCGGTATCGACGACAACAGTTTCAATCAGACCGCGTGGAAAGGCGTGCAAGATGCAGTGACGGATTTCGGTATCGAAGCCCGGTTTCTGGAATCGCAGGCAGAGACGGATTACGAAGCCAATATCAACTCTCTGATCGAAGGCGATTGCGACGTTATCATCACGGTCGGGTTCCTGCTGGGGGATGCGACCAAGACGGCCGCCGAAGCGAACCCCGACCAGAAGTTCTCGATTGTGGACTTCGCTTACGATCCGCCTATCGCCAATGTTCTTGGTCAGGTTTACTCCACAGATGAGGCGGCGTTTCTGGCCGGATACCTCGCGGCAGGAATGACGCAGACTGAAGTTCTGGGGGTCTTTGGTGGGATCAACATTCCGCCGGTGACCATCTTCATGGACGGGTTTTCGTGGGGCGTCGACTACCACAATGCGCAAAAGGGCACATCCGTGATTGTGCTGGGCTGGGACCCGGACACGCGCGAAGGGCTGTTCACCAACAACTTTGAATCACTGGATGATGGGCGTGCCTATGCGCAAAACCTGTATGATGAGGGTGCGGATATCGTGCTGCCTGTTGCCGGGCCCGTGGGGCTTGGATCAGCAGCCTTGGCGGATGAGCTGGGCACGGATCGGCTCAAGATCATCGGCGTTGACGCTGACCTCTACCTTACCGACCCGGAGAAAGGTCATGTGTACCTGACCTCGATTACCAAACGCATGGATGCAACCGTGCGGCAGGTCATTGAAATGGCCATGAATGATCAATTCGAAGGTGGGTTGCTTGTTGGCTCGCTGGACAATGGCGGTGTCGGCCTTGCGCCGTTTCATGACCTTGCAGACGCGGTGCCCGATGACCTCAAGGCCGAACTGGATGCCATTCGCATGGGCATCATTGATGGCTCGATCCCGGTCGGCCGGTAAGCGCGCGGCGGAAACAGACCCATGAATATCGAACTGCGTGGCATCACAAAACGCTTTGGCCCCGTTACGGCGAATGAAGACGTCAACCTGACCATCAAAGCGGGTGAGGTGCTGGGTCTGCTTGGTGAAAACGGGGCAGGCAAATCGACGCTGATGAACGTGCTTTGCGGCCTTTACAGTCCCACCGCTGGCGAAATCCTGATCGACGGGACGCCCTTGACATTTGATGGCCCCGGCGAAGCGATCCGCGCAGGGATCGGCATGGTGCATCAGCATTTCATGCTGGTGCCGGTGTTCACTGTGACCGAAAACGTCGTTTTGGGCGTTGAACCCACGGGTCGGCTTGATCATCTTGATCTTGATACGGCCCGTGCGCAGGTCCGCGAAATCAATGATCAATATGGCCTTCATGTGGACCCTGACGCACTGATCGAAACGCTGCCGGTGGGCGCACAGCAACGGGTCGAAATTATCAAAGTGCTGTTTCGGTCCGCCGATGTGCTGATCCTGGATGAGCCAACAGCCGTTTTGACCCCGCAAGAGGTGGATGAGTTTTTCGAGATCGTGAAGTCACTCCGCGACGCAGGCAAGGCGCTGGTGTTTATCACCCACAAGCTCAACGAGATCCTCGAAATCGCTGACCGGATCAGCGTGATCCGCAGTGGACGCATTGTCGGGGGCGGTCTGCCCAAGGACCTGACGCGACCGGAACTGGCGGAAATGATGGTTGGCAGGCCCGTCAGTTTCGAAGTGACCAAGCAGCCCTTCGAACCCGGTCCCACATTGCTGGAAACCCGCGATCTGACAATCCTGCGCGACAATGATGACATTGCTGTCGACCGGCTGAACCTGACCGTGCGGAGCGGCGAAGTGGTTGGCATCGCAGGTGTGCAGGGCAACGGGCAATCCGCACTGATCGAGGCACTGACTGGCGTGCGCAGGGTGGCAAGCGGGACGGTAATGTTCGACGGTCAGGATATCACCCACACATCGGCGCGGGCACGCCACCGGCTGGGTATCGCGCATATCCCCGAGGACCGGCAGACCAACGGAATGATCAAGAATTTCACCGTGGCCGAAAACATGGTGCTGGACACCTATTACGATGACCGCTTTTCGCGCGGACCCCAGATCGATTGGCCAAAGGTGAACGAAACAACTGCGAGGTATGTGAAGGATTTCGACATTCGCACCCCGTCCATTTTCGAGGCGGCGGGGCATCTGTCCGGCGGCAACCAGCAAAAATTGGTCGTTGCTCGCGAGTTATCGCGCCAGACAAAGCTGGTCATCGCAGGTCAGCCCACGCGCGGGCTTGATGTTGGCTCCATCGAATACATCCACGAGCGCCTGATCGCTGCCCGTGAAGAAGGTGACGGCGTGCTGATCGTCTCATCCGAACTGGATGAGATCATGGCCCTGTCCGACCGTATCCTCGTGATGTTCAAAGGCCGGGTTGTGGCCGAATACGAGGCCGGGACTGTTGACAAGGGGGCCATCGGGTTGGCCATGGCGGGGGCAGCGGCATGACCGACCTGTCGATGAACGATCTGATGAAGGCAAAGGTGATCGGCCGGACCGAGATCGAAGATCTGGTGGTTGTTCCACTGTTCGCCATCATCGTCGCCCTTTTGCTTGGCGCTGTGGCTATGCTCGCGACGAATGTGGATCTGAGCACGATTGGTCTATCCTACCTGGCGCTTCTGAAAGGGTCGGTCGGCTCACTGAACGCCATATCGGAAACGCTCACGGCAGCTGCGCCGCTGGTGCTGGCCGGGCTGGGCCTCGCGCTGGGGTTTCGGGCCGGGTTGTTCAACATCGGGGCCGAGGGGCAGATCGTGATGGGTGGCATCGCGGCGGTCATCACGGGCTTCAGCTTTGCAGGCCTGCCGACCCTCATCCTGCTTCCCATGTCATTATTGGCCGGGGCACTGGCAGGGGCGCTGTATGCGTCGATTGCAGGCTTTCTCAAAGCCACGACCGGCGCGCATGAGGTGATCTCGACCATCATGCTCAACCTGATCTCCTACCGGCTGCTTGACTACATGCTCCGCATGCCCGCGATCCAGAAGGAAGGGCGCGCCGACCCGATCTCGAAATCGGTGCCCGAGGCCGCCGAACTGCCCCGGCTACTCAGCTTTCTCGATCCGAATTTGCGGGTTCACGCGGGCATCTTTCTGGTACTGATCGCGGTGGCCATTGTCTATTGGCTCCTCTTCCGATCCAAGCTGGGTTTTGAGTTCCGCGCCAGCGGCGAAAACGCCGAAGCGGCCCGGTTTGCCGGTATTCATTCCAGCGTGATCATCGTAGCCGCCATGGCAACCGCCGGGGCCTTGGCCGGGCTGGCCGGGGCCAATCAGGTGCTGGGTGTTCTGGGCCGGGCCACGCCGGGATTTTCCGCGGGTCTCGGGTTTGATGCTATCGCGGTCGCCCTGCTGGGCCGGTCGCACCCCGTGGGCGTTTTGTTCGCCGGGCTGCTTTTCGGCGCGCTGGAGGCCGGGGGACGCCAGATGCAGGTCGATGCGGGCGTTTCCATCGACCTTATCGGGATCATCCAGGCGCTGATCATCGTCTTCATCGCGGCGCCATTGCTGGTGCGGGCGATCTTCCCTTGGGGCTTTCGCCGCGACAGGGAGGGCGGATCATGACCGTGATTACTGGCCCAACCGCAGGCACAAAGATTGACACCGGCAAACAACGGCAGGCGAGGATTACCGGCTTTATTCTGCTGGGCATCGCGATCCTGATTACACTCTTTTTTGCCCCTGACGCAGCCGGCAATGCAACGTTCCGGCTGTCCCGGCCAACAGACGCAATCCCGGTGCCAAACCTTGTCGTGCCGGGCGGTCCCTTTATCTATGTTGCCGCAACGATCCTTGCCTTTCTGGGTGTCCGGCAATTCCTGCATAGCGGCACAAAATGGACTTCCCTGTCACTTGGTATCGGTCTGGCCATCGCTGTTGCAGCGTTTCTCGTCTGGGCCACCGCGGGCAAGGCGTTTTCGCTGACCGGCATGTTGCAGGCGACGATGGTGCGCGCCGTCCCAATCGCCCTTGGTGGGCTGGCGGGCGTCCTGTCTGAACGAGTGGCAGTGGTCAATATCGCCATCGAAGGCATGCTGCTTGCCGGCGCGTTCACCGGGGCGCTCGTTGGGTCACTGATCGGCGGTTTCGGCGGGCTGGCAGCCGCCATCGCTGTTGGCGGTGTCTTCGGTTTCATCCTTGCAGCATTGGTTGTCACCTATCGGATGGACCAGATCATCGCCGGTGTCGTGATCAACCTTTTCGTTCTCGGGTTCACGTCCTATGTCAGTTCACAGGTGTTTGCAGAATACCGGTCGCTCAACAACGCCCCGGTCTTCCGATCCGTCAAAATTCCCATTTTGGGCGACATCCCCGTAATCGGGCCAATGTTTTTCAATCAGAACATCTTTGTCTATGGGGCGTTGATCATGGTGGCGGTTGCCACCTACTATCTCTTCCATACCAGGCTTGGCCTGCGCGCTCGCGCCGTCGGGGAACACCCGCGCGCGGCGGATACGTTAGGGATCAATGTCTATCGGACCCGCTATATCAACGTAACGCTTGCCGGGATGGTCGCGGGCTTTGGCGGGGCGTGGTTCACGCTGGGCTCTGTGGGCCGGTTTGACGAAGGCATGACCGGCGGACGCGGCTTTATCGGGCTTGCCGCGATGATCTTTGGGCGCTGGCATCCCGTGGGTGCGCTGGCTGCCGCGCTTGTGTTCGGCTTTGCTGACTCGCTGCAGCAAAAACTGGCGCTGTTGCAGACACCGATCCCGTCAGAGTTCCTCGCCATGGCACCTTATATCGCGACGATCATCGTCGTCGCCGGGCTTGTGGGGCGGGCACGCGCACCTGCGGCTGATGGGAAACCTTACGTCAAGGAATAGAGCAACCGCGCCGCGCCTTATGTCCCCTGTTGCCAAACCGCGCAGCGCTGAAGTGCTGCGACAACCTCATTTTCGGCCCTTGTTTTTGAAGGCCAACTATTTGGAGTGTTCGGGCCCAGCATTCTCAGAAACACTTTCGAACATGCAGATAACGTCAGCCTGAGGGATCCGCTCAAGGATGCCTGCAGAAATCTCGGCTAGTGTCCAAATCAAGGACTTCGCTGGGTCATGGAGCATCGCCCAGTCTCCAAACATGCGGCTGTTTACCGTCCTGCTGACAAGTTTATTGATCCCGGCATGCCTGTCGTCTCGGCAGATACGACCATAGGCAGCGTCTACCTTTTCGTTGGGGCCTTCGAGTAATTGAAGATAGATATCATGGCGGCAGACAAGTGCGCCTGTTATGCCGTCACGTGCGTTGCATCTGCGCGCATCTATCAAGATTCCGCCAAGTATTGCGCTATCATAGCCAAAGGGTTGCGATGCGTAGATGAGTTGGGTGAGATCCGTAATTGTCCTCGCTCCTGCTTGGGCCATCCGATCTTAAGGCAGATCAAAAGCCAGTTGGGTCGTTGCTGGATCCGGTGAGTGTAGCCTGTTGTCAGATGGGAGTCCGTTTCAATTTGGCTGGCGGCCATTCTTGCCCAGCCCCTTGGCGAACGCAGCGAACGGTGGCAAGCCGACCTAGGATGCGACGCAGCATCGCTTTGGATGAGCCAAGTTACATCAGCGTAAATGGCCCATTTCCCGGAACGGTCGTCAATCGCTACGTTACTCTTGGTGCCCGACCGGCCCAAAATACTGCGGGGCTTCGGCACGCTCAAACATCCCGTAATCCCTGGACACGCGGCTCGACAATGCACTTATGACCGTATCGTCACCATCGGCCTTTTCGACCATGGATCGCCCCTCACTCTCGCTGAAAACGCTAGCGACCATCAGATAGGAATTCGCCTCGGTCACGCTTTCAAACACTTCAATGCTTTCGATGTCCGGTATCTCATTGGTTCGGGTAATCGTGAGAAAGCGGTTAGGTGTTGTACCCGCGTCATTATATGCGCCATCTTTGGGCCAGTTCTTCTGCGGTTCGCCTTGGGCGACATGCTGCAGAACATGCGCGATGCGAATACGGTAGTCTGCGAAGTGTTTGAACCGTCCGGCAGATTGGGATTTGTGGTGTTGGCGGTCGGTTCTCCACCGGGCGATTGATGCTTCATCGCGCCAAAGTGAATGAGACAGAATGACATTTGGGCGAGCCAAAGATTTAAACCTCTCGATAAACAGCAAACCGTCATGTTCCATGAGAATGGGGCGCAGCATCGCAGCGTGCCGAAAGTAGTCGTCCTCGTGACCAGCACGCGGCGTCATCTCGAAAAGTAATGCCTGCATCTCGGGCCTGTCAAATCGTTGTTCTCACAAGTCGATAGACTATCAGTCTTAAGCGGCTTGTCTGGAACAAAAGTGATACCGGTCAGGGCTGCCAGGCTTTCCGGTAGACACCCGGGCTTGTCCCGAAATTCCTCTTAAAAACCCGGCCCAAGTGACTTTGATCGGCAAATCCGCATTCATGGGCTACGGCAGCTGGCGTCAAGCACCTGCGCAGTAGCGAGCGGGCTTGGGTCGCGCGCGTGGCCAAGCGATATGCGTGCGGCGTCATCCCGATCTCTCGTGCAAATCGACGAATGAACCCTTCGCGGCTGAGGGATGAAAAACGAGCGAGCTTTGTGACGGGGATGTCACCGTCGCTGATGGCTTCGATCAGGTCATCTGACAAGGAACTCTGCAAATGCAGTTTCAGCTCTGACACCTTGTTCGAGCTTATCTTATGAAGAACCTCCTCTATGGAAACACCATCATCATTGTTGTATCGGTCGGACACTGATCCGGTCAGGACCGATGATTGACGTTCAATCAAAGCGCAAGCAGGATCAAGAAAGATGTCGCGGCTTTTGGTCAGTGTACCGTTTTGCCCATGCGAGCGATGTGGGGTGCCAGCCGGGATGATGACAAACTGACCCGCTGGAACATGAATACACTGCCGTCCAATCTGGAAAACGCGGTGGCCGTCCTGAACGACTGATATCTGTATTTCGTCATGAAAATGCGCCGATAAAGATGGGCTGCCGCTCCCAAGCCATTCGGATGTTTCCAAACCTAGCTTGTGATTGATGCGCCTATAGGTCCATCTGGTCGGCTCTTGTTCCATAAGTGGCGTTATTGCATGTGCAACTTCTACAGTCAGCCAAGAGTTCGAATCTCCGTTAGTGTATATGACTCGGAACATGAGACGCCATTCGCTGAACATCAGCTTGGGCTCGCTGCCGACATCCGACAAGTTCAGTTGGTCGACTGGTGTCAGCCCGAAGCAGACTTTGCGTGTCTGCAGGTCCGGCGATGAGTGTGCATTCGCCGCAATACAGCTGGAATCTGTGCAGGCCGCGAAAGCTGACCTTCGTTACCAGGGTCCTGGTTTGTCCTGCTTAGCCAAGACCGAAGCCTGCAAAGCAAGCAATGCGGCTGGCGCGCCCGGTCGGTTTACGTTTCATAAACTGACGTAAGCCTGATATTCTCAGCTTGCTCCGGTTTCACTCAGACTGAAATCAGGGGAATGACCCGCCACGTTGCCGTGTCTCGACATGGTGGCGGGGTTTTCGTTTGGGCTGACGTCAGGTCATGCATTTTTCCAATCGCAGCAAACGCAACTTTGGAAATCTGTTGGAAACTCGAAACTCAATTTCTCCAAGTATCTGTTTTTTATGGCTAGAATGGGGTTTGTGGCGGAGAGACAGGGATTCGAACCCTGGGTGGGCTTGCACCCACAACGGTTTTCGAGACCGCCCCGTTCGACCACTCCGGCACCTCTCCGCGGGGTGGTGGCGTCGTAATGCCCGCATGACAGGTGTGCAAGGCCAAATCGACGCTGACTGACAATTCCGTCAGTCCCCTTGGAAACTGCCCGGCGGAGACATATCAACAGACTAACACCGTTCTTGGAAGGAAATCCGATGCTCAATCTTGCCGGCCCTGTTTTGGCTGCAACCCTTGCCCTGGCCGGGTTACCAGCCTTTGCACAGGACACGGGAACCGAAAAGACGGATGCACTTTTCGAGGCGCTTGGCCTGCCGCAGATGCTGGAGGTCATGCGTGCGGAAGGTTTGGAATATGGGGATACGATCGCGCAGGACATGCTGCCCGGCGGACAAAGCGCGCGTTGGGATGCGCTGGTGTCCGACATCTATGATGTGGACATGATGCAAGAGGAAGTGCGCGCCATTTTCGGTGAAGAACTGGAAGGTGACGATCTTGATGCCATGCTCGCCTTTTACACGACCGAGCCGGGACAGACGATCATCAACCTTGAAGTCAGCGCGCGCGAGGCTTTGCTGGACGACGCGGTCGAAGAGGCAAGCAAGGACAGCGCCGCCATTGCCGCCATGGACGAAACACCGCGTTTCCAGATGATCGAAGCCTTCGTAGACGCCAATGACCTGATCGAAACCAACGTGGTGGGTGCGCTGAATTCGAACTACGCCTTCTATATGGGGCTGATCGATGGTGGAGCCATGCCCGAAGGGGTGACAGCGGAACTGGCCTTGCAGGATGTCTGGGCGCAAGAAGACGAGATCCGCAGCGATACCGCTGAATGGGTCTATTCCTTTCTGCTGATGGCCTACCAGCCGCTGTCGGACGAGGAGCTGCAGGCCTATATCGCCTTTTCAGAGACCGAAGCTGGGCAGGACCTGAATGCAGCCCTGTTCACAGCGTTCAACGGCATGTTCGATGATATCTCACGCGCGCTCGGGCTGGGCGTGTCGCGGTTCATGATCAGTCAGGAGCTTTAGGCGGACGCCGCCTAGTTGGCATAGACCATCAGCGCGACAACTAGCGCACCGGGGTTCTGGGCATAAAGCCCCAGATCACCCTGCATTTGCAGAATGCGGGCAGGGCGGTCACCCGGCGGAATACCGGCGGCATCCATCGCCTCGGTCAGGGCAGGGCCGCCGCCTGCCTGAATTTCGTCGATGATGCCGGGAAAGTTGGATTTGACGATCAGCTCCACCTGACCGCGCCGCCGGTTATAGACTGCATTTTCAGCCGCCGTGCTCAGGCCGGATATGGGCAGCAGCAGCGGATTGCCCAGATGGTTGGCCTCTCCACTGCAGGCAGCGATGAGTGTCAGGGGGATCAGTGCGCGATACATGGGCTTTTTCGCCTTCTTTGTGCTTGACTTACAGGGGTATTGGTCACATAAGCCGCCATCTCAGCAAGGTATTTGCTGGGGCTTATGCGAAAACACGCCCACGGGCGCGCAGTCCACAGGCACCAAACGCCGGTTTGATCCGGGGCCTCAGAGACGCGGAAAACGAAGGAATAACAGATGTTTGCGGTTCTCAAAACCGGCGGCAAGCAGTACAAGGTCACATCCGGTGACGTTCTGCGCGTCGAAAAGCTGGCAGCACAGGCTGGCGACAAAATCCAATTCAACGAGATTCTGATGGTCGGCTCCACCGTGGGCACACCGCTGGTCGCGGGCGCAGGCGTCCAGGCCGAGGTGATCGATCAGATCAAGGGCGAAAAGACGATCAACTTCGTCAAGCGCCGCCGTAAGCACGGCAGCCAGCGTAAGAAAGGCCACCGTCAGCAACTTACACTGGTCCGGATCGCTGACATCCTTGAAAAAGGCGCTGACAAGTCCGGCGTGATGGCCGCTGTATCGGGTGCCGGCATGGTGGCGACACCTGCAGCCAAGCCTGCTGCAAAGAAAGCCGCGCCGAAGAAAGAAGCCAAAGCAGAGGCCCCCAAGGCTGAAAAGCCCAAGGCCGAAAAGCCAAAGGCAGAAAAGAAAGCCGCGCCTGCGAAATCCGAAGGCGCTGACGATCTGAAGAAACTGTCCGGTGTCGGCCCCGCGCTTGAGAAAAAGCTGCATGAGGCTGGTGTCACGACATTCGCGCAGATCGCCGCATGGACGGATGCAGACGTAGCTGCTATGGACGAGAAACTGTCGTTCAAAGGCCGGATCGAGCGTGAAGGCTGGATCGACCAGGCCAAAGAACTGGCAAAAGGCTAAGGAAGAAAACCAATGGCACATAAAAAAGCAGGCGGTTCATCCCGTAACGGGCGCGACTCAGCCGGTCGTCGCCTTGGCGTGAAAAAGTTTGGTGGCGAAGCTGTCGTCCCCGGCAACATCATCATGCGTCAGCGCGGCACCAAAATGTGGCCCGGCAATGGCGTCGGCATGGGCAAGGATCATACGATTTTTGCAACCGCCGAAGGTGCAGTCAAATTTCATAAAGGCCTGAAAGGCCGTACCTTTATTTCGGTTCTCCCAGTGGCGGAGGCCGCTGAATAAGCCGAAAGTCTCAGGTAACGCATTTGAGGGGATCGGTGAACACCGGTCCCCTTTTTCATTCATAGTTTTGCCACCATGTTGGAATAAACGGGCATTATAGATCGGTTCGGTTTTGAGGAGGAAAACGATGTTACACGAGGAAATCACAGTGCAGGACACAATCCAGGCGGACCGGTTCATTTTGCGCCCTTGCCGCAAATCTGACGCCGGGTTGATTGCCATGTATGCTGCTGATGATCGTGTGGCCCGTGGCACCCGTGCAATGCCGCATCCGCTCCCTCCCGGCACGGTCGAGGCGATGATCGAACGCGCCAGCCAACCTGACCGGACCGAAGATGTCTGGGTCATCGACGGCTCTGCCCATGGTCATGCGGAAGCCTTGGGGCTGATCAGCCTTGAGCGGATGGATCGTGACCAATCCGAGATTTTCTACTGGATCGCGCCTGCATTCTGGAACACCGGCTTTGCCACCGAAGCGGTGCGCACGCTGATCGCGACAAACCCGCATAAATCAGACCGCATCTTTGCCGAGGTGTTTCAGGACAATCCGGGTTCGGCCCGTGTACTGACCAATTGCGGTTTTGATTATCTGGGCGATGCGGAGGCATTTTCCGTGGCGCGCGGGGCGACTGTGCCGACCTGGACATATACCCTCAAGACTGAGGGATGACCGCCAGCACGTTGCGGACGGAACGCCTGCTGCTACGTCCGCCAGAGCTGCGGGATGCCCGGGTGATCACCAAGGCGCTGAATGACTTTGCCATCAGCCGCTGGCTGGCGGTTGTACCGTTCCCTTACGGCATCACCGACGCCGAGTGGTTCATCAATGAAAACGCGACTGGCAGGTTCAACGCCCGCCTGATCTGGGCGGGCGAGGATTTCGTCGGCACCATCGGTCTTGATACCGAACTGGGCTACTGGCTGGCGCAGGATCAGTGGGGCAAGGGTTACGCGACGGAGGCGGGAATGGCTGTTCTGTCTGATCACTTCGCCGACAGCGACATTGATCTGGTCAAATCAAGTCACTTCGTGGACAACACTTCATCCCGGAACGTATTGGAAAAACTGGGTTTTGTTGATGTGGGTCCACACGAACATTTTTCGAAGGCGCGCGGATGTGCTGTGCCAGGCCGCAGCATGGAACTAACCCGTGCACGCTGGGAGGACACAAACCTGCGCTAGTCGCGTGATTTCAACCTCACGGCGACCCACGGTATTGTGTCCGGGCGTATGGTTGTGAAACGCGACAAAAATTGGCCAGATTGTCCCATCACGATGTTAACTCAACAGGACCACAAGCGGGATGATCCATTCGGTCATGGCAAAACCAGAAGACCATGCACATGTCGGAACAGCATTGGACGGTATCAGCTACCGGACCTTGCGCCCCGAAGACGCTGACGCGCTGCACGAGATCGTCAGCGACTGGGAGGTCGTGCGCCAGCTCGGCAGCTGGCCCTGGCCGCCTGACCGTGACTTTACCGCCAGCCGCAGCAAGCCCTATGAAGGCGACGGATTTGTCTGGGGCATTTTTGACGGTGACATGTTGATTGGGACAATGGGGGTCACCGACGGCGACCTTGGCTATTGCTTGAAAAAATCGCATTGGGGCAGGGGGATCGCCACCTATGTGGGCAAGGCCGCAGTGGACGAGGCCTTTCGCGACCCCGCACTGACCCGGATCACCGCCAGCGCGTGGCACGACAACGGCGCGTCCGACCGTGTGCTTGAAAAGCTCAGCTTTTCGCAACTCAGCACCAAGGTGCAGCACGCCAAGGCCCGGGACGAAGCAACAGCCTGCCACAAGTATCTGTTGACCCGCACCCACTGGGACGGCTTGAGAAGCCGCGGAGAATGGACTATCGCAGCGGCTGAATAGTCCAGAAAGCCCATGCGCCATGAAATTCCTCGACCTTGCCAAGGTTTACATCCGGTCCGGTGCCGGTGGTGCGGGTTGTATCTCGTTCCGGCGCGAAAAGTTCATTGAATATGGTGGGCCCGATGGGGGCGATGGCGGCGACGGCGGTGATGTCATCGTCGAGGCGGTGGATGGCCTGAACACCCTGATCGACTTCCGCTATCAGCAGCATTTCTTTGCCGGCAACGGCCAGCACGGCATGGGCAGCCAGCGTACCGGCAAGGATGGTGACGACAAGATCCTGCGCGTCCCCGTCGGCACCGAAATCCTTGACGAAGATCAGGAAACCCTGATCGCCGACCTGACAGAGGTCGGCCAGCGCGTGGTCATCGCCAAGGGCGGCAATGGCGGCTGGGGCAATCTGCGGTTCAAGACGGCCACCAATCAGGCGCCGCGCCGCGCCAATCCGGGGCAAGAGGCAATTGAACGCACAATCTGGCTGCGGCTGAAACTGATCGCGGATGTGGGCCTGCTGGGTATGCCCAATGCAGGCAAATCCACCTTTCTGGCCGCGACATCCAACGCCCGGCCGAAGGTCGCCGACTATCCCTTCACGACCCTCATCCCCAATCTCGGCGTCGTTGGTATCGACGATGTGGAATTTGTCGTGGCCGACATCCCCGGCCTGATCGCCGGTGCCTCCGAAGGGCGGGGGCTGGGTGACACCTTTCTTGGTCATGTGGAACGTTGCGCGGTCCTGCTGCACCTGATCGACGGCACATCCGGCGATCCAGCGGGCGACCTGACCACGATCATCACAGAGCTCGAGGCCTATGGCGGCGCACTCGCCGAAAAGCCGCGCATCACGGTGCTGAACAAAATCGACGCTCTGGATGAAGAGGAACGCGCCTTTCTCACCGATGAAATCGCGGCTGTTGCGCAAGGCCCTGTGATGCAGATGTCCGGCGTCAGCCGGGAAGGGATCCCCGATGTGCTGCGCGCGCTCAGGGCCGAAATCGACGAAAACCGCCTACGCCATCGCAAAGCGGCGGAGGAGGAAGCCGGGGAAGACACCACATGGCAGCCTTGACCGATGCCAAACGACTGGTGGTCAAGATCGGCTCGGCGCTTCTGGTCGACGCAGAGACGGGCCAGTTGCGCCAGAACTGGTTGACCTCGCTCGCCAGTGATGTGGCCCGGATCAGGGCGCGCGGGACGGACGTGATCCTTGTCTCGTCCGGCTCCATCGCCCTGGGGCGCGGCGTGCTTGGGCTGCCGCTGACATCGCTGGCGCTGGAACAATCCCAGGCCGCTGCCGCGGTGGGGCAAATCAAACTGGCGCGCGCTTATGAAGAAGCACTGGCACCTCATGGGATTATCGCAGGCCAGGTCCTTGTCACGCTTGAAGATTCCGAAGATCGGCGGCGCTATCTCAACAGCCGCGCGACCATGGAAACCATGCTAGGACTGGGCGTCACGCCCATCGTGAACGAAAACGACACGATTGCCACCGATGAAATCCGCTATGGCGATAATGACCGGCTGGCTGCACAGGTGGCCGTCACCATCGGCGCGGATCAACTGATCCTGCTGTCGGACGTGGATGGGCTTTACACAGCGAACCCAAAGATCAACAGCGCCGCAAAACACGTTGATCACGTTGAAAAAATCACGCCTGAAATCGAAGCGATGGCAGGTGACGCGGGCAATGGGCTATCAAAGGGCGGCATGATCACCAAGGTCATGGCCGGGCGCATCGCGACAGAGGCGGGGTGCAACATGGCCATTGCCCTCGGTACGGCGCTTTACCCGTTGGGCAAACTGGAAAACGGCGCGCCCGCCACCTGGTTCGCCGCGCAAACAGACCCACAAACCGCCCGAAAGCGCTGGATCTCTGCGATGAAGCCGCGGGGCACGATTACCATCGACGCTGGCGCGCAGGATGCACTGAGCCGCGGCAAAAGCCTGCTGCCTGCAGGTGTGACCCATGTGAACGGCAGTTTCGGGCGCGGTGACATGGTGACCATTGTCGCGGCGGACGGTCCGGAACTGGGGCGCGGGCTGATCCGCTATACTAGCGCCGAAGCACGACAAATCATGGGCCGCCGCAGCGCTGACATCGTCACCGTTTTGGGGTATGACGGGCGCGCAGCACTGGTACATCGCGACGACATGGTGCTTTAGGGGATATCGCTATGAACGATCACGACGCAATTGGACCTATGATCACCCAAATCGGGGCAAGGGCCCGTGCAGCTGCGGCGACACTCGCGACTGCCTCGGCCGAGGCCAAGGAAAACGCGCTGAATGCGGCGGCGGATGCCCTCTGGGACCAGCGCGCGACTATCATTGCCGCAAACAAACAGGACATGGCTTTCGGCGCCCAAAAGGGCCTGTCACCTGCGATGATGGACCGTTTGATGCTGGACAAGGACCGGATCAAGGGCATGGTTGATGGGTTGCGCGCGGTCGCCGGTCAAACCGACCCGGTCGGTGAGGTGGCCGAGGAATGGACACAGCCCAACGGCCTGCATATCCAGCGGGTGCGCACACCCATCGGGGTGATCGGCGTGATCTATGAAAGCCGCCCGAACGTGACGGCTGATGCCGGTGCGCTTTGCCTGAAATCCGGCAACGCGGTTATTCTGCGCGGTGGCTCGGAAAGCTTTCATTCCAGTCAGGCGATCCATGCCTGCCTTGTGGCTGGGCTTGCATCGGCGGGGCTGCCGGAAACCTCCATTCAACTGATCCCGACGCGCGACCGCGCCGCTGTCACGGCCATGCTGCAGGCCACCGACCATATCGATGTCATCGTCCCACGCGGCGGCAAGGGCCTTGTTGGTCTGGTACAGCGCGAGGCGCGGGTGCCGGTCTTTGCCCATCTGGAAGGCATCTGCCACGTCTATGTCGACGGTGACGCCGATCTGGAAAAAGCCAAGGCGGTTGTGCTGAACGCCAAGACGCGGCGCACGGGTATCTGTGGGTCGGCTGAGACGCTGCTGGTCGATAAAGCCTTTCATGACACGCATGGTGACGTGCTGACCGAAGCGCTGATGAATGCGGGCGTCGAGGTCCGGGCGGATGCCAGTCTGAAAGGCAGTGTGGCCGCACAACCAGACGATTTTGGCAAAGAGTTCCTCGATATGATCATCGCTGCAAAGGTAGTGGATGGGGTTGATGACGCGATTGCGCATATCCGCCAATATGGCTCAAACCATACCGACGCGATCATCACCGAAAATGATGCCATCGCTGAACGGTTCTTTCATCAACTCGACAGTGCGATCCTGATGCGCAACGCCTCGACCCAGTTTGCCGATGGCGGTGAATTCGGCATGGGGGCCGAGATCGGGATCGCCACAGGCAAACTGCATGCACGCGGGCCGGTTGGGGCGGTACAACTGACCAGCTTCAAATATCTTGTCACGGGTGACGGAACAGTGCGGCCCTAGAACCGCGCGACGATACGATCCTCGTGAAGATCAAGCCGCAGCGCGCGCCCTGCTTCTGCCAATACGTCCGGCAGCAGGGCGAATTGGACCTGTGCCGCCTTATGATCCACCTGATGATGACGATTTGTCAGGCTATCCCACAGTGCGGCATCAATCTTCATACGTTGACCCTGGGCGCGCAGCGTCCAAGTGCCCCCTGACAGATCAATATGAACGTTACCCCCCATCGGCATAGCGGTTTCAAAGCATTGCAACATCAGAAAGGCACAGCGCACATCGCGGCGCGGCTGATCCTCCGCGATCTGCCAGTCATAAATGAACCGTCCACCCTGCGCGACGGCCGCCAGGATCGATTGCACCTCTGACGGCCCAACAATCTGATCTGCACCGGCGGCCCCGAATGCCATGCGGAAAAACCTGATCCGGGCATTGGCGTTTTGAACACTCTCGCTGATCAGGTCCATTTCGGCCCCGGCACCGCCATCGGTCAGGGCCAGCAACTCAACCCCATTGCCGATCGCGCCAATAGGGCTGATAAGGTCATGGCAGATGCGCGAGCCGACCAGTGCTGCAAGATCAGTGGGCATGGGGCAAACTCCGTCCTGAGGGGAAAGACATGTCAGATATCAACGCATTGCTGACACCGGGCATGCTGGTGCAGCACCCGCAGCAACCCGGTTGGGGCGTCGGGCAGGTACAATCAAACATCGGCGGCAAGATCACCGTGAACTTCCGCGAGGCAGGCAAGGTTGTGATTGATGCGACGCAGGTCACGCTCATCTTGATCGGATCCACGTAAATCGGTTCAACCATGGGTAGCACGCAGGGGTTTTCTGTCAACGTTCGTAACTCCCAGCTAGCGAGGAATTGGTTGCCAAAAGGTTACCACACTCCTAGAAAAATCGCGCAGGCAAAAGGGTCCGCAGACAGATGAACCGGCACGGACCTCTTTTCAAAACCTCCATCGCGCAGACTAAGGCAGAGATCGCAGCAGCCCAGAAACTGCGCTACCGCGTGTTTATCGAAGAACTGGGCGGCACCGGCCCAATGGTTGACCACGCGGCCCGGCTGGAACGTGACCGGTTCGATGATCACGCGATCCACATCATCCTGCGCGATATGACCCGGGTGGCGGATGACCAGATTGTCGGGGTCTACCGGGTGATGACAGCTGCAGGTGCAGCAGCGGCTGGGCAGTATTATTGTGAAGATGAGTATGATCTGACCCCGCTCAAAGCGACTGGTCAAACGCTTTTGGAACTGGGGCGGTCCTGCCTGCATCCGGCCTATCGGCGCGGTCCTGGCCTGATGCATCTGTGGTCCGGGCTGGCAGATTTCGTGGAGGACAATGACGTCGACATCCTCTTTGGCGTGGCCTCTTTCCATGGCACCGATGTCAACGCATTGGCTGCACCGCTCAGCCTGCTGCATGACCGGCATCTGGCCCCGGAACATTTGCGGGTGACAGCGCGACCGCCTGGGGCGCGTGCCATGAACATGTGCGACACCGACCAGATCGACAAGGTGGCGGCGACGCGCGCCATTCCGGCCCTGATCAAGGCCTATCTGCGGCTTGGCGGTGTGGTGGGCGACGGCGCCTTCGTGGATCAGGCGTTCAACACAACCGATATCTGCCTGATCCTGCCCACCGACGCGGTCGGCGCGATGCAGCGGCGTGTCTATGAACGGGGCCAGGGGCTTGCCTGACGTTTGGTACAGCGATGACGACCCAGCATTGCCACCGGTCAGTCCCATGGGCTGGGTCAGGGTGGCGCGGCGCGGGATACCTTTGGGCCTGCTTGTCTTTGGCGGGCTTCTGATCCTGCTTATGGTTCGGCTGGTCGAATGGCCGCTTTTTGGGCAACGCCGTCCCATCACCCCGCACATCACCCAATTTGTCTGCCGCAATGCCTTTCGCATCCTCGGGATGCGATACCAGGCCATCGGCGTGCCCATGCAAGGCCCCGGTGCCGTCGTGTCCAATCACGTCTCGTGGCTGGATATTCTAGCGCTGAACGCGCGCAAACGGATTTATTTCGTCGCCAAGGCCGAGGTCGCAGGCTGGCCCGGTATCGGCTGGCTGGCCCGGGCCACGGGCACGGTGTTCATCAAACGGGACCGGCGCGAGGTGGCAGCGCAAATCGACCTCTTCCGCACCAGGCTTGCGGCAGGGCACAAACTTCTGTTCTTTCCCGAAGGCACCTCTACCGACGGGCGGCGGGTGCTGCCGTTCAAACCCGCGCTGTTTGGGGCGTTCTTCGATCCCGCGCTCGCTGATCAGCTGCAACTACAGCCCGTGACCTTGAATTATGAGGCACCTGTCGGCGTTAATCCACGCTTTTACGGATGGTGGGGGGATATGGAACTGGCCCCGCATCTGCTTGGCGTGCTGTCAGCGCCACGGCAGGGTGGGGTGAGCGTCCATTACCATGATCCAAACAGTTTGGCGGTCTTCACCGACCGCAAGACACTGGCCAAAACGCTCGAAGAACAGGTGCGCGCTGGTCTAACCGCCCATAGCGACACGTAAATCGCGCAGGGCTGACACAGGATCATCCTGCGCCCAAACCTCATCACCGATCCCGAAGAAATCCGTGTGCGGGGCCAAGGCCCGGATCAGGTCGGCGTCAAGCGCCCCTTCGGCCACAACCGGCACCTCGATCATCAGCGACCACCATTCAAACAGCTCCAGTTCGGCCTGACGGCCATCACCCAAGGGCGTCACACCAACGGGGCCAAAGCTCACATAATCCGCGCCCAACTCACCAGCAGTCATGCCATCATGGCGGGAATTGCCGCAAAAGCTGCCCACAATGGCGTCCGGACCCAGTTCCTTGCGGACTTTCTTGACCGACCGTGCACCATCAGGCAGATGCACACCATCAAGACCCAGCCGTTCCACCATCAGGATATGGCTGTCGATGACCAGTGCGACATCACGGGCATGGGTCACCTCGCGCAGCGCGTCAGCCGCCTTGGAAATGCGCAGATCATCCTTGGTGCCAAGCGCCAGCCGCACGCAGGCGACCTCGGTCGCGTCAAGACAGGCGGCCAGTTGATCGGGATAGGTGGAAAGGTCAAACTCTGACGGGGTGATCAGATAGATTTGCGGTGCATCTTGGGCGTCCGACATCGGGGCGTTCCGGAATTATTCTTGCGTTGCGGGCGTTTGTAACCGGGATTGGCAGGCTTGGCTATGCCTTGGGTGGCAGCGATGACGCATAGGCCAGTGCCATTTTCACGATCTGC
Organism: Yoonia sp. R2-816; assembly: GCF_046762905.1. Taxonomy (NCBI): domain Bacteria; kingdom Pseudomonadati; phylum Pseudomonadota; class Alphaproteobacteria; order Rhodobacterales; family Paracoccaceae; genus Yoonia; species Yoonia sp. R2-816. Next base: position 96,054 of record NZ_JBKQXN010000207.1, on the reverse strand, counting down.
GTGCGGCGGGCATCATCAGCGATGAGATCTTCAGAGATATCGACCATCCCACCCATCTTGCGCCCGGTAAAGGACAGCTCTGCCACTCCATTAATCTGTAGCGCCTCGGCCTCAGCCGCCTTGCCAACCCGTGCCATGCCACCGCCACGATGCACGCCACAGATCATGTTGCCATGTTTCAGGAAACATAAGCCGCCAAACATCTTCTTCTCTGAAATCCCCACCTCATCAGCCAGTTCGGTACGCATCAGTTCCGCGTGCCCTTCATCATAGGCCATGACCCCCTCCTTGCCTTGCGATTTGGCGCAGCGTATCACGCCGCGACCACCAAAAGGAACCAGCATGCCAACCCCTCATCCACAACCTGCCTTTGTCCTGATCCGGCCCCAGATGGGCGAAAATATCGGGGCAGCCGCGCGGGCGATGTGGAATTTCGGACTGGACCGGATGCGCATCGTCGACCCGCGCGATGGCTGGCCCAACCAAAAGGCGGTGGCGATGGCCAGCGGGGCCGGGCGGTTACTGGACGAAGCACAGTTGTTTGACGACACCGCCGGCGCGATTGGTGATTGCTCATTCGTCTACGCCACCACCGCGCGGCCACGCGGGCTGACCAAACCCGTCTTCACGCCAGAGGCTGCGATGCAGGACGCGCGCGCGCGGATTGCAGCGGGCGAAAGGGTCGCAGTCATGTTCGGCCCCGAACGGGCGGGAATGGAAAACGATGACATCGCACGCGCCAACGCCATCATCTCGGTCCCGGTCAATCCGGATTTCCCGTCGCTCAACCTTGCGCAATGTGTGCTGCTGACCGGCTATGAATGGCGGCGCGATACCGTCCCGGCGGAGGCGACGCGTGTCGACGCACTTGGTGACTGGGCCGAACAGATCGAAATCGAAAAGCTGGCTGATCATTACGAGGAACGGCTGGATCAGGCTGGCTTCTTCTTTCCCGACCACAAGGCGGCGAACATGAAAATCAACATGCGCAACCTGTGGTCGCGGATGCCGCTGACGCGGGCGGACGTGCAGATGCTGCATGGGATCATGCGGCAGATGGTCCGCTGGAAAGAACGCGATAAAGGTTAATATGCGGTCCGCCAAGCGCTCGTTGGGGTCCGACGTTTTGCCGACGCAAATCCGACGCGAGGCCGACCGCCCGTTTTGGCCTCGCGCGGCATCCTGACGCTTGCAGCCGCCCGGCGTCAGACATAGGTTCCGGCCAAGCAATTGCGGAGCAACCATGCCATCCAAGCGCAGCATCTTTGAAGAGGTCGGCGAAACCCCCAAACAAACCGCCACGCCCGGCGGGATCGACAAGGCGGGGCAAGGCGCGCGGGGTGCGATCCGCATTTGGCTGATGGTGCTTTTTGCATTGGTCGTGATCATGATCGCCGTCGGGGGTTTAACCCGGCTGACCGATAGCGGTCTGTCCATCACCGAATGGAAACCGGTTACCGGTGCACTGCCCCCGATATCGGCAGAGGCGTGGACCGAAGAGTTCGACAAATACCGCGCGATTCCCGAATATCAATTGCAAAACAAAGGGATGACCCTGGAAGAATTCAAGGTCATCTACTGGTGGGAATGGGGGCATCGGCAATTGGGCCGGGTCATTGGCGTGGTCTGGGCGGCAGGATTCCTGTTATTTCTTGCGACGAAAAAGATCCCGACCGGCTGGACCGGCAGGCTTCTTTTCATCGGCGCGCTTGGCGGATTGCAGGGCTTCATCGGCTGGTGGATGGTGTCATCCGGCCTGCGTGAAGGCATGCTTGATGTCGCCTCTTACCGGCTTGCCACGCATCTTGGGCTGGCCTTTGTCATCTTGAGTTTCATCGCCTGGTACATCTATCGGCTGGGCCGCACACAGGCCGAACTGCTTCAGGCGCGCCGCAGTGCCGATGCCGGATTATCACGTCTTTCCAACGTGTTAATCGGTTTCGCGTTCCTGCAAATCCTGATCGGCGCACTGGTGGCCGGGATCGACGCAGGCCGCGCCTATCCCGACTGGCCGCTGATGGCTGGGGGTTTCCTGCCGCCACAGCCGTTTGATCTGCAGCCGATCTGGCGCAACTTTTTCGAGGATGCGGGGCTTGTGCAGTTCATGCACAGAATGGCCGGTTACATTTTGTTTTTGTTCAGTATTTTCGTCTGGCTGCGGGCGCGCAAATCGGCGAACCGGCGCACGCAGGCCGCGTTCAACATGGTCATCGCGATGATGTTCATCCAGATGTTGCTGGGCATCGTGACCGTCATCTATTCCGCACCATGGCACATCGCGATCCTGCATCAGTTCGGCGCAGTCCTGCTTTGGGCGATGATCCTGCGTGGCCGTTTTCTGGCGCAATACCCCATTCCACAATCCGTCCGAGGCTAAATAATGTCAGCATATCAAGACCTTATGGCGTTTCAGCGGGAAACTGAGGCGCTTAGCCAAATTGCCAGTCGGCTTGGGTGGGATCAGGAAACCGTCATGCCAGAGGGGGCGACACCGCAACGATCCGAAGAACACGGCGCCATGGCCAACATCCTGCACGCCCGCCGGATCGACCCGCGCGTCGGCGAGTGGCTGGAAAAGGCAGAGGCCGCTGATGATATCGCGGCGGCGAACCTGCGCGAGATCAGGCGCAGCTACGAACGGACCGCAAAAGTGCCGGCGCGGCTTGCAGCGGAACTGGCCAAGACAACATCGCTGGCCCATCGTATCTGGGCGCAGGCCAGAGCAGAAGAAGACGTCGCCGCTTTTCTGCCTATTTTACAAAAGGTTGTGGACCTTAGGAAAGAAGAGGCTGCCGCCGTTGCCGGTGACGCTGACCCATATGACGCATTGTTGGACGACTATGAACCCGGTGCCACAGGTGCCAGCCTTGCCGCCATGTTCGACGCGCTTAGGCCCCGGCTTGTGGCGTTGCGCGCGGCCATCCTCGATCAACCCGCCCCCGCATCGATATCGGGTACCTTCGACGAGGCCGGGCAGCTGGAGATTTCCAGGAAACTGGCACTGGCCTTCGGCTACAGCCTGGAAAACGGTCGAATCGATAAGGCAGTCCATCCGTTTTCCTCTGGCTCAGGCTTGGATGTGCGGATCACCACGCGGACGAGCGCGGAGGATCCCTTCAACTGCTTCTACTCGACCGTGCATGAGGTCGGCCATGCCACCTATGAGCAAGGTATTGATGATCAACACCTTCTGACCCCGCTTGGGCGTGGCGTATCCATGGGTGTGCATGAAAGCCAAAGCCGCATCTATGAAAACCAGCTGGGGCGTAGCCGCGCCTTTACCGGCTGGCTCTACGGCCAAATGCGCGACACCTTCGGTGATTTCGGTATTGCGGATGAAGAGACATTCTATGCCACGGTGAACCGCGTGCATGACGGGTTTATCCGCACCGAAGCGGATGAGGTGCAATATAATCTGCATGTCTTGCTGCGCTTTGATCTGGAGCGTGCATTGATCGCCGGTGATTTGGCGGTGGATGATCTGGAAGCCGCCTGGAACGACCGGTTCAAGGCTGATTTTGGCTATGCGGTCGACAGACCTTCAAACGGTGTCCTGCAGGATGTGCACTGGTCGGAAGGGCTATTTGGCTATTTCCCGACCTACACGCTGGGCAATGTCTATGCCGGGTGTTTGCACGACGCCCTGCGCGCGGATGTGTCCGGCCTGGATGATGATCTGGCCAATGGTAATACATCGCGGGCGACAGGGTGGCTGCGCGAGAGCCTGCAGCAATTCGGCGGCTTGCGCAGCCCGGTGGAGACGATCGAGCACGCCGCTGGAAGGGCGCCGGATGAGGGTCCGCTTTTGAATTATCTTGAGGATAAATTCGGTGGCATCTACGGGCTCTAACTCCAGTCCGGGTCACGTTTTTCCAGAAAGGCGTTGATCCCTTCGTCAGTGTCCTGATCTAGCATATTGTGCACCATGACATCCCCGGTGAAACGATAGGCATCTGCGACAGGCATCTGAATTTGCTGGTAAAATGCCTCCTTCCCGATTTTGACGGCTGATGGCAGTTTGGTTGCGATAGACTGGGCCAGTTCTTGTGTCTCTCGCTCCAGCGCATCGGAATGCACGGCGCGATTGATGAGGCCTAGGTCCTGCGCCTCGCGGGCATTGATGAACCGCCCGGTGGTCAGCATCTCGAACGCGACCTTGCGGGGGATGTTGCGGGTCAGCGCGACCATAGGGGTCGAACAGAACAGCCCGATATTCACCCCGTTGACGCCAAAACGTGTTTCGTCGTCCGATATCGCCATGTCGCAGGTCGCGACCAGCTGACAGCCGGCCGCCGTGGCGATCCCGTGGACTTGCGCAATGACTGGCTGGGGCAGGGACTGAACGCGTGCCATCAGTGCCGCACAGCGGTCGAACAGGTCCTTGAAATAGGCCGCACCACCATCCTCTGCCTGACGGACTGCCTGCATTTCCTTCAGATCGTGGCCGGCACAGAATGCCTTGCCGGCCCCGCGCAGGATCACCACCCGCACAGCCGGATCGTTGGCGATCCCGTCAAGCGCATGGTGCAGCGTCGCGATCATCGCGTCAGACAGCGCGTTCAGGCGCGCCGGCGCATTCATGGTGAGCGTCGCGACCGACGCCGCGTCACTGCGTTCAAGGATTGTCATCATCGCCCTCCCGTGCTGATTTGACCCAAGGTTAAGTCAGCGGAGGCCGATATGGAACTCAAGATGGATATTCCGCAGTTGGAAGCTTTCGTTGCTGAGCAGTTTCCGCAACTTGGCGATGATTTTCTGATTGAAGAGCTGACACCGGGCGGCGTGCGCGTGCGGCTGAAAGTGGCGGAGCGGCATCTGCGGCCTGGCGGCACGGTGTCTGGTCCGTCCATGTTCGCACTGGCTGATGTGGGCATGTATCTGGCGATATTGGGCCGGATCGGGCCTGTCGCACTGGCTGTGACCACGAATTGTGCGATTGATTTCATGCGCAAACCGGCGGCCCATGCTGACATGATCTGCGAGACACGGCTGCTGAAACTCGGTCGGGTGCTGGCCGTTGGTGATGCCATCCTTTTCAGTGAAGGGCAGGTGGCCCCGGTGGCGCGCGCTTCGCTCACCTATTCCATACCGCCCGCACCTAAATGAACTGGGCCGCCCCCCAGACCCATCCAATCAGGATGGTGGCAGCTGAAACTGCTGCGGCATAACCGGCAAGTTTCAGGCGCGAAAACGGGCGTTCGCCAAAGGTGCGCCCGTGAATCCCACAGACAACGATCTTCTTGGGTTTGTCGCCATAGTGATAATGCAGAATCCAGACCGGTAGCAGGATACGTCGGTAGCGAATACCGGTTGTATCGGTCTTATAGCTCAGATCGATGATCCGGTTTTTATTGATCCGCTTCTTGATCTGGTTGCGGATCAGCAAATCCTTGTCGGCGGCATTGGCGGCCAGCCCTTCGCCCACGCTTTGATGATGCCGTTCGGCGGCAAAACCCGCCAGATAGGCCGGATCATAAGATCGCAAGCTGTCAGGGTGGAAATCATGCAGGATGCCGTCGCGGATCAGCGGCGTGATGTGGTGCGATGCGGGCATCAGCAGATCATCAAAGACAACGGTCATATCGCCGCCGGTCGAACGGGTTTCCCAGTTCTTGCCCCGCTTGACCCTGTATCGGGCGAGGTAATTGATGGCCTCGCGGCTATCAAAGGTCCAGAATGGGGCATATAGCCCGGCAACCCGCCCCTGCGACACGATACCGGGCAGATCATCAGGGGCCGCCAGCCGTGCCTTGACCCAGGCCAGTGCGCGCTCTTGTGCCTCGGCCTCGGTGATCCGGAACGGGATGACTCCCATGGTCTGATAGCTGGCTTCCTGTGCTTTGAGAACAACGGGTCCATCGCAATAGGCGCAGCGTTCTGACAGGGCAGGACCGGTAAACACAACCTCACCCCCGCAGGTCTGGCATTGATGGGTTGTGGTGTTGGTCAGAATGGTTTGTTCGGTGTGGGCGGTGTCCGGGTGATAGTGGAATTCGCGCGCAGGATCGGTGCTGGTGTCATGCGCAATCGGGTGAACGGCACCGCAGCTTGTGCATTTCAGCGCTGCATCAGACGGGGAATAGCTGCACTGCCCCCCGCATGCCGCGCATTGCAGATCGGATTGGGCTGCGCGCAGGGCCATCAGTCATCACCCAATGCGGCTGCGATCTCAAGCAGGATACGCAACCGCAACCATGACCGATTGATCGCTCCTTCCAGATCGCCGCTGCTGGACCAGTCGCCAAGGATTGTTGCCAGAAACCATGTGGTCATGATCCAGAAGGCGATCATCGACCAGCCTGACACGGTTCTGAGCCAGCCGGCTGAACCTTGTTTCAACTCGTGTTTGCCTTCATAGATCTGGATCAGCTTTGTGACCGGATAAATCCCAACAAGGGTTGCGGCCGCCAGTAAGATGAGCCCGAAGATATAGGGGAGAAGGAGATCAAGAAACATGGGTGCCGAATGCCTGTAGTCGCTGATCAAAACTTGTGGGCAGGTGGATCCGGTTTGGCAAGAGAACCAGCATAACTAACGTCGAGTGATTTATGGGGTAATATAATACCTAATTTGTAATGCATTGTTTTTACTAAACTTACTCGAGCAAGCGACGCTTGACTGCCAATCGCATCTCTCTATAACGGCGCAATCTGAATGACCTCCGTGGCCGATGCCACCCCAACGATATTGGTGAGATATGAAAACCTTTACCGCGACCCCGGCGGATATCGACAAGAAATGGATCCTGATCGACGCCGAAGGCGTTGTTCTGGGCCGTCTTGCGTCGATCGTCGCCATGCGCTTGCGCGGCAAGCATAAACCATCCTTCACGCCGCACATGGATATGGGCGACAACGTGATCGTCATCAACGCCGAAAAAATCCAGATGACCGGCAACAAGCGTGATGAGCGTTACTACTGGCACACCGGCCACCCGGGCGGGATCAAATCCAAGACCAAAGCCGAGATCCTGGAAGGCGCGCATCCCGAGCGCGTTGTGATGAAGGCCATTCAGCGCATGCTGCCCGGTGGCAAGCTGAGCCGCAAGCAAATGACAAACCTGCGCGTTTTTGCAGGCGCTGAACATGGCATGGATGCCCAGAAGCCCGAAGTTCTGGATGTTGCCTCCATGAACAAAAAGAACACACGTACACAGCATAAAGCCGACACAACCGGCACACCGGGGAGTGCATAATGGCCGATCAAGTAAACTCGCTCGAAGAGCTGGGCCAAGTCGCCGAGGGCGTCGAAGCTGTTGATGCACCTGTGGTTGAAACTGCCGCCCCCCGTGAACCTGTTCGCGACGAACTGGGCCGGTCCTACGCCACCGGTAAGCGCAAGGATGCGGTTGCCCGTGTCTGGATCAAGCCGGGTTCAGGCAAGGTGACTGTCAATGGCAAGGACATGAATAGCTATTTCGCCCGTCCTGTGCTGCAAATGATCCTCGCCCAGCCGTTTTCGGTCGCTGGCGTGACAGGTCAATTTGACGTGGTTGCCACGGTCAAAGGCGGCGGTTTGTCGGGTCAAGCTGGAGCGGTCAAGCACGGCGTGTCCAAGGCACTGCAGCTTTATGACCCAAGCCTGCGTCCGGCGCTGAAAGCGGCCGGCTTCCTGACCCGCGACAGCCGCGTGGTTGAGCGGAAGAAATACGGTAAAGCGAAAGCGCGTAAGAGCTTCCAGTTCTCCAAGCGCTAGTTGCTGGCAAGATGTTTTGGAAAGGGCGGTCCGTTTGGGCCGCCTTTTTCGTTAGAACGCCTTGAAAGTCAGGGTCGTCAGGGATCGCTCTATCCCGTTGATATCCAATAGGTTTTCGTTGATATATTTGCCTACATCCTCGCCCTCGGGGATGTAGAGCTTCATCAGCAGGTCGAAATCGCCGCTGGTTGAATAAAGCTCTGAATGGATTTCACGCAGGGCAATGGCGTCGGCCACATCATAGGTGGTGCCGGGTTTGCAGCGGATCTGGACAAAGACGCAGGTCATCAGGTTTTCCTAAGGTCGGGGTTTGAAATGACCATAGCTGTTGCGCCGCGTGATGCAAATTCTGTGTCTTGCGTATTGATCTTTTTGTCGCGCCGGGAAAGCATCGGAAGATGTGGCGCAGATTGACAGCGACGGAAGGCGGGCAGGGGTTGCTGATGGTCAGCCCGCCCTTGATCTATGCGCTGGCGCTGCTGGCAGTTCCATTGGGGGCAATCCTGTTGTTCAGTTTCTGGACGCAGGATTTCATGGCGGTAGATACGACATTTACGCTCAACAATTACCGCGAGATCGCTGAAAAACCGATCTACGGTGCCTTGCTGCAGCGGTCGTTATTCGTGGCCGGCTGTGTGACCATCATGACGGTTATCCTTGCATTTCCAGTGGCTTACTTCGTGTCGTTCCATGTCAGGCCAGAACGTAAATCGCTGTGGCTGTTCCTGATCACAATCCCCTTTTGGACATCCTATCTGATCCGGGTTTTTCTGTGGAAAGTGATCTTGGGCTATAACGGCGTGATCAATACCGGGCTGATCAATCTGGGTCTGATCGAGGAGCCGCTTACCTTTATCCTGTATAATGTGAACGCCGTGATCATCACGCTGGCCCATGCCTTTGCCCCTTTTGCGATCCTGCCTATTTTCGTGGCGCTGGAAAAGATCGATCGCTCGCTGCTGGAGGCAAGCCAGGATCTGGGCGAAAGCAAATTCATGACCTTTCTGCGGGTCACGCTACCGCTATCGATGCCGGGTGTTGTGGCGGCTGTTCTGATCGTCTTTATCCCGACAATCGGGGATTATGTCACGCCAGAGCTGATGGGTGGGGCGGGCGGCAAGCTGATTGCGAACATGATCCAGACGCAGTTTCTGGCGCTTAATAACGCGCCATTGGGTGCGGCGCTGGCCATTGTCGCGATGCTGAGCGTTTCGGCGATTTCGCTGGTCTTTGTTCTGCTGAACCGTCGATGGTTGAAGGGGCGATCATGAGCCTGCGTGTCTATGCCATTGCCTATCTGATTTTCCTTTATGCCCCAATCGCTTTGCTGCCGATCTTCGCGTTTAATGACGCAACGATCATTGCCTTTCCGCTGAGCGGGGGCACGACGAAGTGGTTTGGTGAACTGATGACCAACAGCGCATTGCATACGGCTGTTGGCAATTCGCTTTTCATTGCGGTGATGACATCGATTCTGTCCACTTTGCTGGGTGTCTGTGCGGCGCGCGCGGGTGCGATGTACCGCTTTCCCATGAAGGCCGGGATCATGGGGTTCATCATGTTACCCCTTGTTTTGCCTGAGATTATTGTCGCCGTGTCGCTTTTGGTGGTGGTTGTGCAGATCCTTGATCTTGGGCTGTCCAATTGGACGATCATCGCGGCACATGTGCTTATCTGCACACCGTTTTCTATCGCAATCCTTAATGGAGCGTTTCAGAACCTGGATCCGTCGATGGAAGAGGCGGCGATGGATTTGGGAGAGAGCCGGTTTTCAGCCTTTCGCCTTGTCACTTTGCCACTGGTGATGCCGGGGATTATTGCGTCGATGCTGATTGCCTTCACGATCAGCCTGGATGAATTCATCATCGCGTTTTTCCTGTCGGGGTCGAGCCCGACGATGCCGGTCTATATCTGGGGTTTGCTGCGCTTTCCACAATCTTTGCCGGTGGTTATGGCACTGGGCACGATCCTGGTTGCGCTGTCTATCCTGTTGTTAACAATCGCAGAAATCCTGCGTCGCCGTGGCATGGCGCGTGTCGGGGTGAAGGACAAGGGAGGGTTTCTGTGACCCCATTGATCACGTTGAAGGGTGTTAACAAGCACTATGGCGACTATCACGCCTTGCGCGATATTGATCTTGAGATTGGCGAGGGCGAGTTCTTTTCCCTGCTTGGCCCATCTGGCTGCGGGAAGACAACCCTGCTGCGCACGATTGCGGGATTTGAAAGTGTTTCCAACGGGTTGGTGACCATTGGTGGCAAGGATATGGCGGGCGTGCCTGCCAATCTGCGCCCGACGAACATGGTGTTTCAATCCTACGCGATTTTTCCGCATTTGAGCGTTGCTGAGAACGTCGCCTTTGGTCTGCGCAAACGGTCGGATTTGGACACCAAGGCGAAACAGACGCTGGTTGAGGATGCGCTGGATATGGTGGGTTTGGATGGCTATGGTAAGCGCGCCGCACATGCCCTGTCTGGAGGGCAACGGCAGCGCGTTGCATTGGCCAGAGCATTGATTCTGAAACCGAAAGTGCTGCTGCTGGATGAGCCGCTTTCGGCGCTGGACAAGAAGATGCGTGAACAGATGCAGGTGGAGCTGATGCGCCTGCAACGCCATGTGGGGATCACGTTCATCCTGGTCACACATGACCAGGAAGAGGCGCTGGTGATGTCCGACCGGATTGCGGTGATGTTTGAAGGGCGGATCGGACAACTTGCGGATGCCGAGACCCTTTATCGTCGTCCGCGTAATCAGCAGGTCGCTGATTTTATTGGAAAAATGAACTTTCTTGACGTGGAGGTGCGATCATCAAACGAGCCCGTTGATCTGGAGATATCGGGTCTGGGACGGGTGACAATTTCGCCGGATCAGGTGCCGGAGCCGGTGACGATCGGCAAGGCGATTGTTGGCATCCGGCCTGAAACGCTCAGCCTGCTTTTTGATGGCGAAACGACCGATCTGCGGTTGATCGACGGGGTGGTGGACGAGGTCGTTTATTATGGCGACATGACCTATTACGATGTGCGGGTTCAAGGTGTTGAAAAACCACTGAATATCGCGATGAAAAACGTGATCGGACGCCCGGTTTTGGATGTGGGTGCCGCGACGCGGGTGGTGTGGGATGAGCGGTCTTTGGTATTGCTTAATTGACCGTGCGCGCAACGGTTTTGTCGGTATCGGCGCGGAATCTCAAAACAGGCCTGTTAACCCCTGCAAAATATGGAAAATGCGGTGTCGGCAAAGCGTCGGACTTGCGTCGGCCATGCGTATGGCAACTTGGCGGGACATGGCCGGTAACGGACCGTGCGGTGCTCATTCGTTAACAGAGTCTTGCGTTTGACGCCGCTTAGAGCGTCGTCCGTAAAATCTGCAACGCAGATTTTCTCGGCGACAAGACAGGAGCAACGGTTGCATCTGTCTTGAAATCAAAAATCTGATTCAGATTTTTGGGATTTCGCTCTAGTTCAGCCTGACCGCATAACGCACCGAGAGTGTTTCCAGACCCGGATTGAGATCCTGGATATCACCGTTGGAGCGGTGGTCGTAGCTGACCGTCAGCGTCGCACCATTGTCGAAGATATAGCCCGCGCCGAAAGCTGAGCGGAAATGCAGGGCCCCACCCAGGTCGGGGCCGTCGCCCTGGGCGTATAGTCCGGGCATGAAGGAGGTTTCGATGAAGAATGGCCCATCCGAAAAATTGCGTGTCGTCCATTTGGCCCCTGCACCGACCCATCCAGCCCCTTCATCGGTGATTGAGGCACCGTAGGTGATTTGGAACGGCCCGTAGCGGCGTGGCGCGTCATAACCGACATAGATTTCTTCGCCGATCTCTTCCTCCTGAAAAATCACCTGTCCGCCCTGCACCCAGAAGCGAGACGCGGCGTCCCGTTGGGCAAGGCAGCCAGAGGCGCATTCGTTCAATCCCATATCGGCGAGGCTGGTGATCAGCCAGATAACGGCGAGGGTTCCATCCATGTGTCAGCGATCCGGTTCAATGAGGCCGAGGCCGCGCAGGTAGATACCGATACCGGATTCCAGCAGGTCCTCGGGCGGGAAGGGGCTTTTGGTGCCGGGGTTGGAGCGGGCGAAAAGTTCAACCACCCCGTGGGACATGGCCCAGATGTGGGCGCTGAACATCTGCGGCGGTGGCCGCTTTTCAGCCGGGATGTGCTGGCTGAGTTCCTCTGCCGCTTTTTCCAGTACCCCCATGGCGCGGGTGGCGACGGCATGCAGTTCCGGGGTGCGGTTGATTGATATCCCGGATTCGAACATGGCGATGTAGTGGCCGGGGTTCTTGCGGGCGAAGGCGAGATAGGCGCGCCCGGTCGCCTCAAACGCGGCGAGGGCGGATGGTTGGCCTTCACCATAGGCGTATTCCATCAGGTCGCCGAACATCTCGTAGCCTTGATGTGCGGCGGCGGCGATCAGGTCTTCGCGGCCTTCGAAATGCCGGTAAACGGCGGCGGGGGTGACCCCTGCCTCGCGCGCGGCCTCGGACAGGGTGAACCCTGTTGGCCCGCGCTTTTCGATCAGCCGCAGACAGCCGTCGATCAGCGCCTCGCGCAGATTGCCGTGATGATAGCCGCGTTTAGGCATGCCAGAGGTCCGGACCTCCTGCGATTTGGGGATCGATTTCGCCCAGCGCTTTGGGGTCTTTGCGGGCATAGTCAAGCTGGGTCAGGATACTGCGGATTGCCTGGATGCGCGCGCGGCGCTTATCGTCAGAACGGATAATGGTCCAGGGTCCTTCTTCAGAATGGGTCTTGTCCAGTGTTTCCTGGATCGCGTCGGTGTATTCATCCCATTTGGACAGACCTTTGACATCGATCCAGCTGAGTTTCCACTGTTTCAGCAGATCGCTTTCCCGGTTGAGGAACCGTTTCAACTGCGTGGCCCGGCCGACATTGAGCCAGATTTTGAAGAGTTTGATCCCCTCCTGTGCCAGCATATGTTCGAATTCGGGAACCTGTTTGAACCAGAGCGCACGTTGCGCAGGCGTGCAGAAGTCAAACACATGCTCGACCACGCCGCGGTTGTACCAGCTACGGTCGAAGATGGTGATCTCACCCTTTGCTGGCAAATGGGCGATGTAGCGTTGGAAATACCATTGCGCGGCTTCGGTTTCGGTGGGCTTTGACAGTGCCACAAGGCGGGCGCCGCGCGGGTTCAGGTTCTCGCGGAAGCGTTTGATCGTGCCGCCTTTGCCAGCGGCGTCACGCCCTTCGAAAACAATGGCGATGCGCTGGCCAGTGTCGCGCACCCAGGCTTGCATGCGCACGAGTTCGATCTGCAGCAACTCAAGAGCGGCCTCATACTCGCCGCGCTTCCAGCGTTTGTCATAAGGATAGCTGTCGTTGAGAATTTTGGAATTGCGAGCGCCTTCAATGATGGCACGGACGTCGGCGGGCGCGTCCTCTTGGTAATAGCGGCTGATGCCGCCATCAAAGGGTAAATCCATGAAAACTCTCCCGATCTTCTGGATTACATATATGGGGCTTCCGAAGGCGGAGCGCAATTCGGGTCTGATTTGCGCCCCGGGTCCTGATCAGAAGCCGGCCCTTTCCGCGGCCCGGTTAATGGCGGCGACGGTTTCGACCGGGTTTGTTTGCTGGGGCATATGTCCGATCCCATCGAGCCGCGTCAGTCTGGCGGTGGGCGCCACCTTGATCACCTCTTCGGCATGCACATGGATCGGCACGGTGGTGTCCGCTGTGCCATGCAGAATTTCGATGGGGAGTGTCAATTCGGGATAGCGCGCTGATATCTCGACCACTTTGGGCCGGAGCGTGTTGACCTGCCTGACATTGGCCCGGAAACTATCCACCCGCAGGGTAAGCGGCGCGCCAATGTATTCGGCGTAACCCTCAGGCGAGGATTGCGGTGCAAAGATATCCTCGATCCCGGCACGCACCCGGCTTTCCGGGGCAAGCGCTGAGATCAGCGGTATGGTGACCGCGCCGCCAAATGCGCTGCCGTTTACGGTGTAGTAGTTCCCCAGATCGCCGGGCCAGGGCATGGTCACGCCGGCAAGTGATACGATGGCTGCGGCGTTGACGAGGCTGTCCTCATCCAGACCCTCAACCGCCCAAGCATAGCTGATGATCCCGCCCATGCTATGCCCGACGACAATGGGGCTTTCGATGCCGATCATGCTGGCGGCCTCGCGCAGCATGCGCGCCTGGGCACGCGGTGGATCCCCTTCGGTGGCCAATGCCCCGGTTGCGATACCGGGGACACGGTCGGTATATCCCAGCCCTGGCCGGTCAAAGGCGGTGACCGTATACCGATCCGTCAGCCGGTCCATCAGATCGAAGGTGAATTCCCGCAGGTTGCCGCCAGCCCCATGCAGCAGGATCACATGTGGGCCGCTGCCCTCCTGAACGTAATGCACGCGCCCGCCGGTCACATCGACAAATTCGCCGATCGGGGGAAAGGCCTCTTCCGCCTTGGCGGTGCGATAGCCCGCGCTGAATGTCGTCAGTATCGCGCCCAGCCCCAATGTGGCTGCCGTGAATGTAAGGGTTTTACGTGCCAATTTTGTCCACCTCGAAATGGGTCGTCTGGTAAATCTCGTTTATCCAATTGCCATATAGAAGGTGTGCGTGGCTTCGCCACCTGTTTTGCGGTTCTGCCGTTGGGTCATCGTCCGGATAATAGTTCATCGGCACGTTGATCGGCGCGCCATTGGCGATATCGCGGTCATATTCCTGCTTGAGCGTGCCGCTGTCATATTCGAAATGGTTGAAGATATAGAGAGCGCGATGGCCCGGATCTTCGACCAGGCAAGGCCCGGCTTCGTCGCTGGTGATCAGTGTGTTCAGGCCCTTGGCTGCGTCGATTTCGCCTTGGCGCATTTCGGTCCAGCGGCTGACGGGGATCACGCAATCATCAGAGAAGCCCCGCAGATAGGGTGATGCGGGTGCGGTGTTTCGGTGCCGGAAGCAGCCGAAGGCCTTGTGATCCAGGATATGTTTTTTTACGCCGTGGAAATAGTTGATCATTGCCATGCCCCCCCAGCATACACCGAAGGTGGAATGCACGTGGGTTTGGGTCCAGTCGAAGACCTGGGTGAGTTCGTCCCAATATGTCACCTCTTCGAAGGGCAGGTGTTCGATGGGCGCACCGGTGATGATCAGCCCGTCGAATTTCTGATCCTGCACCTCGCTGAAGGGGTGGTAGAATTCCTCCATATGGGCGGCGGCGGTGTTTTTGGTCTGGTGTTCAGACATCCGGATCAGCGAGAATTCGATCTGCAGCGGTGTGGCCCCGATCAGCCGGGCGAACTGGTTTTCGGTCTGGATTTTCTTGGGCATCAGGTTCAGGAGTGCGATCCGCAGAGGCCGGATATCCTGACGGGCGGCGGTGTCTTCATCGAGCACCATAACGCCTTCCTTGGAAAGGACGTCATAGGCGGGCAGGGCGGCAGGCAGTTTGATGGGCATGGGACAAATCCTGATCAGGGGGAAGAGATAGGCGGCTTAGCTGCGCATCTCAAGGGCGTCAGCGATCATGCTGACAAAGCCCTCCGAATCGTGAACTTGTGTGACTGCCTGCATGGGCACAGTGATCCCCCAGCGGTCTGCCATCGCCTGATACCGGGGTTGCCGGTGGGCGAGTGCCTTGGCAAAGGCCCAGCGGATGAAATCATCAGGGTCGACCTTGTCCGGAGCGACCTTGAATTTCGACAGGTAGGCGTTCCACGTGGCCAGCAGGAAGTCCGGGTCATAGGACATCGGCTTGGGTTCGCGATCAAACCGCCGGATCAGTTCTGCGGTGTGCTCATCGGTTCCTTTGATCCAGACCATCAGCGTTTTGGAGGCCAGATCGGTCATGATGGGGTCGTCGGGGTTGTTCACATCCACCCATTCACAGATTGATCCGCCCGTATCGCAAACAAAATGCGGATATTGATAAAGGTCAACGGCCCGGTCAATGAAGTACCCCGTGTCATGCAGGGCTGCGACCTCGGCCTGTTGAAACTGGTCTTGCCGATGGGTGTATTCATCCCATGCCAAACCGCCCTTGGCGGGGTCACCGGGTTTGCCCAGATAGGATGACATTGGTTTGAGATCATCGAATGAGATGTTGGAGCCGATATAGATTGAATTCGACCGCAGCAATTCGCGCAGGAACGGCACCTTCATCGCTTCGCGTTTGGCATTGTCGGCGATTTTTTCGCCCATGTAGCGCGTGCCGATCCGGTAGTCGATGGAATAGTGAAACCAGTCGCCAGTACCGCGCAGCATGTTGGACAGATAGGTCTTGCCCAGCCCGGACATGGCAAAAAGCAGGACACGTTTCTGCGGGGCGTTGCGCCATTCTGATGCGGATGCGTAGATCATGACGCCTTGGGTAACCGGCGGATCAGGAATGATCTAGGGGATTTTTTGAGCCTTGGCTTTGTCGCTCTGGACGGCGTGCGACTTTGCGACAGCAACAATATCGCTTTGTGCTCGCTTAGTTTGCCGAGGCGTTCTTGCTGCGCTTTTGTTCGACGTAGCGTTCGCGAGTTCGCTTGAAAGCCTTGAGCAATCGCGGGTCAGTCGCCCCCATCAGCCTCAGTTGTTCCTCGAATTTCAGTTCACTTTGTCCGTAGAATGCCTCGGCTGCGTCATATGGCGCGGCTTTCTGGGTCTGTCTGGTCATCATGTCACGTCCTTCATTAACGTCCCCTCGATCAGATTGATTTCGGGCATTTATGGGGCGAATTGACGAAACTGAACAAAAGAACAGGTTAAACGGGCCAAAAAAAGTTGATCAAATTCTATTAAAGTTAACACAGTACAGCCGGAGGTTTAATACCTCCGGTGCAGTTCGTTCCATTCAAATCGCTGTTTTTATTGATTACCGGTGCCTATCGGGGCGTCAGGCACCGCGCCAGATCCATCCCCCACCCAGCACGCGGGTGCTGTCGGGATCGTAAAAGACACAAGCCTGTCCCGGTGAGACGCCCTGTTCGGCGACCATCAATTCGACCTCTGCCTCTGTTTCTGAGATCGGGCGCAGAATGGCGTCGGTCGGTGGCCGGGTGGACCGTACGCGCACGGCGATCTGACGTTCGGCAAGGTCGGTCAGCTTTCCGCCGCCGATCCAGTTGATTTCACGAATGGGGACCCGCCGGGTGGCAAGCATGTCTTTGGGCCCGACGATGACCTGCTTTTTGTCTACGTCGAGTTTTACCACATAAAGCGGATCGGACAGGCCGCCGATGCCAAGACCCCGCCGCTGGCCGACGGTGTAGTGGATCACGCCCTTGTGGGTCCCGCGTATGGTGCCATCTGTGTCAACGATATCGCCGGGTTCTGCCGCACCTGGCCGCAGTTTTTCGATCACGGCAGCATAGTCGCCGTTTGGCACAAAGCAGATATCCTGACTGTCAGGTTTGTCAGCGACGCTGAGCCCGTATTTGGCGGCCAGCGCCCGGGTTTCTTCCTTGGATTTCAGGTGGCCCAGCGGAAAGCGCAAATAATCAAGCTGTTCCTGCGTCGTTGAGAACAGAAAATAGCTTTGATCTTTGCTGGCATCAGCGGCGGAATGCAGTTCGGCCCCCTGCGCCCCCATCTTGCGCTGGATGTAATGACCGGTCGCCATGCAATCGGCCTCCAGGTCTTTGGCCGTTTCCAGTAGGTCCTTGAATTTCACCCGTTCATTGCAACGAATGCAGGGTACGGGTGTAGCCCCGCCCAGATAGCTGTCAGCGAATTCGTCCATCACCGCTTCACGGAAGGTGTTTTCGTAATCCAGCACATAATGGGGAAATCCCATTTCTTCGGCCACGCGGCGGGCGTCGTGAATATCGCGCCCAGCACAACAGGCGCCTTTTTTGGCCAGTGCTGCGCCGTGGTCATAAAGCTGCAGGGTGACGCCGACCACATCATAGCCTTCTTCGGCGAGTTGTGCAGCCACGACAGAACTGTCGACGCCACCGGACATCGCCACGACAACACGTGTCTGCGCGGGCGGCTTTGCAAAGCCGAGGGAGTTCAGCGGCGAATCAAGGGGCATGGTTTGTCCAGATAGGATCGTTTCGCAATGAAATATAGGAAAATGCGACATACTCTCAAGGGGCAGTTATACCTCTCATTAAGCCATTAACCCCGATAACGCCCCCGGGAGTTACTGAAAGGGGTGCCCATGTATCTAAGGAAAATAGAAGGGCCGCGTTCTGTGACGCTGCCGGATGGAACCATTATGACCCGGGCTGACCTGCCATGCAGTGATACGCGCCGCTGGGTCGCGTCGCGCAAAGCGGCCGTTGTCAGGGCGGTGAATGCCGGGCTGATTCAGCGCAAAGAGGCGTTGGAACGCTATAAATTGTCCGATGAAGAGTTTGGTGAATGGGAAAATGCGGTCGCTGCACATGGCGAAGCGGCCTTAAAAGCAACGGCTTTGCAACGTTATCGACAACCATAGGTGGAAATGTAAAGATATTCTGGTATGGTAACGGGTGATTAACCTTTAGCCGTTTAGGTTAACGACACCGAAGAGAGAGCGGAGAACTCGGATGCGTGTCTTGCTGGTTGAAGATGACCCAACAACGTCGAAAAGCATTGAACTGATGCTGACCCATGCGAACCTGAACGTCTATGCGACGGATCTGGGTGAGGAGGGGATCGATCTTGCAAAGCTTTACGATTACGACCTGATCCTGTTGGATTTGAACCTGCCGGACATGAATGGCCATGAGGTGCTGCGCCAGCTGCGCCTGAGCCGTATCGATACGCCTATATTGATCCTCTCAGGGGACGATGGGACAGAAAGCAAGCTAAAAGGCTTTGGTTTCGGTGCAGATGACTATCTGACCAAACCCTTCCACCGCGAAGAACTCGTGGCGCGTATCCATGCAATCATTCGCCGCTCCAAAGGGCACGCGCAATCGATTATCAAGACTGGCCGCATTGCGGTCAATCTTGATGCCAAAACGGTCGAGGTGGGCGGCAGTACCGTGCATCTGACCGGCAAGGAATATCAGATGCTGGAGCTTCTGAGCCTGCGCAAGGGCACCACGCTGACCAAGGAGATGTTCCTGAACCATCTTTACGGCGGCATGGACGAGCCCGAATTGAAGATTATCGATGTGTTCATCTGCAAGCTGCGCAAGAAGCTGAGCGAAGCAACCGATGGTGAAAACTACATCGAAACGGTTTGGGGGCGCGGTTATGTGCTGCGCGATCCAGAACCGGTCACGACAGCGGAAAAAATCGCGGTTGGCGCCTGACGCGACCGCGAGCCAAAGGCCACTCACAAAACGGGGCGGTGCTTCACGACTGGACGTTGTGAAGATGCCTGCCTAAGAATTGAACCCATCGTCATTGCGGCGGTGGGTTCATTTTTTCTGAGGGCGCAGAAGTGAATAAAAGCACGAGCGTTGGGCATCCCGAAACAGGCCATCTGGATGTGGATGCATTGTCGGTTGATCAGGCAACGGTCGAGTTGGCATGGCTGGCGGCACAGTTGCAGGCAGCCAACACTGCCTATCACCGTGATGATGCGCCCGAGATCAGTGATGCCGCCTATGACGCGCTGAAACGGCGCAATCTGGCGATCGAAGAGGCCTTTCCTGACCTGAAGCGCGCCGACAGCCCGAGCGAACAGGTGGGCGGGGCCATTGCTGAAGGGTTTGGCAAGGTGCGGCATGCTGTGCGAATGCTGTCACTGGGCAATGCGTTTGATGACGGCGATGTGACGGATTTTGACGCCCGTATTCGCAAGTATCTGGGGTTGGACGCCGAGGCGCCCCTGATTTACACGGCCGAGCCAAAGATCGACGGGCTGTCTTTGTCTCTGCGTTATGAAGCTGGGGTGCTGGTGCAGGCGGCCACACGTGGCGACGGAACTGTAGGCGAGAACGTGACCGCCAATGCCCGCACGATTGATGACATTCCAGAGCGGATTGAAGGCGCGCCGGAGGTGCTGGAGGTGCGGGGCGAGGTTTACATGAGCCACGCTGATTTCGCCGCGCTGAATGAGCGGCAAGAGGCAGCGGCGGGCAAGACCTTTGCCAATCCGCGCAACGCGGCTGCCGGATCGTTGCGGCAGCTGGATGCGAGCATCACCAAATCGCGCCCGCTCCGGTTCTTTGCTTATGCATGGGGTGAATTGTCGGCACCTCTGGCTGACACGCAATCGGGTGCCATTGCACGCCTATCTGCGCTTGGTTTTGCGACCAATGATCTGACAGTGACCTGTGATGGCCCCACTGCCATGATTGCGCACTATCACATGATCGAGGAACGCCGCGCGACGCTGGGCTATGACATTGATGGCGTCGTCTACAAGGTGGATGATCTGGATTTGCAGCGGCGGCTGGGGTTCCGGTCAACCACGCCGCGATGGGCTGTGGCGCATAAGTTTCCGGCAGAACTGGCCTGGACCACGCTTGAGGCGATTGACATTCAGGTCGGGCGCACTGGCGCGCTGTCGCCGGTGGCGCGTTTAAAGCCGGTGACGGTCGGCGGTGTGGTGGTGTCGAATGCGACGCTGCATAACGAAGACTATATCGCCGGCATCGGTGGTGACGGACAGCCTATACGCGATGGGCGCGATCTGCGCGTTGGCGACTGGGTGCAGGTCTATCGCGCGGGCGATGTGATCCCCAAGATCAAGGATGTCGATCTGGCGCGCAGGCCTGATGCTGCCGTGCCATATGCGTTTCCAGAGATCTGCCCCGAATGCGGGTCAGAGGCGATCCGCGAGGAGGGCGATGCGGTCCGCCGCTGTACGGGTGGTATGATCTGCCCGGCGCAAGCGGTTGAAAAGTTGAAGCATTTTGTGTCGCGCGCCGCGTTTGATATCGAAGGGCTTGGAGCCAAACAGGTAGAGCAGTTCTATGGCGATGGCTGGATCAAGACGCCTGCCGATATCTTTACCTTGCGGGATCGGTATGGAACCGGAATGCAGCAGCTCAAGAACCGGGAAGGCTGGGGCGATAAAAGCGCGGCTAATCTTTTCGATGCGATTGATGATAAAAGGCAAATTCCGCTGCATCGGCTGATTTTCTCGCTCGGTATCCGGCATGTGGGCGACTCTGCGGCGACGACGCTGGCCAACCACTACATGTCCTGGGATGCCTTTGAGGCGGCCATGACCAACGCGACAGTCGGTGAAGGCGAGATCTGGGAGGATTTGATTGGCATTGACGGTGTAGGCGCGGTCATGGCGACGTCGGTCATCACGGCGATGCAGCAGGAGGCCGAGCGCGCATCGATTGACGCTTTGGTTGCACATTTGAACGTGGAGGATGCAGAGGCCATCGCGACCGACAGCCCGGTCGCGGGCAAGACCGTCGTTTTCACCGGGTCGTTGGAAAAGATGACCCGCGCCGAGGCGAAAGCCCGGGCCGAGGCGTTGGGCGCGAAGGTCTCGGGCTCGGTCAGTGCCAAGACTGATTTGTTGGTAGCAGGTCCAGGGGCCGGATCGAAGGCTTCCAAGGCGGAGGCATTGGGTGTCGAGACTATCGACGAAGATGCTTGGCTGGCCCTGATTGGCGACGCATGAGCGGCCGCCCTGAGATTCTGTTTCCACTATTTGGTGCGCTGAATAATCTGGACGGCGTGGGGCCAAAGACAGCACAGATCCTGGAACAGGCAGGGATTGAAAAACCACGCGATATGCTGATGACCGTGCCGCATGGCGGGGTGGATCGGCACCGGCGGGCCAGCATTCGTGATGTCGTGCCGCCAGCCACAGCGACGGTTGAGGTGACGGTAGGGGATCACTATCCGCCGCGGTCGCGGGGCCGCCCATACCGGGTTCAGGTCACAGACGTGCAGACGACGTTTCAGCTCGTGTTTTTTCATGCCAAGGGCGATTATCTGCAGCGCCTCTTGCCGACCGGGCAGAAACGCATCGTGTCAGGCAAGGTCGAGATTTTTGATGGAATTGCCCAGATCGTACATCCTGATCATGTCCTGCCGGTGGCCGAGGCGGATGAGATACCGGCTTATGAGCCGGTTTATCCCCTGCATGCGGGTATTTCGCAGAAACTGATGTGGAAGGCGACGCGATCGGCGCTGGAGATGGCGCCGGACCTGACCGAGTGGATTGACCCGGAATTGAAGAAGCGAGAAGGCTGGCCGGATTGGCGTGCCGCTTTCGCGAAGGTACATGCGCCTGCGTCTTCGACTGATCTGTCGCCACATGATCCTGCGCGCCAACGGTTGGCTTATGACGAATTGTTCGCGCATCAGATCACGCTAGCCTTGGCGCGGGCGGTGGTGCGCCGGGGGAAGGGGGTGTCTTCGGAGGGGTCGGGTGCTTTGCGCGGGAAGGTTCTGGCGGAGCTACCCTATCAGCCGACGGCTGCGCAGATCCGCGCCATCGGTGAGATTGAGGCGGACCTGGCCACTGCGCTGCGGATGAACCGGCTGCTGCAGGGGGATGTGGGATCGGGCAAGACGCTGGTGGCGCTGATGGCGCTGTTGATTGTGGTAGAGGCGGGCGGGCAGGGGGTGATGATGGCCCCGACCGAGATACTGGCGCGCCAGCATCTGGAAGGGCTACAGCCGCTGGCAGAAAGCGCGGGCGTGGTGCTGGAGATTCTGACGGGTCGCGACAAGGGGTCGGAGCGCAAGGCCAAGCTGGCGGCGTTGGCTGCAGGCAAGATTGATATTCTGGTCGGCACCCATGCCGTGTTTCAGAAAGATGTGCATTTTCATGATCTGCGACTGGCAATCGTGGATGAGCAACATCGCTTTGGGGTAGCCCAGCGGATGGAGTTGGGCGCCAAAGGGCAGGCGGTGGACGTGCTGGTCATGACCGCAACGCCGATTCCACGGTCACTGGCGCTGGCGCAGTATGGCGACATGGATGTGTCTGTTCTGGATGAAAAACCACCCGGGCGAACGCCGGTGCAAACCGCGCTGGTTTCAACTGCACGGATGGAGGAGGTTGTCGAAAAGCTGCGCCACGCGGTGGCCGAACGACGGCAGGCCTATTGGGTGTGCCCGCTGGTTGAGGAAAGCGAGGTCATGGACATGACCGCCGCAGAGGAGCGGTTCAAGCATTTGCGTGCCACCTTGGGTGAAGGTGTTGTTGGGCTGGTACATGGGCAATTGCCGCCGGCAGAGAAGGACGCGGCGATGGCGCGCTTTGTATCGGGAGAGACAAAGGTGTTGGTCGCAACCACGGTGATTGAGGTTGGTGTGAATGTGCCGAATGCGTCGATCATGATGATCGAACGGGCCGAGCATTTTGGCCTCGCACAGCTGCATCAATTGCGCGGTCGGGTCGGGCGCGGAGCAGCGGCGTCGACCTGTTTGCTGCTTTATCAGGCCCCTCTGACCGAGAGCGGTCGGCGCAGGCTGGAAATACTGCGCGAGACAGAGGATGGGTTCCGCATATCCGAGGAAGATCTGGCCATGCGCGGGGCGGGTGATGTGATTGGCACGGCGCAGTCCGGTTTGCCGCGGTTTCGGATCGCCGATCTGGAGCGTCAGGCGTCACTCATGGCGTTGGCGCAATCAGATGCGCGCAAGTTGTTGCATGATGATCCGACGCTGGAAACAGATCGTGGGAAAGCGGCCCGCACATTGCTGTGGCTGATGGAGCAGGACAAGGCGATCCGTTTGATTTCAGTGGGTTAGCGCACCGTGTTCCAAAATGTTCACGAATGTTCCTAAAAAGTTCTTTACACAAGGTTAATGATGTGAGAACAAAGTAGCAACAGAATGTAAGGAACACAGTATGGCCCAAGAGATCAAATCCATCATCGTCCGGTCCCGCGAGACGCTTTTGGCTGATGCACTTGGTGTCGTGGCCCTGATGATCATGTTGTTTGTCGGATTGTCCTTGCCCGGGCTGATCTGACCTCCCTGGCGATTGCCGTCCGATCCATCACATTGCCCTGTCCCAAGAATGCAATGTCTGATGACCTGCCTGTCTGAGTCCAAAAAGGGGTTTTGCCTCCCCCGCTGGAACGCCGGACCGGACCTGTCGCTTAAACTGCCGCCGCCATCCTGTCCCGGATGTGCGGCGGTTTTTTCTTTGAAGGGGGGAGACTTTTCGTGACGAAAAGTCTGAGTTCAAATCCTCGGAAGAGGATTTGGCCGCAATTTCTGTGACAGAAATTGCCTGCTCAGGCGGTGGCTTTGGCGGTTTCCAATGCGTCTAGCGTGGCATCAAAAGCCAGCAGGATCGATGCATGCCGGTTTTTGTAATCCTTGGCAGGTTGCAGGACCTCAAGCCCGTCGAAAGGGGCGGTGGGCACAGGGCCGTCAGATTTCAACATGGCGTAAAGCTCATCACGCCCTTGCTGCACCTGCGCGGGCGTTGTGCCTACGATGCTGCCGCCAACGACGGCAGCGGCGGCTTGGCCCAAGGCACAGGCCTTGACGTCCTGGGCATAGTCCGTGATCACGCCGTCTTCCAAGACGATATCGACAGTGACGGTTGATCCACAAAGGGGGGACCGTTTCTTGGCCGTGGCAGAGGGCTGCGCGAGCCGTTCGGTGCGCGGCATGTCGGCGGCCAGGGCAAGAATCCTGCCGGAATAGAGTTTGATCATGTCTGTTTCAGCTGACATCGCGTTTGCTCTTCCTCACGGTCCTCTTTAGATAGTCCGGACCGATCCTGATGCAAAGGTTTTTGACATGCCCTTCGATCCCGCCAGTCTGAAGTATAATGACGCAGGTCTGATCCCGGCGATTGCGCAGGATGCCGCATCAGGTGAAGTGCTGATGATGGCCTGGATGAATGCAGAGGCTGTCGCGCGGACACTGGAGACAGGGCAGGTGACCTATTGGTCGCGGTCTCGGCAGGAATTCTGGGTGAAGGGGGTGACCAGCGGGAATACGCAGGCGCTGGTGGATTTCAAGGTGGATTGCGACCGCGATTGTCTGTTGATCGAGGTGCAACAGGCGGGGCCGGCCTGCCATACCGGCCGCCGGACATGTTTCTATACAGCCGTGCGCAATGGTGAAGAGATTGAAGTGGTCAAACTGCCGGAAGACCCACCATCTGCCTGATGTCATTGGGCGTGGCACCCTCGGCCCGGTATTTGGCGATCGCGCGGGCGTCGTCGCGTTTCGCCAAACGCTTGCCGTTCTCGTCGCGGATCAATTTGTGGTGATGGTAAATCGGGATCGGCAAACCCAGCAGGTGATAAAGCAGCACATGGATGCGGGTAGCATCGAACAGGTCTTCGCCCCGGATCACATGGGTGATGCCCTGTGCATGGTCATCGACGACCACGGCAATATGATAGGCGGCGGCCATGCCGCGCCGCGCCACGGCGACATCACCGATTGATGTCATCAGGTCGCCAGCGTCCAGTTGCAGCGTGCCGCGATGCTTTTCGCCGGTTTCCTTGTAACTCGGCAGGGGCGCGGCCTGATCGACCGCTTCTTCCATATGCAAGCGGATCGCATCGCCCTCCCTGAAGTCTGCCATCGTCCGATGTCGGCAGGTGCCGGGATAGATGCGTCCATCGGGGCCATGTGTCGGCACGCCCTCTTGGGGGGCGCTGGCCGCGTTTTCGATGTCGGTCCGGCTGCAGGAGCAGGGGTAGAGCAGACCCATCGCGGCAAGTTTTTGGATATTGGCCCGAAAACGGGGTTCGGACCGCGATTGCTTCATGATTGGTTCCGGCCAAGACAGCCCCAGCCAGTGCAAATCGTTGATGGCTTGTTGCTCGAATTCCGCCTTTGAGCGGACACGGTCGATATCATCCATGCGCAAGATGAATGTTCCACCGGCCGCCATGGCCATGTCATAGGCCAGCATCGCGGAATAGGCATGTCCCAGATGCAACGGCCCGGTGGGCGATGGCGCAAAGCGGGTGATCATCGCCGTCGCAGGATGATGATGTCTGAACCCATGTCCATGTCATCCAGGTGGGGCCCGTGTTCGCGAAAAATGACCTCGGCCCGACCCGCGCCGATTTCCGTGCTGAGCGTCTCTGCATACCTGGCGTCTACAAGGGTTGGATCGTTGTAGGATAGCGCCAAGAGGCCACCTGTGTTGAGTTTCCCCACAAGCGCGCCCAGCGTTTCGGGTGGCGCGGCCCCGAGGCTAACGACGCCTGCCGCGACGATCACCGGGTAAGCGCCACGCCCGAAGCTGAGTTCGCCGGGTTGCGAGAGCCAGGTCTTGGCGTAGACGCCGCGTTCGGTGGCCTTTTCAAGCATCTCTGCGGTGACGTCGGTGCCGTGCAGTGTGCCGAAGCCCGCTTCGCGCAGGATTTGTCCGGAGAAACCGGTGCCGCAGCCAAAATCCAGAATGGTAGTGTCAGGCGTCGCATGCGTTTTCAGCGCAGCGGCGATCCGGGCAGGGGTATGATACCCGCGCGCGGTGATATCGGCGTCATAGGTCGCAGCCCAGTTTGCGTAAACGGCGATGGTTTCTTCCACCGGGCGCGGTGTCCAGAGATCGGGGCGCAGCGGGTCCTTCTTTTCAGCCATGGGTCAGGCTAACGCGGCAGTTCAGGCGGCGTCCAGCGCCATTTGACCCAGCCACGCCTGCCAGTCGGATTTGGCCCGGTCAGTATAGGCCTTGTAGCGGTCCTTGCGGTTGCGTCGCCCGCCCTTGACACCGTCCAGCGGTGGGAAGAGACCGAAATTGACGTTCATGGGCTGAAATGTCTTGGCATCAGCCCCGCCGGTGATGTGAGTGACAAGCGCGCCCATCGCGGTCGTATTCGGCACCGGGTCCAAGGTCTGGCCGGTCATTTCTGCCACGGCCATGCGACCCGCAAGCAGGCCCATCGCGGTGCTTTCGACATAGCCTTCGACCCCGGTGATCTGGCCGGCAAAGCGGATGTTGGGCCGCGACCGCAGACGCATCTGGTTATCGAGCAGCGTGGGAGAGTTGATAAAGGTGTTGCGGTGGATACCGCCGAGGCGGGCGAATTCAGCATTCTCAAGCCCGGGGATCATTTTGAAAACAGCCTTTTGCGCGCCGTATTTCATCTTGGTCTGGAAGCCCACGATATTGAACAGCGTGCCAAGTGCATTGTCGCGGCGCAACTGGACAACGGCGTAGGGTTTGTTTTGCGGATCATGGTCGTTGGTTAGGCCAACCGGTTTCATTGGGCCAAAGCGCAGGGTTTCGCGCCCGCGTTCGGCCATGACCTCGATCGGCAGGCAGCCGTCGAAGTAACCGGCGGTTTCGCCTTCCTTGAATACCGTCTTTTCAGCGGCCAGCAATGCGTCGATGAAAGCTTCGTACTGGTCGCGTGTCATCGGGCAGTTGAGGTAGGCGGTGCGCTCTTCCTCGGTCTCGCCCTTGTCATAGCGCGACTGCATCCAGGCCACGTCCATATTGACGCTGTCGGCATAGACGATGGGGGCGATGGCATCGAAAAAGGCGAGCGCCTCGGCCCCTGTTTCCGTCTGGATCGCCTCAGCCAGTGCACCGGATGTCAATGGTCCCGTGGCGATGATCCAGTGACCGTCATCGGGGAGCGTCGTGATTTCATCGTGGGAAATGGTGATGTTCGGGTGTGCGGTGAGCGCGGCTGTCACACTTTCGGCAAATGGATCACGGTCAACGGCCAGCGCGCCGCCCGCAGGCAGCCGGTGCCGGTAGGCGGTTTGCATGATCAGTCCGTTGGCCTGCATCATTTCCCAATGCAGCAAGCCTACGGCGTTTTGTTCATGATCGTCAGAGCGGAAGGAGTTCGAACACACCATTTCGCCCAGATTGCCGGTCCGATGGGCGAAGGTGCCCACTTTGGGGCGCATTTCGTGGATCGTCACGTTCAGGCCCGCATTGGCCGCCTGCCACGCAGCTTCGGACCCGGCCATGCCGCCGCCAATGATGTTGAGTGTTTTTTCCATGAGGGCACATTTAGGTCCTGTGCCGGGGAATGAAAAGGCCCGCGCAGGTGGCGCGGGCCCTGATTGGTTAGGGTGTGGCGATTGGCAGCGCACCAAGCGCATTTCGGAACTGGCCGCTGCCTGCATTGGCATCCCCGCGCAGGTCGCGAGCGAATTCGCGGTCCAGACGTGTGGGCCCGCCAGTTTCGAACGAGATCGAAAGGCTCAAAGTGTCGACAGTTTCACCATTGCTGGGATCAATCTGGCCGATGGATGCGTCAATCCATGCCCCATCCGCAATCTCATATCCGGCCCCGATCTTGAAACTGGTGTAGTCGACCAGCCCGCCGGACACGTTTTCGAAAGCGGCTGTACCGCGGAAAGCGCTGCCGAATTCGTAAGCCCCGCGCGCACCGATGGTGCTGGCATCATCTTCGGAATTGCCCGCAAAGTAGACGCGTGCGTCGATGGGGCCCTGTTCGTAATCTGCCGAAATGACGTAGCCTGTGCTGTCATTGGCGGTGTTGCTGCTCAGACCGATGCCGAGGTCGATCCCTGGCGATACTTCGAACGTGGCGACACCCAGATACAGGGTTTCCTCTGCATCGAGGTCCTGCCGGATGCTCAGCCCGACGCCAAATTGATCTGTCCGGTATTGGGCGAACGCACCGGCGACAGTGGCGTCCGCTGTATCGGTCTCAACATTGCCGATTTCGGCCCCGATCAGAATGTCGGGTGAGAGGAAATATCCAGCCCCGACCGAGATCTCACGCGTCGTTGCATCCAGGTCGCCCCGATCCGCCGAGAGGTTTTCGACCGCGCCCGAAAGCAGGACATCGCCCACCTGGTATTCGATTTCGCCGACCAGTTCGTTGGCGTTGATGTCGTCATCACCGACAGAATAGTTA
The DNA here is from genome assembly GCF_046762905.1 of Yoonia sp. R2-816. Lineage (NCBI taxonomy): Bacteria > Pseudomonadati > Pseudomonadota > Alphaproteobacteria > Rhodobacterales > Paracoccaceae > Yoonia > Yoonia sp. R2-816. The sequence continues at coordinate 67,697 of NZ_JBKQXN010000207.1, read as the reverse complement.
TTTCGGTCATAGCTAAATTGTGCGTAACGCACACCATCAGCCGCAACCGTGCCGGTCACAAGCGCGACGACAGCGGTGGAGCTGAGAATGATTTTGGTTCTTGTCATTGTCCAAACCTTTAATGGATGCTGGTAGCGATACATCTGGAATGCTGCCCTAGGGGAAATGGCGCAATCGGGGGGCAGTGGCAGAAAACCTGACTGATGCATCTTTGTCGCAAGGAGTGGCAAGGTCTTGCCGAGGTCGGCGGAAGACCGCAAAAAGCCCCGCAACAATGGCGGAGCTTTGCAAGGATTGTTCTGATTTGGGGCGTTTACAGTTATCGGCGGGTGATCGGTCATGGGGTGGCCGCCGACATGCCCAACGGTGTTTCCGTCCTTATTGAAAGAGTATTGGCGCCTTTCTTGCGGGCAGGTTTGATGGCATGACCAGCGCCATTGTTGAACCAGATTGTCGAGAACCAGCCTCGTTTTCGACCAGAATGCAACACAGATGAGAACATTGAAATGACGATCATGATCGCTGTCTTACCGCCGCAATTATGTCTCATTGGCCATATTAGAAGCGCCCATCAAGCAATATCAAAAACGGCAAAAGAATCATGAAGACACTGGCAGCAGTGACACTTGCTGGTTTCGCCTTGGCACCGATGCAGGCGCAAGCAGACTGGAGCGGCTTTTACTTTGGTGCTTCGGCAGGAAATGTCACGGAAGGAAAAATCGGGGACTCGGGGATAGGTGAACTTGAGGTTGACCAAGCCTATCCCGGTGGCCTGTTTCTCGGATATCAGCAGCAAAGCGGGCGTCTGGTTTTCGGTGGCGAATACGCCATTGGCATAGCTGGCGACGTTGATTTCAAAAATCGCGAGTTCGCGAACGACGTCGCCTATGGCGAAGGCGATTTGAAGGCGCGGATCGGCTATTCGTTTGGTGAGATTCTTGCCTACGGACTGATCAGTTCCACAGCTGTTATCTTCACTGACGGTGATGACGAACTCAGAGCATCAGGTCTCGGCATTGGCGTTGGTGTCGATTTTGCCGCTAGCCGCAACCTCATTGTCGGTTTTGAATACATCGCACGCGATCTGGAAGGCGAAGTTGTCGAAAACGGCTTTCAAACAGCTGACGATGTTGACTTTGACGTTAACTCTTTCACCTTCCGGGTATCATACAAGTTCTGATCAAGAGACAGTAGGTCAATGATAAAGCCGCACCCGAGAAGGTGCGGCTTTTTTGTCTGCGCCAGCGCCAGCGGTGGCGGTTACGGCTCTTCTTCCTCACCCTGATCGGCGATCCAGGCCACGCTGACCACGGTTTCGCCTTTGCCGGTGTCGAATACCTTGACTCCGCCCGCGCCACGGGACCGGAACGAGATGCCGTCGATGGGTACGCGGATGGACTGGCCGGTTGATGTGACAAGCATGATCTGATCCGAGATATCGACCGGGAAGGATGTCACCAGCGGACCGCCACGCATCGCCTTGTCCATCGCCGCGACCCCCATGCCGCCGCGCCCGCGCACGGGATAGTCGTGGCTTGAGGACAGCTTGCCGGATCCTTTGGCGGTGATTGTCAGGATCAGGTTTTCAGCAGCCGACATTTCGGCGTAGCGTTCTTGGCTGATCTGGCCTGGCGCGGCCTCTTCATCTTCGTTCTCTGCCTCGTCGGTCAGTCCCGCCATGGCACGGCGCATTTTCAGGTAGGCGGCACGTTCGGCTGGGTCAGCCTCAAAATGCCGGATGATGGACATGCTGACCACTTCGTCCTTGCCGGTTAGCCTGATGCCGCGGACACCCACGGATGCACGGCTGTTAAAGACCCGCACATCTGTCGCTGGGAAACGGATGGCCCGACCTGAACTGGTGATCAGCATCACGTCATCGTCGTTCGATGCGATGCGGGCATTGATCAACGTGGTGCCCTCGTGCTCGCCTTCGAATTTCATGGCGATCTTACCGTTGGATTTCACGTTTGTGAAGTCTGACAGGGCGTTACGCCGCACAGTTCCGGCGGACGTTGCAAACACGACCTGCAGGTCGTCCCATTCTTCCTCGGGCCGGTCGACAGGCATGATGGCTGCAATCGAGACACCCTGCGGGATGGGCAGGATATTGACGATCGCCTTGCCTTTGGCGGTACGATTGCCGAGTGGCAGGCGCCAGGTCTTGAGCTTGTAGACCATTCCGTCGGTTGTGAAGAACAAAAGCTGTGTATGGGTGTTGGCGACAAAGAGGGTGGTGACAACATCCTCTTCCTTGGTCTGCATGGATGACAGGCCTTTGCCACCGCGGCGCTGCGCGCGGAAATCGGCGAGGGCGGTGCGCTTGATGTAGCCGCCGGAGGTCACGGTGACGACCATGTCCTCTTTCTCGATCAGGTCCTCGTCTTCCATGTCGCCGGACCAGTCGACGATTTCGGTGCGACGGGGGACAGCAAACAATTCGCGGACTTCGTGCAGCTCATCCCGGATGATCTGCATGATCCGGTCGCGGGAGCCGAGGATCTCAAGGTATTCGCGGATTTTACCTGCGAGCTCCTGAAGTTCTTCGGTGACTTCTCTGACGCCAATCTGTGTCAGGCGCTGCAAGCGCAGCGCCAGTATTTCGCGTGCTTGCGTTTCGGACAGATTATAGGTGCCATCCTCATTGGCCGTGTGGGTCGGATCATCAATCAATTTGATGTATTCAAGGATCGACTCCGCAGGCCAGCGCCGGGTCATCAGTTTTTCGCGGGCGGTCGCGGCGTCGGCGGACTGGCGGATGGTCGCGACAACTTCGTCGATATTGGTGACGGCCACGGCCAGACCACAAAGAATGTGCGAACGTTCCCGGGCCTTGCGCAGTTCGAATGCCGTGCGACGGGCCACGACATCTTCGCGGAAATCCACAAAAGCCGTCAGGAAGGCGCGCAGCGTCAGCTGTTCGGGCTTGCCACCGTTCAGCGCCAGCATGTTGCAGCCGAAATAGGTCTGCATCGGGGTAAAGCGGAACAGCTGGTTCAGCACGACCTCTGCTGTGGCGTCGCGCTTGAGTTCAACCACCACCCTCACGCCATTGCGGTCGGATTCGTCCTGCACATGGGCGATGCCTTCAATCCGTTTATCGCGGGCCGCTTCGGCGATCTTGTCGATCATTGCCGATTTGTTCACCTGATAGGGAATTTCATTGATTACAATGGCATAGCGGTCCTTGCGGATTTCCTCGACCTCGGTTTTGGCCCGAACGATGACGGAACCGCGCCCTTCGAGATAGGCCTTGCGCGCGCCGGAGCGGCCAAGGATGATCCCACCGGTCGGGAAATCGGGACCCGGAATGTATTCAATCAGGTCTTCGGAGGACATATCCGAATTGTCGATCAGGGCGAGTGTGGCGTCGATCACTTCGCCCAGATTATGAGGCGGTATGTTGGTGGCCATGCCGACGGCGATACCGCCAGCGCCATTGACCAGCATATTGGGGAAGCGCGACGGCAGGACACTGGGTTCGCGTTCCTTGCCGTCGTAGTTGTCCATGAAGTCGACCGTGTCCTTGGGCAGGTCTTCGGTCATATATTGCGCGACTTTGGCGAGCCGGGATTCAGTATAGCGCATGGCGGCGGCGCCATCGCCATCCATCGACCCGAAATTGCCCTGACCATCGATCAACGGCAGCGACATGGAAAAATCCTGGGCCATCCGCACCAGTGCGTCATAAATCGCGCTATCGCCGTGCGGGTGATAGGAGCCCATCACATCACCGACAGATTTCGCAGATTTCCGATAGGACTTGTCGGCGGTGATCCCCTTTTCATACATCGAATAAATGATGCGACGATGCACTGGTTTTAAGCCGTCGCGCAGATCAGGGATTGCGCGCGATACGATGACGCTCATCGCGTAGTCGAGATAGCTGGTCTTCAGTTCGTGTTCGATCGTGACCGAAGGGCCGGTATACGCAGGGCGCATTGGCGGCATTTCGTCATCATTTTCAGGGGTTTCTGGGGTATCGTTCACGTGGACCGCCTGTTGTTACTGGCACTGCTATATTTCGTTGCGCTGACCTTATCAGACACTTGATGTGGGGTGCAATGGCGGATGCCATGCCGGGTTGGCAGCCTTGCGGGCTGACTGCTAACAAGCTGTTTTTATTGACAAAGTTTGTAATTCGGGAATCATTTTGGAATAAGCATAAGAAACGGAAGGAGTGCCGATGCAGTCAGAAGCAGAATTGATGATGAAAGGGTACGGTCTGACCACGGCCGAACTGTTCTATCACATGCCCGATCATCCCCATGTGCTGAACACCTTTATCTGGCAGGATTACGACCTTGCCCCAGATCACGACAAATTATTGAAATTCATAGGGTTTTGGCAGGAAGAGCTGGACGGTCCGCTGCATTCCGTCCGGTTTGTTCATCGCAAGATGATCAGCGCGGGCGAATGGCGCAATGTGACGGGCGAATTCCACTATCACTGAAGACAGCGTTGATCCTGTTTGCTTCCTAACCCGAAGTGTCATCCGCCATTGTGACACCAAGACGGCCAATACCGTCGATAATCACCTCGACCCGATCCCCGGCCTTCACGGGACGCGCCCCGATTGACGTACCGCAGGCGATCACGTCGCCGGGCATCAGGGTCACATCCTCTGACAGTTTGCTGACGATCTTCGCGGGCGGCATAATCATGTCATCGGCTGGATAGGATTGCCGTTCGCGCCCGTTGACTTCGACCCGGATAGTCAGATCGCGCCAGTTCAGATCAGTCGCAATGACGGGGCCGACAACGCCGAAGCCATCAAAACCCTTGGCACGGGTCCATTGCGGGAATGACGGATCAGCCGTCAGAACCTGCAAGGCTGTGATATCGTTGATGCAGGTATAACCGAGGATTGCGTTCTCGGCTTCGTCCTCGCTGATGTTGCGGCATTCCTGTCCGATCACGATTCCCAATTCGCCTTCAAAGATGACACGGCCGACATCTGCGGGGATTTGGACGGTCGCGTCCGGCCCAGCCAGCGACGTGACGGGTTTGAGGAACCATAACGGGTGTTCAGGGATATCCAGTTTGTTGCGGGTCGCTGCCGCATGATAGTTGTTCCACAAGCCAATGAACTTTCCGGGGACGGTAGGGGCCAGTAATCTTTCCTGATCAAGCGGAACGGGATCGCCTGCCCCTTCATCGGACCCGAGCTCCTCCCGCGGCAGGAACACGCCATCGCTGATGACCCCGGTCAGTATCTGCCCGTCAGTGCCTTGAATGCGTGCCCAATCCATCCTGTTTTTCCCCTAAGCTCATGATCTTGTCGAACATTAGGGGCCGCGCACAGGATTAACCAGCCCGCTTGATCATACCGAAGAGGTCGCGTGGATCGTCAGGGTCGGCGATCAGGTCGAGGTCGATATAGAACGGCGTATCCTTGATCTTGTCATGCACGTAGCGCAGCGCGCTGAAGTCTTCGATTGCGAAGCCAACACCGTCGAAAAGGGTAACCTCACCAGCGGATTGCCGGCCCTTCGCGGCACCGGTGATGACCTGCCAAAGCTCTGTCACCGGGTGGTCCGGATCCATCTGCTGAATTTCACCTTCGATCCGGGTTTGCGGGGGGTATTCCACGAAGACCGAGGAGCGGGCGACGATATCACGGTGCAGCTCCGTCTTGCCGGGGCAGTCGCCGCCAATGGCGTTGATATGCACACCCGCGCCGACCATGTTGTCGGTCAGGATGGTCTGCATATCCTTGTCTGCCGTGGCGACGGTGATGACATCAGCGCCTTCGATAGCGTCCTCCGGCGTGGTGCAGGGGGTGATGTGAAAGCCAAGCCCATCGAGGTTCTTCATGCATTTTTCGGTGGCGGCACTGTCGATGTCATAGAGCCGCACGGTGTCGATCCCACAGACAGCCTTGATCGCCAGACACTGGAATTCGGACTGTGCCCCATTGCCGATCATCGCCATGGTCTTGGCATCCGGTCCGGCCAGATGTTTGGTGGCCACTGCGGACATGGCACCGGTCCGCAATGCTGTCAGGATCGTCATTTCAGAAAACAGGATTGGATAGCCGGAATAGACCTCTGATAGGACGCCGAAGGCGGTTACCGTTTGCAGCCCTTCGCCCATGTTCTTTGGGTGGCCGTTGACATATTTGAACCCATAGAGTTCGCCGTCAGATGTGGGCATCAGTTCGATCACCCCGACATCGGAATGGCTGCCAACACGGGGGGTTTTATCGAACAGTTCCCAGCGGGCAAAATCCTGTTCAATTGCGTGCGCGAGATCGGCCATGAAGGTTTCGATGCCCACATGATGGACCAGCCGCATCATGTTATCGACGCTGACAAAGGGCACCATCGCCAATTTGGAGGCTTTGAGGCTCATGATTTGCTCCGTGTTGGGCGGTCAAAGACACGGCGGCCCAGAAGGGATGCGGTCAGGTCGACCATCAGGTTGGCGGTCGTCCCGCGATCATCGAGAAAGGGGTTGAGTTCAACGAGGTCGAGCGATGTGACCAGCCCACTGTCAGACAGCATTTCCATGACCAGATGCCCTTCGCGCACCGTGGCCCCGCCGGGGACGGTCGTGCCGACAGCCGGAGCGATGGAAGGGTCAAGGAAATCGACGTCGAGCGAGACATGCAGCATCCCGTTGGCCTCTGCCACCTTGTCGAGGAAGGATTGCAGCGGCGCGCTGATCCCTTCCTCGTCAATCCGGCGCATGTCGACCAGCATCACGTCACCACCGGTCAGAATCGCGTGTTCGGCACTGTCGACCGACCGCAGGCCGATCATGCAGATATTCGCAGGATCCACCTTGGCGGGTAGGGGCGGATAGGCATCAAACCCGTCGCGCCCGGTGACGTAACCCACTGGCGTTCCGTGCAAATTTCCGCTGTCGGTTGTTTCGGGTGTGTGGATGTCACTATGGGCATCGAGCCACAGTGCAAAGAAGGGTTTGCCGATCTTTTGCGCATGGGCCGCCATGCCGGCCACGGTGCCTGCGGCCAACGCATGATCGCCACCCATGAAGATCGGCATGCCCTTTGTGGCAGCATCCTGTGCGGCGTCCATCAGCGTATGGGTCCAGCCGACATTTTCCGCCAGCTTATGGACCAGCGGGTTTTTCGGCTCTGGAACGTTCACGTCTTTGGGGGTCAGGTTGCCGATGTCTTCGACCGTATGGCCAAGCTGTGTGATGGCTTCGGCGATGCCGGCGGTACGGTAGGCATCCGGGCCCATAAGGCAGCCGCGGCGGCGTTTGCCGCAGTCCACGGGCACACCGATGAGTATGCAATGTTTATGTGTCATGGGGCGAGTGTTGCCCAAAATAGGGGGTAGGGTAAGCATACAAATTGTGCAAAATGATGATGAATTGATCGAATTGGATAGTAAGAATGGACGAACTGGATAGCCGCCTGATTGGCGCATTGCGGCAGAACGGGCGTGCACCCCTGTCGGATTTGGCGGCGACGCTTGGGGTGACCCGCAGCACCCTGCGCGCGCGACTGGATCGGCTGATTGCGGGCGGTGAGATTGCGGGATTTACCGTGCTGACCCGGTCGGATGTGCGGCCTGACGCGGTGCGTGGGCTGATGATGCTCGAAATCGCAGGGCGCGGGGCAGAGCGCGCGATGAAACGACTGACCGCCATTCCGGAAGTGCGGGCAGTCCATTCGACCAATGGCACCTGGGATCTGATCGCCGAGATCGGGGCTGATACGCTGGAGGCGTTTGATCAGGTCCTGTTTGCGATCCGCCGTCTGGAAGGGGTCACGCGGTCCGAGACGAGCCTGCTTTTGTCAACGCGGCGATGATCCAGATGGCCATCAGGCAAAAGGACAGCAGCGCGTTCCAGCTTGCCATGGACAGGGTCAGAAACTCCCACGACACCTGATCGCACATCACGACACGTGGTCCTTCGATAGCGAGCAGGTCGGCACCGCTCAGCCCGTCCAGCCCGCCGCCTGCGCCAGTGCAGCTTGACGGGCCTTCCCACCAGTCCCGTTCGACACCGGTGTGGTATACGCCGATCCCGCCGGTTGTGGCCGCTGCGATAGCACCCAGAAATGGTAGGATCCGACCGGGGATGACCAGTGCCAGTGCGCCGATCACAATCGCCGCCGCATGCGGCCAGCGTTGCCACAGACACATCGCGCAGGGCGGATAGCCGATCAGTTGGAAGAAGAATGCGCCCCCCAGCAATGCCGCAGACCCGCCAGCGGCTAGAAGGATCATCAGATTACGCGTCATAGAAGCCCCACAAGTGCAAAACCGCCCAACAGCAATACGCAGAAGATGATAAAGACGAGCCCCAACCGCCGTTCGATAAAGTCGCGGATCGGTGCCCCGAATTTCCAAAGCAACGCGGCCACAATGAAGAACCGCAAGGCCCGCGCGATGATGGATGAAATGATGAAAACAGGCAACGACAGCTGCGTCACACCCGACGCGATTGTGATCACCTTGAACGGAAAAGGTGTGACCCCGGCAAACAGCACGGCCCAGGCGCCGTATTCATTGTAAGATGTTGCGAATTCATCGAATTTCTCGCCTTTTCCATAGAAGTCGAGGATCGGCTGGCCCACGGCCTCAAACAGGCCATAGCCGATATAATAGCCAAGCATACCACCAGCGACGGATGCAACCGTGGCGACCCCTGCGATCAGAAAGGCGCGGGAGGGGCGGGCGATGATCATTGGGATCATCAGAACATCGGGCGGAATGGGAAAAAACGACGATTCCATGAAGGCGACAACCACCAAAGCCCAGAGGGCGTAAGGCGACTGCGCAAGTGAGAGTGTCCAGTTATAGAGTCCGCGCAGCATTGCCGGGCCTTTTGTGGTTTCGCGCCGTTAGGCCATGGCCATCGCCGAGGGTCAAGCTTGTCTGGGCCAACATTCCGCATAAGATGGTCCCAGATGGTGGGGAGTATCGATTATGAAATGGCAAGGACGGCGCGGCAGCAGCAATATCGAAGATCGCCGCAGGCGCGGGGGCGGTGCCCGGCGGGCCGGGGGCATCGGTGGTGTGGCCGGTGTCCTTGTCCTATTGGCGGGGTGGTACTTTGGCGTCGATACCAGCCAGTTTGTCGATCTGGGCGGCGGGGGTTTCGAAGCCAGCTCGTCCGCCGAAATCACCCCGGCGGATGAACGCGCGGCCCAGTTCGTGTCGGTGACGCTGGCTGATACGGAAGAGGTCTGGTCAGACATCTTTCAGCGCCAATTGGGGCAAACCTACCAGCCGCCAATCCTGGTATTGTTCAAAGGGCAAACGCAATCGGCTTGTGGTGGCGCCTCTGCCGCGACGGGGCCGTTTTACTGCCCGCCTGAACGTAAGGCCTATCTGGATACGGATTTCTTTACCACATTGGAACAACGGCTTGGGGCAGGGGGCGATTTTGCCGCCGCATACGTGGTGGCACATGAAGTTGCCCATCATGTACAGAACGAGTTGGGCATACTGGGGCAGGTGAACCAGTTGCGTGCGCAGATGAGCGAGGCGGATTCGAATGCCATGTCTGTTCGGGTGGAATTGCAGGCCGATTGTTTTTCCGGGATCTGGGCGCGCGCGGCGCAACAGCAGTTTGGCAGTCTGGAACGCGGTGATATCGCCGAGGCGATGAATGCGGCGGCCCAGATCGGTGATGATACTTTGCAGCGCAATGCAGGCCAGGCGGTGCGCCCGCATACCTTTACCCATGGCACCAGCGAACAGCGCCAGCGCTGGTTTGCCCGCGGTCTGGAAAGCGGCGATCTGTCGACCTGCGATACCTTTGCTGCGACCCGTCTGTAAGAGGCAAAAATACACAAGTCCTGATTGACGGCGTTGGCGCGCCCGATTAGGACATGCGCACTGGCCGATGTGGCGGAATGGTAGACGCAGGGGATTCAAAATCCCCCGATGGCAACATCGTGAGAGTTCGAGTCTCTCCATCGGCACCAGCTATCCTTTGGGTGTGATGAACGCGCGAAGGATTTTCGTGGTAATCCGCGATCCAACGCTTGGTTTTTGATTCATTTACGGTTTATAAACTAATAGGTCGGCAAGTTTTCGCCGATCAGCCGGTTTGTATCGGTCGCGTATTTTTTCATCCTCGCGGCCAATTGAACCCGGCATGAGTGAGGGCAACGAGTAGGGCAGTTATTGTCATGAATTATTCCAAATCGCATGTTGTGGCGAACAAGGACAGGAGTCCGCAGATGATGGTGGCACATCCGCGTATCGTTCCATGTTTCACCCCGGGTACCCATATTGCGACGCCGAAGGGCGAACGCGCAGTAGAGACGCTGACAATCGGCGATCGTATCCTGACCCGCGACCATGGCATTCAGCACATTACATGGTCTGGTCACCGCTCACTGACCGCGGATGAATTGAAGGCGACGCCGAGTTTGCGCCCTGTGCTGATCCGGGCGGGCAGTCTGGGCAATGACCTGCCCGAACGTGACCTGCTGGTGTCCCCGATGCACCGGATGCTGGTCGTGTCCGACGTGGCGCGCAAGCATTTTGGCGAGGCAGAGGTGTTGGTGGCCGCGAAGGACATGACAAAGCTGCCGGGTGTTGATGTCGTCAACGTCCCGGGCATCACCTATCTGCATTTCATGTTTGAGGCGCATCAGATCGTGCTGGCGGACGGGACGTGGACGGAAAGCTTTCAGCCCAATGATTATTCGCTCAAGGGCGTGGTTCCGGCGCAGCGTGAAGAGTTGTTCCTGATCTGTCCGGCCTTGGCGACACAGGAAGGTGTCAAACGGTTTCGTGCCGCGCGCCGTGCCTTACGCAGCGTGGAATCGATCCGGCTGTTCAAGTAACGCCGCGCCGCCATCTGTCCCAGTCCTCTGGCGTATCAAGGTCAAGGCGCGCGCGATCATCGGCGAAACGTGTCAGGTGGGTTTGTGATTTCAGCGGTTTGACGAGCGGTTCACCACCGCCATCTCCCGATAGTTTGGCGAATTCCGGCCTGAGTGTGCCATCGAAGACGATCGGATGACCGGGCTTTCCGTCAGTCGTCGCCCCGCGCCAGATCAGAAAATCCGGGCTGTCTTTCCGGGCCTGGAAAATCGCCTGAATGTCGGTGGTTTCAATCCCCACCAGATCGCCCAACAGCATCATGAAAGCAGCACAATCAGGGAGCTGTTGCACAGCGCCGCGCATGGTGCCGGACATGCCTTCCGCAGCCTCGGGCACCGTCAATATGGTTAAATCCAAACCAGCCAGAGCATCCTTTCTTGGATGATCGCCAGCGGGAAGTGCCACAAAAACGGCATGCCCCGCGGCAAGCGCACGTCTGGCCTGCCTGCGCAACAGCGGTTCGCCATCCACATCTTCCAACAGCTTGTCACGTCCGCGCATCCGAGTGGACCCGCCGCCTGCAAGGATCACGATCGGGATCATCCGCGCATCGCGCTGCCGTCAGGATCGAACAGCTGGGTGGTGATCTGCACGGCCCGGCGGCGTTGACCCATGATTTCGATTTCGGCCTCCAGTGTGCCGGAGGCATGTTCACGCGGCACCAATGCGAGGGCAATGGATTTGCCCGCATGATGCGAATAGCCGCCCGAGGTGCAAAAACCCCTGACCTCGCCGTCGATGAACACGGGTTCATAGGCGACCACATCGGCGTCGTCTGCATCCACTTCGAAGCTGACAAGCGTGCGGGCAGGGGGGCTGGCCCGCTCCGCTTCGGCCGACGCCCGCCCGATGAAATCAACGTTCTTCTTGAAGCTGATGAACCGGTCCATGCCTGTTTCTGCTGCCGTATAGTCGGGCGAGAATTCGGATAGCCAAGAGCCAAAGAACCGGTCCAGCCGCAGCGACATCATCGCCCGCATTCCGAACGGCGCGATGCCCATCGGTTGACCCGCATTCCACAATGTCCACCACAATTGCCGCTGGTCCATCGGATCGCAGTAAATCTCATACCCCAGATCACCGGTATAGCTGACCCGCTGCACGATGCAGGCAACCTGACCAACCGTCATGCGGCGCACATCCAGAAATCTGATCCCGTCCACATCGTCACGGGTGCAGGCGCGCAGCAGGTCGCGGGATTTGGATCCGGCAATCTGAAACCCGGTCCGTTTGTCGGAGATGTTTTCGACCCTGCAATCGGCGCTGGCGTTTTGTTGGAACCAGCGGTGATGCACCTCTTGCGCACCATAGCTGGCGGTGAGCTGGAATTCCGTGTCCGACAGGCAGGAAACGGTGAAATCCCCCCAAAGCCGTCCCTTGGGTGAAAGCATCGGGGTCAGGGACATCCGCCCGGGTTGGGGGATGCGCCCGGCCATGATCCGGTCAAGCCAGGCGCGCGCGCCTGGACCGGTGACGCTGAACTTGCCGAAATTCTGCACCTCGTTGATGCCGACACCACCACGCACGGCGGCCACTTCCCGTGCTGTCGCATTCCATGCATCAGACCGGCGGAAGGTTGGTGTTTCATAATCCGGGTCGCCGTCCTGGGCAAAATAGTTGGCGACTTCCAACCCGAACTGATGCCCCCAGACGGCACCCAGATCGCTGAAGATGTCATACATCGGCGTGGTTCGGTGGGGCCTCGCCGCTGGCAGTTCCTCGTTTGGGTAGCTGACGGAAAAACGGTTCTGGTAGTTTTCGATCACTTTGGGGCGCGTGTAACCGGGGGTGATCCATTTGCCATAACGGGCGACGTCAAGCGCTGTGACATCGCGTTCGCATTCGCCTTCAATCATCCATTGTGCCAGCATGAGGCCAACGCCGCCGCCTTGACTGAAGCCTGCCATCACACCGCAAGCGGACCAGTAGTTCTGCACACCCGGCACCGGACCGACCAGCGGGTTGCCATCTGGGGCAAAGGTGAACGGGCCGTGGATGACGGATTTGACTCCGGCTGTGGCCAGCACCGGAAAGCGGTTATAGGCGAATTCAATCGAGGCTTCGACCTTGTCCAGATCGTCGGGCAGCAGTTCATGCCCGAAATCCCACGGCGTGCCGTCCACGGCCCATGGTTTGCAGGGCTTTTCGTAGAACCCAATGCAGAGCCCGCGCCCTTCCTGCCGCAGATAGCTTTCACCGGCCGGGTCCATCACATGTGGATGTTCGCTGTCGCGTTCGTAGATCTCAGGGATGTCGTCGGTGACGATATACTGGTGTTCCATCGGGTGCAGCGGGGTGTAGATGCCAGCCATCGCCCCCACTTCGCGAGCCCAGAGGCCTGCAGCATTCACCACATGTTCGGCGTGGATCGTGCCCTTTTCGGTGACCACATCCCAAGTGCCGTCTGGGCGCTGGTTCGTTTCGAGCACCTTGCAATGAGTTTCGATGGTAGCGCCGCCCATGCGCGCGGCCTTGGCATAGGCATGGGTAGTCCCTGACGGATCCAGATGACCGTCAAGCGGGTCATAAAGCGCCCCCACGATCCCATCGAGATTGGTGATCGGCGCGATTTTGGCAATTTCTTCGGGGCCGACGATTTCGGTCTCTAGCCCCATATACCGGTGCTTGGCGCGTTCCGCGACCAGCATATCGAACCGATCCTGATTGTCGGCGAGGGTCACACCACCAACATGGTGCAGACCGCAGGACATGCCGGTGATTTCCTCCAACTCCTTGTAAAGCTTGATGGTATAGCCTTGCAGGGCAGCCATGTTGGTATCGCCGTTCAGGGTGTGAAAACCGCCCGCCGCGTGCCATGTCGAACCGGAAGTCAACTCTGAGCGCTCAATCAGCAACACGTCCGACCAACCCAGCTTGGTCAGGTGATAAAGAACGGATGCGCCAACGACGCCGCCCCCAATGACTGCTACGCGCGTTGTGGTCTTCATCTGCCGCATTCCCTAGTTTACCACTGCACCATGGCGCATGGGCGCGTGTGGACGATTATCCGCTTGCGACTGTTTGTGTCGCATATGAACTGTCGCAGCAATAAGGCCCGGACGATGAAATTGAAAAACAGGGTGATAGCGGCTTTTGTCACGTTCGGCCGTAGGGTGCGGTCAGCCTCTCGCAATCTGTGGACGCGGGTCTTGCTGATTTCCGTGCTTTGTCTGCTGGCGGTTTTGATCGCAAAGGTGCTGGGTGATTTCATTCCCGACGGTTTTGCCGAAATCGTCGGCGCGGAGTCCGTGACCGAACTATTGACGATCATCGCCAATGCCATGCTGGCGGTCACCACCTTTTCATTGAGCGTGATGGTGACCATTCATCGGGCGGTGGCCGGGCAATGGACCCCGCGTGCGCACCAGATGCTGTTGCGCGACACGCCGACGCAAACGGTGCTGGCCACGTTCATCGGCGCCTATATTTACGCGCTGGCCTCACTGATCCTGCTGTCCACGCCGTTCTTTGGCGAGGCTGAGATTGTCGTGTTGTTCGGTGTGACGCTAGCAGTGATCGCTCTGATCGTGGCGATGATCGTGCGCTGGATCATGCATCTGCAGACATGGGGCAGTCTGGAACAGACGGCGACTGCCATCGAAACGGCTGCCGAAACCGCCTTTCGTGAACTGGCCGACCGGCCGTGTCAGGGGGCCAATCCGCTGACGCCAGATACGGTCATTCCCGCCGGCGCCGTTGATCTGCTGGCACGCGATACCGGCTATGTGCAGGCGGTGCTTTTTGAAAAGGTCTCTGCCGATGCTGAAGAAGAGGGCGCGCAGGTCTATTTTCTGGCGCCAATCGGGCGTTTTGTACATCGTGGTGATGTCATTGGACATATGGCGGGCGGCAGCGACGGGCTGGCGCGCAAGATCGGGACCTGGATCACGATTGGGCCGTCGCGCACGCCTGATCAGGACCCCCGCTTCTGCCTGATCATGCTGAGTGAAGTCGGATCGAAGGCATTGTCAGCAGGGATCAATGACCCGGGCACTGCGATTGACGTGATCGGCCGGATTGCCCGCCTGATCGAGGGGTATTCTCCGGGGGTCGACCGTGATCACACACCCGACTATTCGAACCTGTGGGCACCAGTTCTTGATCCGGTTGATCTGGTGCAGGAACCGCTTGCACCGCTGGCCCGCGATGGTGCGGCACAGGTCGAAGTGCAGATCGTTTTACAGAAGCGCCTCGCCGGTTTGGCCCGCCATGCACCACCGGCCATTGCCGATGCCGCAAGGGTGCTGGCCAAGGACGCGCTGGCACAGGCCAACGCAGCCATCCCGGGTGAAGGCGACCGCAAAAGGCTGGCCGCCGCTATGGTAAGTCTTTCAAAAGTCAGGGAATAATTCGGGTGTACTTGATGCCTTCCAGCGTCGCGCCCAACCGCAGGCCGGTCTGCGCAAAGTTGACCGCTATCACGGGCGCGAGGCTGGTTGTCGTCTCCGCCCGCAGGCTGTCGCCCTGATCGCTGACGGCATATTCGATATCAGCCCCGGCGGCCCAGCCCGGACCGCGGCGGAACTCCAGAAGTGCCTCATCCGTCATGAAAAACAGGACTGAGCTGAACTGCTGCGCCCCAATCTGCAGACCCGCACTGCCGGATGTGGCCGAATAGTAATCGACCGTTGATGGCCCAACCCGCAGCGCACCGCGCCCGAAGCCGCCACCGATGCCAAGCCCGGCCTCGGTGATCAGCGGCATGACCAGCATGCCCGCCGCCCGGTTCGCCAGATCGCGGGTACCGGGATAAGTATTATACATAAAATTCAACGTGCTATCGACGCGCGCATCAATCGTCGCGGCCCCTGGGCCGCCGATACCATTGCCGCATGCGGCCAATGTTGTGGATGCCAATGCGCCAAGCGCAAAACTGCGCCTTGAGAAACTGCTCATGATTTTTTCCGCCTTATGTGCCTGTGTGAAGGCGTTTGCCGCCTTTTATGCGCATAACTATAGGCAAATGCATCCGGGCTGTCACGCGGTTTGGGTGTTGCGTGACCCCCACCGTACGGTCGCAACGTGCGGTGGAGAGCGAATCATAGGTTAACGCCCGTTTTTCATGGCCAAACAGCGGTCGGCATCACGTCGGATTTGCGTCGGCAAAACGTCGGACCCTCTGTCTGAATTTGGCTGGGTTAATGGGGCGTGCGATAGGGGCAACCAGAGGGACAGTTCTAATCCGCGGGCTCGCCCGCCCGCGTGGCATTGCGCTTCCTTTCGCAACAATTCCAGCTAGTAAGCTTCTTTGTGTACGAATGACTGATAATGTGCCTCTGGCATCATAAAATGGTCATTTAATGGTGTTCCGCAGGCCATCAATCGCATGTATCACAAGAGGAATTCAGCTAAGGCGAGACTCTTTAATGAACGTTCATTTTGACCAAAGCACGCGGCTTGGCCGTCTGACCACAGCTCTTGAGCAGGATAAGCTGGTTTTGTTGCGCTTTGCAGGCAGTGATCATCTGAACGGCTTGTTTGAATATAAGGTTGAAGCACTTTCGACTGAACCCAACATCAATTTTGACGATCTGATTGGCACGAGCGCCACCATTGAAATCGAAAGTCAGAATGATGGGCCGCAGCCATTCAGCGGCATCGTGACAGAG
This sequence comes from Yoonia sp. R2-816, assembly GCF_046762905.1. Lineage (NCBI taxonomy): Bacteria > Pseudomonadati > Pseudomonadota > Alphaproteobacteria > Rhodobacterales > Paracoccaceae > Yoonia > Yoonia sp. R2-816. The sequence continues at coordinate 51,265 of NZ_JBKQXN010000207.1, read as the reverse complement.
GCCAAATGGGCCGGTGTCGGCGAAAACGGGAATAAATACGAGATCACCTTACGCCCCTGGCTTTGGTTGGCGGGCCGCCGTCGCAATCAACGCATTTTCCATAACCAGACCGTCGTGCAAATTATCGAAAGCCTGTTCCGACCATACTCTGGCATGGGGCAGCCTGCATTGATCAAAAAGCTTTCGGGAAGTTACCCGGAGCTGGAATACACCGTGCAGTATCGCGAAAGCGATATGGATTTCGCCTGCCGACTGATGGAGCGGTTTGGCATCAGCTATCACTTTACCCACACCGCTAACGGGCACTCCATGGTGCTGACCGACAGTGTTGACAGCCACGAGGCGGTACCCGGCGGCAGTCGTGTTTACAAACCAGTCGATGGGGCACGCCAATCGGGAGACGAGCATTTCTGGGAATGGCACCCCTATCGCCGTTTGACGACTGGGGCAGTTCGTCTGAGCGATTACAACTTCAAGCGGCCGCAATCTGCTATGGAAGTCGAACAATTGGGCGATGCCCAATACACTGCGGGGCAGATCGAAAGCTTTGATTACCCCGGTGAATATCTGACCCAAGGCGATGGTAAGGATGTTGTGGCGTTGAGAACCAAACAAGAGCGCGGTCAGGATGCGCGCCACCGGGCGGTTGGTGATTGTACGTCGCTACGTTCCGGCATGACAGTGACACTGACCGGCGATCACGTGACTGGCGTGAAGGGTGAAACCTATCTGTGTTTGAGCGCGACACATAGCTATGTGTCCGACGCCTATGGGTCCGGCGAGGCACAAAGTGATGATTATGCCTATTCTGGATCTTACGTGTTTATGCCGTCCAGCGCACCACTTGCGCCAGAACGCAAGACTGCCATTCCTGCGGTACAGGGCCCGCAAACAGCAAAGGTTGTTGGTGAAGGCGAGATTGACTGCGATGAATTTGGTCGGATTCTTGTCCATTTTCACTGGGATCTGAACAAGGCATATTCCATGCGATGCCGTGTATCTCAAAGTTGGGCGTCCAAAGGGTGGGGCGGTATGGTCATTCCCAGGACAGGTATGGAAGTCGTTGTCGAATTCCTTGAGGGAAATCCGGATCAACCCCTGGTGACAGGCTGCGTCTACAACGGCGTGAATGAACCACCAGCCAAGCTCCCGGAAAACAAATCGCGCTCCGTTTTCAAGACGAAAAGCCATAACGGCGAAGGCTTTAACGAACTTACGTTCGAGGATAAGGCGGGAGAAGAGTTCATCTATATGCATGCGCAGAAGAATCTGGATTTGCATGTTCAGAACTCGCGTCAGAAGCGGGTTGAGTTTGATGATACGGCAACCATCGGCAACGATTCCAACCTGATCGTTGCAAATAATCGCACCGAAACAATCGACGCAGATATGGCACTGACGGTGAAATCCAATCTGTCGGAAAAAATTGAAGGCGAGCGCGCGCTGACGGTCGGCAGCAACTTCGCCATCAAAACAGGCGGCGATCTGACGTTGAAGGCCGATGGCGAAATCGTGCTAGATGCCTCGAAGATTACGTTGGTTTCTGGTGGTGCTGCGGTCGTTGTCCAAGGCGGTAGCGTTAACGTTGCACCGATGCTCAACGTTGGTTCTGCCTCACCGGGGGCAGCGGCGCTGCCCGCGATTCCGGCAATTTTGAAGGCTGCGGCGGGTGCGGGATCCCCGTTTGTGTCACATTGCCCGCTGAAAGATGACCAATGAGACCGACAGCGCTTCTCACGGACAAGCATGCCTGTCCCATTCACGGGACCAATGCTATCGTAAAAACATCAACGGCAACAGTCTGCGACGGAAAACCGATTGCGCTTGTCGGCGATATGACGGCTTGCGGTGCAACCATTGTCACGGGTTCGGCCACCACGATTATTGACGGAAAACCGGTTGCGGTGATCGGATCGGTGACGAGCCATGGTGGCACTATTGTCAGCGGATCAGCCAGCCTAAAGGCTTGACCGGCGGCTCACTATTTCTTGTCCTTCACCCGACTTTTCGGATGGTTCAGCCCGAAAAGAACCCAAGGGAAAAGGATCGCCAATGTCGCGTACAACGCAAAGCCAGCAGGAACGGCTGCAAGGCACCAGATCAAATACCATGGCGTGTTTGCCATGAACTCTTCGGAATTTGCGAACAGGTAGACGAGCAGACCGGAGACGATCGCTATGCCTAGACATTTATAGCCGTTGCATCGCTCAACTGCATGCCACTCAATCACATAGAGCTTGAACAGGCGCGGATTGCGCTGCGCCCGTTCAAAGGAAATACGAGTCTTCTGGATTTCCGGGGCTCGGCTATCGCGGAAGCCCCGGCCGGTCCGTCTCATCTGCAGATTTCCCAGTTTCCGTTCCGGCGAATGAAGTAAGGGGTCACATAATTCACCCGATCCGTTTGTTGCACATGCGCAAAGCGCAACGGACCCGCATCGCCCTGTGTGACGAGCCACGCGACACGGTTTTCGGCACCCAGCCTCATCGTCATGGGCGATGTCGGAAGCGGATCCAGCCGGAAGGCGTCGGGATTGTCGAAGAACACGTCGAAACTGGCGCGATTGCGGACGTAGCCCTCGGGACGATTATAGGCGGCGGCATTCTCACGGATCATGTTGGCCCACCATTCGTCCATCAAAGTGTCGTTGTCCTTGGCGGCCATCAAAGCATGTATCTTGCGATAGGACTGGGTCAGATGATCACGGGTCGCATTGTCCGCGGTCAGGATGTCGCCTTGCTCCCAGCACCACGTGGGCATTTCATCCAGAACTTCAAAATCGACATGCAATGTATCATATTCACTGCCCGGTTGGAAATTGATGCTGGGTGCGACCGGTCGGGCCGGGTGACCAGCAGTCGCGTCATATTCGACGAACGGCCCAGGGTCTTCGGCGGCGGGGTAGTAACTGACCCGAAACGCTGTACGGGGGTCCGCGCTCGGATTTTCACCCATTTCCCAGTAAACCACCGACAAGGCCAGATACTGTTCGGGTGTGTAATTCGGTGGCCAGGATACCAGATCAAGGCGGTTGATACCCTTGCGCATGTACTGCGTCATGGGCTCGTGCTGTTTGACGTCAGCCGGTCCGGCAAATGAACGAGGTATGCCGTTCACATCCAGCGCGTGAGGTAATCCATTCACTTCCCACCGAACCCCAAAGAAGAATTTCTGTTCCATACTGTTTGCCTGTTGAATGCCGGAAAATAAGAAGATCATCGCGACCGCAATGATCCGTACTAGAAAGGTGTGAATGACCCTGTCCATGTATCTGCCAACCTGTAAGTGTTGTTCTGCTCGCCGTCCGGGACCCATTGAGCGGTTGTCGTTGTTACCGTATTAGACCGGCTGCGACCGCTTTCCGTCTGGCTTGCGGATTGGTCGGCGCCGCTGATCCTTTTGACGCTGATTACCCGCAGAACCGCCCCCCTGTGAAACAGTTGGTAACCCCATTCACCACACTCGGTCTTGATCGTGATCCCGCCAGTTGTACTTACCGTTGCCTCATACCGAAAAACAGTGGGCGAGGTAAAGATCGTATCATACTCACCTTGAACGCCGCCACCCGCCTCGGCGGTGATCGACCCGGTGATATGACCATCAAAGGACAGGTCGCCGGTCATCAGATCGCATTCAGCCGTTAGATTGGCGTCACCGCTCATATCTTCGGTCGGGGCCGACCCGATGCTGAGGCTGAGGTCGAGATAGAGGCTGGGCTGTAGTTGGTAGCTTGCCACCCACAGATCTCGACCATCTTCGGCGTCCTCCAAAAAGGCCACCAGCGCGGCACCTGCCGGATGGCGTCGCGCCGCCCGTTTCAACGCTTCATAGATGTCGATGCGCATCCCGACCTTAAACTCGAGGGACAGTCCAGCGGTCAAAACCCATGTCAGCCCGGGCCCATTGCTTTCTTCGCGTTGCTCTGTGCCGAGTTCCAGAACTAGCGTTGGTCCCTCTGCATAAAAGTTGAATACCCTGCCAGGACGCGTTTCACCGCTCAAGTTGCCCGACAAGGTCTTCGCCGCATTGCTAATTGCGCCGACAAAGCGATCAAACCCGCTTTGCGCATTTCGCTGACGCCGCAATGAAGGTCCGCTGTCAATTGTGCGCGTTGTCCTGTTATAGTTCCCGATATTGATGTTCTTGGTGTTATTTCCGACAACGACCATCAGATTGGCTGCGATTGCCCAGCTAGACTCGTTTGTCACCTGCCGTGCACGCGGCCCCATGCCAACCTCATTGGCGAGCGCACGCCCTTGAGAATTCGTCAGACGCTCCACTGAACGCGTCGGTGGAGAAATCGCAACCGCGCCAATGAATTTCAGCTGTGGCACGGTAACGGCTTTGAAACTGAAACTGCTCCCGTCGTCACCAGTCACGGTGAACTCGGTCTCCTTGCGCATGACGGTTCGGTTGATCAGGATATCAAGGACGATTGCGATGACCTCAAATGCCTCGTGAGTGGGCTGAAAAATGTCGACATTTAGGATTGTGGGGCGCGGATTGGTATGCGTCTCGAAATTCAGCGTTGTTGTCGTAGAACAGGCCACCGCGTGCCTATCGCGTTCCCAACGGGCGGTGTGGGATCCATGTGTGCAATCGGGCCCGACCGTAACATCAATGACTGATGTATCTTTGAGCGTGGAACCTTTCAGGAATGCCTCAAAGGATGCCTCGCCGGACACGAACTGGTCCGCTACGAAATAGATCGTGCCGTCGGTTTCCTCCAGTTCATTTTCACCTTTCAGCGTGACCCGGGTATTGCCGCCATCATGACACTTCACCACAACCTCAGTGACACAGGGCGTAAGTGCTTCGCACTCGACACAGGCTGTACCAAACTCGGTGTCTACCGCAGCTTCTTCAGTCATCGTTTCTTTTCCTCGATATGGTCTGTGCAGGTAGCGTCAATTGGCGTCGCGACAGTGCTGTATTTATTGATGAACTTTCGGAGATTTTTGGCCTTCCAGCCAATCGTCAATCAGATCGCGCTTTCGCCATGGCTTGGTCTTGCCATTTGCCAAAACTTGAATCGCATCCGGATAGGCATCGGGAAATTGGAGACCCAGTTCAAGCGTACATCTTGCAAGCGTGTTGATCTGTTTATGCGACACCATTCGATACGCTTGTCCGGTCTTGTGGGCGTGAACCACGGCTGCCGCTATGTCGGGCATTTTTTTGCCGGGGTAATCCGGCGCAAGCTTGTGGGCTAGGCTTAATCGTGCGCGTTTTTGTTGAAACGCTGTCAGTCGGTTGAACTCTGGCTGGCTTACCCGAAAACTGCGTGCGCGCCTTGGATCACGCTCTTTTGCCCCGCTCGCCACCCGTACAAAGCTGCTGGCATGATCGACTGTCCAATCATTGGCTAACGGCTCTTCGATCATGACAAACGGGCTGCTTGGCAAAAAGACCTCAGTCGTTGCAAGTAGAAGTTGTTCGATGCTGTCCGGTACAAGTGCCTTAGTGACATCTGCAAGAACGCGCGGATCGTAGAATCGAAAATACGATGGTGCCTCAGCGTTGGCTGGCGTCCAGACCATCGTGAATTTCCGAAAATGCTGGCGTAGATCGCTCAATGACCATGTGCTGTGAAACAGAATATGTGAGTGGGTGCCATGAGGTCTCTGTTGAATGATAGCTGCCATTTCGCTGCCATGGTCGATCTTGACCAACCATGGTGCAATTGCCTGACTTTGTGGATCGGCACTGGCGTAGAGGCACGTAGATTGCTCAGCAGTTTGCGCGACAAGCGCAGACGCTTCGGGCCAGCTGGCACCATCAATGAGCGCCCAAAGAGGCGGCCCGTTCGGCATGTCAATCTGGGACCAGTTTACATATTCAATGGACGCGGCTGATCCGACCGGGTCCATCGTTCCTACCAACATCGGTCGATCATTCCCGGGATCCTGAAGCTGAGCAGTGACGCTCTGCCGCGTGGATTGCGGAATGGTTGTGTTGTCCAGCGGCGCCACTGCTCCGACCTTTATCAGATCATAGCCGATGTGGTTAAGCTGTGGTCCAATCTGAGTCCGGTATTGCTGCTCAGTATTGGCAAGTAAAACCAAGTCTGCCCTTAGAACATCGTCTGTCTTTTGTTGTTGCATGGAATTATCGTGCGTCGATCGCATGAAACAGCGGCCGATCCACGCCCGCAATGCATCATCAACCATTTATCACTTCACACATAATTGCTTATCCGTTGTAACTATTCAGCAGCCATGTTTGGATCTGGCGGCGATCTTTGAGGAATGTGACCTCGGTGTATGACGAGCACCTCGACCTATGTTTTTTATCAACCATAGTGAAGCGCTTCTTTATGGAAATTTTGTGGCATATTGAAGAGCCATGACACGCATTTCGACAATCATGAGAGGTAGCTCTGCTTATGGCCAGTCGTTGGGTTTGAAGGGTTCAAACGGGTGCGGATCACCTTGCCTGTCTCCTAAATCCCATTGAGCAGTCTTGCAGCAGCCGGGGCGAAATAGGTCAGGATCCCGTCGCAGCCGGCCCGTTTGAAGGCCAGCAGGCTCTCCATCATCGCCTTTTCCCCGTCGAGCCAGCCGTTTTGTGCCGCGGCCTGCAGCATCGCGTATTCGCCGCTGACCTGGTAGGCGTAGGTGGGCACGCCGAAGCTGTCTTTGACCCGTCGGCAGATATCCAAGTAAGGCATGCCGGGTTTGACCATGATCATGTCGGCCCCTTCCATCAGGTCCCGTTCGACCAGCCGTAGCGCTTCGTCCGCATTGCCGGGGTCCATCTGGTAGGTATTCTTGTCACCTGTCAGCGCCGCTGACGCGCCCACCGCATCCCGGAATGGCCCATAGAAGGCAGAGGCGTATTTGGCGGCATAGCTGAGGATGGCGACGTTCTGGTGTCCCTCGGCCTCGAGTGCTGTGCGGATCGCACCGATCCGCCCGTCCATCATGTCGGACGGGCCGAGGATGTCGGCCCCGGCATCGGCCTGGGCGAGCGCCATTTTGACCAGCGCCTCGACCGTGCGGTCATTCACGATCTCACCATTTTCAACGAAGCCGTCATGGCCGTTGATGTTGTAGGGGTCGAGGGCGATATCGGTCATGATGGCGATGTCGGCGGCAGCATCCTTGATCGCGCGGATCGCCTGATTGGTCAGATTGTTGGGGTCCCAGGCCATGGCGCAGTCTTCGGTTCGCGCCTCCATCCCGGTGTAGGGGAAGATGCAGATCGCGGGGATGCCGAGCGATTGCGCCTCAACCGCGGCCTTGGCAATACGGTCGACGGTCTTGCGGGTCACGCCGGGCATGGAGCTCACTGGGGTTTCGTCATCAGTGCCGTCCATGACGAAAACCGGCCAGATCAGGTCATCCACGCTCAGCGTGTTTTGCCGCGACAGCGCCCGGAGCGCCGGAGTTTTGCGCAGCCGCCGTAGGCGTGTGGCGGGGAAGGGGGCGACGGTGGGTTTCATGGCCATACCTCGACTGATGTTGCGGACATGGGTCGCACGGATTTTGACGCATCACAAGTCTGGGCAATCCCAAATCGGGACGCTAGGGTCGGCGCAGTTCAAATGGGGGCGATACGCGCAGTGAATTGGAATGACGCCATTTTTCAGGTGATTGACCTGCGTACCTTTTCCAATGTCTGGTATTGGCTGGCGGTCGCTGTGACGTGGTCGATGGTCAGCCATTGGATTTTGGGCGTCCCCTTTGACATGATTTATCGCGCACGCCGGCATGGGGGTGAGGCGGCCGCCGATCTGGAGGTGCTGGTCGCTGTCAACGTGCGTCGCCTGATGAATATTACTGATGTGGCCGGGTTGTGGCTGATGGGGTTTGCGGCGTTTGTGCTGAGTGCGCTGGCCCTGATGGGTTTCTGGTATGGCTTCGAACTGGCGCAAGGTGTGTTTTGCCTGGGCTTTCCGCTGACCTTTGTTGCGCTCATGAATATCCGCATGAGCCGCCAGTTCGCGCAGAAGCTGCCGACAGGTGATGCCTTGCCCGCCGCCCTGCTTCGGATGCGGTTCTGGATACAGGTGATCGCCATGATTTCGATCTTCATTACAGCGATGTATGGCATGTATCACAATCTTTCGCTGCCCTTGGGCTTCTGAATGGTTGACACCGCGACCCGGCGGGGTAGGTGACCGCTCATGCCCGATCCCAAACATATCACCGTCAGCGGTGCCCCCGAGGGGTTTGACGCCCAGTTGATCCTGGCAGAGGCAGCCAAGGGCGGTCCGGTTCTGCATGTGGCTCGCGATGACAAGCGGCTGGCCGCGATGCAGGCCGCACTGGCCTTTTTTGCGCCGGATATGCCCGTTTTCACCTTCCCTGCCTGGGATTGCCTGCCCTATGACCGCGTGTCGCCCAATGCCGATGTGTCGGCCACGCGTATGGCCACTTTGGCCGCATTGGTGCATGGGATGCCGGGCCAGTTTGTGCTGCTGACATCGCTGGCGGCAGCGACCCAGCGGGTGCCGGCGCGGTCGCTGTTGCGGGAGGCGGCGTTTACCGCGACGGTGGGCAGTCGGATTGATGAGGAAGGATTGCGTAACTTTCTGATCCGTATGGGTTTTACGCAAAGTCCGACAGTGCTGGAACCGGGTGATTATGCGGTGCGTGGCGGGATCATCGATATCTATCCGCCCGGCCAGTCGGGGCCGGTGCGGTTGGATCTGTTTGGCGATGTGCTCGATGGCGCGCGCCGGTTTGATCCGGCGACACAGCGGACAACCGAGAAGCTGACCGAGGTGGAACTGGCCCCGGTGTCTGAGGTGATACTGGATGAGGCCGCGATCACGCGGTTTCGACAGAATTACCGCATCGAATTTGGGGCAGCAGGGACGGATGACCCGCTTTACGAGGCTGTGTCGGCGGGCCGCAAACATGCCGGTGTGGAACACTGGCTGGGATTCTTTCAGGACGATCTGGAAACGCTGTTTGATTATCTGCCCGGCGCCACAGTGACGCTGGACGATCAGATGACCCCGATGCGGTTATCGCGGTGGGAGTCGATCGCCGATCAGTATGGCACGCGGATGCATGCGCTGAGCCAGAAGGGCCGGATGGACACGGTTTACAAGCCTGCGCCGCCGAAGCTGCTGTATCTGGATGATGACGCATGGAATGCCGCGGTTGCGGGGCGGCGTGTGCTGCAGTTTTCGCCGCTGAAACAGGCGACTGGGCCGGGTGTGATTGATGCCGGCGGGCGGATCGGACGTGACTTTGCGCCGGAGCGGCAGCAGGAAAGTATTAGTCTTTTTGGTGCGTTGGCCGAGCATATTCGTGCGCGGATGGAGGTTGGACCGGTTGTCGTTGCGTCATACTCCGAAGGCGCGCGGGAGCGGTTGGAAGGGTTGATTGAGGACGAGGGGATTGCTGAGGCGATCCCGGTTGCCGACTTCTCCCGTGTCGGCAAGCGCGGGCTGCATCTGGCGGTCTGGGCGCTGGATCACGGGTTTGAAGCACCCGGCCTGACGGTGATTTCGGAGCAGGATGTGCTGGGTGACCGGCTGATCCGCCAGACCAAGCGCAAGCGCCGGGCGGAGAATTTCCTGAGCGAGGCCAACAGCCTGTCGCCCGGTGACTTGGTGGTTCATGTCGATCACGGGGTGGGCCGGTTCAAGGGCATGGAGGTGGTGACCGCGTTGGGAGCAGCGCATGAGTGCCTGCTGATCGAATATGCAGAAGATTCAAAGCTTTACCTGCCGGTCGAGAATATCGAGCTGCTGTCGAAATATGGGCACGAAACCGGGCTGCTGGATAAGCTGGGCGGTGGGGCGTGGCAGGCCAAGAAAGCCAAGCTGAAAGAGCGGATCAGGCAGATTGCTGAGCGGCTGATCCGGGTGGCGGCAGAACGGGAATTGCGGACTGCCCCGATTTTGGACCCGCCGGATGGGATGTGGGATCAGTTTCTGGCGCGTTTTCCCTATGCCGAGACCGATGATCAACTGGCGGCCATTGAAGACGTGTTGACGGATATGTCCGCTGGCAGGCCGATGGACCGGCTGATCTGTGGCGATGTTGGTTTTGGCAAGACCGAGGTGGCTATTCGCGCGGCGTTTGTTGCCGCGATGAGTGGTGTGCAGGTGGCGATTATTGCGCCAACCACGTTGCTGGCGCGGCAGCATTATCAGAACTTTGCCGAACGGTTCCGGGGTTTCCCGGTCAATGTGCGACCGCTGTCGCGATTTGTCAGCGCGGGGGATGCAGCCAAGACCCGTGATGCAATCACCAAGGGGACGGTCGATATCGTTGTGGGAACCCATGCGCTGCTGGCGAAGGGGGTCAAGTTCAAGAACCTTGGCCTGCTTGTCATTGACGAAGAACAGAAATTTGGAGTCCAGCACAAGGAACGCCTCAAGCAATTGCGCACCGATGTGCATGTGCTGACGCTGACCGCCACGCCGATTCCGCGCACGCTGCAACTGTCCTTGTCGGGTGTCCGCGATCTGTCGATCATCGGCACGCCGCCAATCGACCGGCTGGCGATCCGTACTTATGTCAGCGAGTTCGATACGATCACCGTGCGCGAGGCGTTGTTGCGCGAGCATTATCGCGGCGGGCAGTCATTCCTTGTCGTGCCGCGCATCGCCGATATGCCGGAGATGGAGGCCTTCCTGCGCGATCAGGTACCGGAGGTGAGTTTCATCACCGCAACCGGGCAGATGGCGGCCGGGGAATTGGATGATCGGATGAACGCGTTCTACGACGGCAAGTATGACGTGCTGTTGGCGACCACGATTGTTGAGTCGGGGTTGGATATTCCGACGGCCAATACGATGATCGTCTGGCGTGCGGATATGTTCGGGCTGTCGCAGCTTTATCAGATCAGGGGGCGCGTGGGTCGGTCAAAAACCCGGGCCTATGCGTATCTGACCACCAAGCCGCGCCAGAAGCTGACCGATACGGCGCAGAAACGGCTGCGCGTGCTGGGGTCGATTGATACGCTGGGGGCGGGGTTTACTTTGGCCTCGCAGGATCTGGATATTCGTGGGGCGGGTAACCTGCTGGGCGAGGAACAGTCAGGCCAGATGCGCGAAGTGGGCTATGAGTTGTACCAGCAGATGCTGGAAGACCAGATCGCGGCGATCCGATCGGGTGCGGCTGAGGGGATTATTGATGATGGTCAGTGGGCGCCGCAGATCAATCTGGGCGTGCCGGTGCTGATCCCCGAGGAGTATGTGCCAGATCTGGATGTGCGGTTGGGCTTGTATCGCCGCCTGTCGGATCTGACGACCAAGGTCGAGTTGGAAGGCTTTGCCGCAGAGCTGATCGACCGTTTCGGCAAGCTGCCGAAAGAGGTGAACACGCTGATGTTGGTCGTGCGCATCAAGGCGATGTGCAAACGCGCGGGGATTGCGGCACTGGATGCAGGGCCGAAGGGGGCTACGATCCGGTTCCATAATGACAAATTCGCCTCGCCCAAGGGGCTGGTGGAATTCATCGAAGCACAGCGCGGGCTGGCGAAGGTGAAGGACAACAAGATTGTCGTACGTCGCGATTGGGCAAAGGAACGCGACAAGATTCAGGGCGCGTTCAATATCGCGCGCGATCTGGCGCAGAAACTGGCGGACGAGAAGAAGGCGCAGGTGGGGTAGAACCCCGCCCTACACTTCACCCGGACGTTTGATCATGTTGGTCAGCCAGAGCGCGAGGCTGGCGGCGACCAGTGTACCGAAGGCCATGGGCAACGGGGTGCCATCGAACATGAGCGCCACCGGGGCTGCGATAAGTACTGCACCGACGGTGGCCACTGATGCGATGACAGACGCGGCAAGGCCGGCGATATGGCCCATTTCCTCCATCGCGAGCGCGTTGAGATTGCCGATGGTCAGCCCGGCCTGAAAGAAGTTGGCCGTTACCCAGAACACATAGATGCCAAAGGCGAGCCAGTAGGGGCCGCCTGCCGCGGTGATCACGATCATCAGCAGCGTGATGGCAATCTGGACCGTATACATCCCCTTGATGATGGCCCGCATCCCCAGTCGCATGACAATCCGCGCGTTCAGGACACTGCCGGTGGCGGCGATCACGGCGATGCCGCCGAACCAGAGGTGGAAATGCGCGCCCTGATCAAAGGTGATGTCAAACACCTGCTGGGTCGATGACAGCACGATAAAGAGCATGCCGAAGGTAAGGGTCTGAACAAAGATCGATAGACGGGCGGTGCGATGGGCGAACATCTCAAACACGGCGTGGCGCAAGGTGGCGCTGCTGAGGGGCCGCCGGTTTTCCCGCGCCAGTGTTTCGGATTGACGGAGCATGAGCCAGATCACGGAGATAACCGAAAAGACCACGAAGGCCAGAAAAATGCTGCGCCAGCCGAAGCTGCCCATGATGTAGTAGCCCAATGTCGGCGCCAGAGCGGGGACGAGCGAGAAGACGACCATCACGAACGAGATGATGCGCGCCATGTTGGGGCCGGAATAGAGGTCGCGGATCAGCGCCATAGCAACCACGCGGGGGCCCGCCGCACCAAGGCCCTGTACGACGCGAGCGGCCAGCATGACCTCTAATGATTGAGCGGCCCAGGCAGCGATACTGGCGATAATATAGACGAAGGCCCCGCCGATCATGACGGGTCGTCGCCCAAACGCGTCTGACAGCGGTCCGGTGAAGAACGTGCCGACCCCCATGCCCAACACAAAACTGGTAATGATAAGTTGTGCGTTATTGAGATGGTCGGGTGACAGGGCCGCGCCGATTTCGGGCAATGCGGGCAGCATCGCGTCAATCGAAAACGCGATTGTGGCTGACAGCATCGCCATCAACGCGATAAATTCCGTTTGGGGCAGGCGTTTCATGGCTGGGTCCAGAACGAGTATTGGGTCGCCCAGACCAAACATTACAGGGCGGGGATTAATCGGGTGTTAAGATTTACAAACCGTTGACGCGGGTAGTTAGCAATAGCGCAAGCGAGCGTTGTGGCGCAACGCGGTTCAGCCTTCCGTCGCGGCAAGCTGACCCATGATATCTTTGATCACCTGCACCCACATGTCGGGTGGTTGTGCGCCCGGAATAGCGTGCTGATTTGCAACGATGAATGTGGGGACCGAGTTGACGCCCATTTCGCGGCTGTGCTTATCCCGCGCGCGGATGTCATCTACATCGGCGTCTGATGCCAACAGTTTTGTGACCATTGCCGCGTCCATTTCAGCGGTGTCGGCGATATCGGCCAGCACCTCGTGATCGCCGATATCCCGGCCGTCGACGAAATAGGCCTTGAAGAGCAGATCGACGATAAAAAGTTGCCGCTGTTCGATTCCGGCCCAATGGATCAGGCGGTGCGCGTCGATGGTGTTGGGTGTCTTTTTGATGGCCTCGAAATTGATATGCGCGCCGGATTTTTCCGCGTGTTCGACCACGGGGGCATAGGCCTTGATCGCGCCTTCCTTGCCACCGAACTTGCCTTCGAGATAGGCGCGCCGATCCATGCCTTCGGCAGGCATGTCGGGGTTTAACTGGAACGGATGCCATTCAATTGTGAACGGGTGGTCGGGGATTTCGGCCAGTGCCTTGTCCAGATTTGTCTTGCCGATATAGCACCACGGGCAAATCGGGTCAGAGATGATATCAAGCTTGACCATGTGCGGCCTCCCATTCGGTGCGCAGCACACGCCGCAGCAATTTGTTATTCGCCCCGCGTGGCAGGGTGTCCTTGGCGATATAGAGCCGGGGCCGTTTGTAGCCAGCCAGCCGGGCCGCCATGAACCTGTCGAGTTGGTCTTCGTCTATCACGTTTGTCGCGACGTAAAAGGCCGCAATGATGGATGTGCCTGTGCCCACCTGCACCGCACAGGCTGCGGCCTCGGTGATGTGGGGGTGGGCGGTTAGCACATCTTCAACCTCGACCGGGCTGACCCGATAGCCGCCCGCGTTCATCATATCGTCGGCGCGTCCGGCATAGGCGATGGCGCCGCTTTCATCCATGATGCCGATATCACCGGTCAGGAACCAATCGCCCTGATAGCGGGCGGCGGTGTCTGAGGGCGCGTCCAGATAACCCAGCATCAGGCCCGGGTCCGATTTATGGACGGCGATGGTGCCGGGGGTGCCGCGTGGGACAGGGCCATCCGGGCCGATCAGCGCCGCCTTTCGGCCCGGTTGCGGAAAGCCGGACGTACCGACCGGTGCCGGGTTGTCAGGACTGCCGGAAATGAAGGTGGAGCATTCGGACATGCCGAACGCCTCGAATATCGGCGTGCCGGTTTTGGTGGTCCAGTCGCTGCGATAGTCCTCGGCCAGTTTTTCCCCCGCAGAAAGACCGTGGCGCAGATGTGGTAGGGCAGGGATATCGGCCCGCAGGAGGCGGCGATAGACCCCCGGCGCTGCGGCGAAGATGGTGGCCCGGTGATCGGCGATCAGGCGCGGCAGTTGATCGGCGGTGTTATCCTTATGCGGGATCAGCGCCGTTGCCCCGACAGACCATGGATCCATCAGGCCGGTGCCCAGCGTATAGGTCCAGTTGAACGCCCCGGCATGCAGCATACGGTCGTCCTCGCGCAGCCCATACCACCCATCCCACATCATCTGGCGCGCCCAGATCGCCCGATGCCCATGCACGACCGCACGTGGTTTGCCGGAGGTGCCGGAGGTATAGACGATATAGGCAGGGCGGTTGGGATCGCCCATGGCGTAATCCGCTGGCGGGAGCGTCCAGAATGCGCGCAGTTTTCTGGCTGGCAAGACCGGCTCTGGCCCTTTGGCCATGCCGCTTGCCCGGATGGTCATGGCCGGCTTGATTGTGGCGGCTATACTGGTGATTTCGGGCTGGGTGAGCTGCGATGAGACCGGGACAGGAATGATCCCGGCGGTGATAGCACCCAAATAAGTGATTGGAAATTCTGGCGTGTTGCCCAGTTGCAAAAGCAGGTGGTCGCCAGGGGTCAACCCGTTGTCCAGCAGTCCGGTTGCCGTACCCCGGATTGCGCCGGCCAGCTGGCGGTAGGTGAAGGTTTCGGGGTCGCTGCCTATGATTTCCAGCGCTGTCTTGTCTGCAAGCCGTTCGGTGTGGGTCAGCACATGGGCGGCCATGTTGAACTGGTCGGGCGCAGGTGGAAATGGATCAGGATCAGTAACGGACAGCATGCTGCATCGCTATCTGTGGCCGCGCTCAGTTGCAAGAACCCGGGACGGGTCGTAGATAGGGACGCATGACCGATATCGACCCTAAGAACCTGATCCGGATTGCCCATGAAAACGGGGACAGTTCCGTGGCGCAACCGCTTGATCTGGGTGCGCGCGTTCGCGAATTGCGCAAGGCGCGCGACTGGACGCTGGAGCAGGCGGCACAACAGGCCGGGCTGGCTAGGTCGACCCTATCGAAGATCGAAAACGGGCAGATGTCGCCGACCTATGATGCGTTGAAAAAACTCGCCGTGGGACTGGAGATTTCGGTGCCGCAATTGTTCACGCCACCCTCGAAAGGGCAGGTGAATGGTCGCATGGCTGTGACCCGCAATGGTGAGGAAACCGCGCAACTTACGACGACTTATGAGCATGCTTTATTGGGCACCGCGCTGACATCAAAGAAAATGCTGCCGTACCGCGCGCGGGTCCGTGCCCGGCGGATGGAGGATTTTGATGGCTGGGTGCGCCATGATGGCGAAGAGTTTTTGTATGTGCTGACCGGTCAGGTCCGGCTTTACACCGAGTTTTACGAACCAGTTGAGCTGAAGCGGGGTGACAGCGCCTATTATGACGCTGCCATGGGACACAATGTGGTGTCGATCAGCCAAGAAGATGCGACGATTCTTTGGGTCACGTCGCTGTCCTGACGGGCATCAAATTTCTGGAAATTTGATTTAGCTGGCTTTGGCCAGCGGTGGCTCCGGCGTGTTGTCATCGCCGAAGCGGCGGTCATCGTTCGATGGAACTTCGCCAGCAGGGATGTTCTGGGCCGATGCGTTGATCCGGGCATTGTCGCGTGTCGGATCCATCACAGCATCTGCAGGTTCTTCGCCCATCAGCCAATCGGCCAGTTCCATTTGCGCACCGACAGGATCGTCACCTTTGGAGGCCGTCAGGTAGTTCAGGAAACGCTCCTGATCGCCGTCAATCGCGAGGATTTCGTTTTCTTCAAGCGTAGGCCAGCGTGTCATGATGCGCGGGGTGAAAGCGGTCCAGTTTTGGGCGACGTCTTTCCATTGCATGGTTTTCTCCTGTCTGTTGCTTGCTGGCACAACACGACGGATACGGATTAGTTCCGAAAAAGCCGTGGCAGGATCAGGGCGGCGATGCCGACACCGACAACCTGCATCAGGATAAACATGGGGATATGGGCCGGGTTGATCCCGGCGAATGTATCGCTGAGCCCGCGCGCGATCGTCACGGCAGGGTTGGCAAAGCTGGTTGATGAGGTGAACCAATAGGCGCCCGTGATGTAGAGGGCGACAAGTGTGGGAACCGCATCGCGATTGGAATGGAGACCACCGAAGATCACGAAAAGCAGGCCGAACGTGGCCAGAATTTCGGAGAACCATTGCGCGGTACCTGTGCGGTCGGTGGCTGAGAATTGCAGGATGTCGAGGTCGAACATCATATGGCACGCCCAGACGCCCAGGATCCCGCCGATGATCTGGACGACCACATAGGCGGCGGCCGTAATAGGCGTCATGTCGCGCCGGATCAGGAAGGCAAGTGTCACGACGGGGTTGAAATGCGCCCCCGAGATGGGACCGAGCGTTGTGATGATGAAATAGAGCGTGCATCCGGTGGCGATGGCATTGGCCAGCAGGGCGATAGCGACGTTGCCGTCTGCAAGTGCGGCCCCCATGATGCCCGAGCCGACAACACCGATCAGAAGAAAGGCGGTGCCGATACCCTCGGCCAGAAGTTTCTGCCCGTTCATGTCCCGATCCTGTTCAAGGCCGATTGCAGATCGTCTTGCGACATCGTCTCAAATGGCAAGGCGAGCAGCTGTTGTGCGCGGGCATCCAGCAGGCGGTAGGCCTCGGCAAAGGCGGCGGGTTGATCGTCTGGTTTCGCGGCCGCCGGATCTTCGACGCCCCAATGGGCGCGTAACGGTGCCCCAGGCCAATAAGGGCATTCTTCCGTTGCAGCGGAGCCACAGACAGTAATCACCGCGTCCATGACCGGGGCGTCATCCTTCGCGTAGTCATCCCAGCTTTGCGAACTCAGCCCGTTGGTCGGGAAGCCATTGGCGCGCAGCAGGGCAATGGACTGAGGATGAACCTTACCGGCGGGTCTGAACCCAGCCGACCATGCGGTGATCCGCCCGTCAGAGCGGTGGGTCAGGATCGATTCAAGCAGGATGGAACGGGCCGAGTTGCCGGTACAGAGGACGAGGATATTCATAACAGCCTTTGGTCTTTCGGTCCCGCCTATGGGTTAAATGTAACAGACCCATGACGGGAGACCGAAGTGGCTATTCTTCATACCACCAGACATCGGGCTGCCAGCCGGGCCAGTCGCCAAAAACCGGGATGTACTCAGGATATTTCAGCTCTTTCGCGTGGGCCAGACGGCTGATGTTCCACTGATAGATCGGGATCACGTAGCGGCCCGTGGTCAGCACCCGGTCGAGCGCTTTGACCGCAGCCACAAAATCATCCTGACTTTCCGAAGTCAGCAGCCGACCGATCATCGCATCGACAGCCGATGATTTGATCCCCATCAGGTTACGACCGCCGGGGGTGTCTGCATCTTCCGAACCATAGTAATTGTATTGTTCATTGCCGGGAGAGAGCGACAGACCGCGCCGGTAATAGGTCATGTCGAAATCATACTGGTCGGTGCGTTCCTTGAACTGGGCGCTGTCGGCGACGGTGACGGTTGGTGTCACCCCGATCCGGGCCAGCGATTCCACATACATGTCGATGATTGCCTGATTTTCCGAAGCGCCCTGATCCAGCAGGATTTCAAAGGTGAACGGATCGCCGGATGCGTTTTTCATCTGGCCATCCTGAATAGTCCAGCCTGCGGCCTCCATCTGTTCGAGCGCCTTGGCCGTGCCCGCCCGGTTGCGTTCTGTCCCGTCACCCATGGGCAGGCTGTAGCCGTCCATCGCGCCAGGCAGCAGGCTTTCGGCGAAAGGTGAGAGGAGTTCGCGCACGCGACCCTCGGCCGGGCCGTCCGACATGCCCAGCGGTGAATTGGACCAGTAGGACGTGATCCGCGGCTGTTGCGAACCCGTCATCGCCTCATTGATGAATTCGAAGTTGAAAGCGTGCAGCATCGCGTCGCGCACCCGCCAGTCGCTGAACTGGTCGCGCCGCGTGTTCATGACGAAACCGGTCATGCCAGACGGCCGCTGGTGGGGCAGGACGGACAGCACCACATCACCGTTCTGGATGGCTGGGAAGTTATACTGGCTTTCCCAGCGGGCCACATTGAATTCACGGTTCGAATTGACCTCACCCACCTTGAATGCCTCGAACGCAGCGGTTTCATCGCCAAAGAATTCCAGCCGCACCTCATCTATGTTGTTGGTGCCGCGCCGGAATGGCACGTCATTGCCCCAGTAATCCGGATTGCGGCGTAACGAGACGAAGCGCCCCGGTTCGAAATCGTCGATCATGTAAGGGGCGGAGGTGATGGGGACAATCTCGGTCGTTGTCTCGGCGAAATCGACCCCGTCCCATTGCGCCTTTTTCAGGATCGGGCGCATGCCTGCCAGCAGAGCCAGTTCGCGGTCTTCAACGTTGAAGGTGAAGCGCACGGAGCGGTCACCTGTCTGTTCCATGCTGTCGACCTTGGTCCAGAAACCCAAGTAACGCGGATGGCCAACTGTCCCCAGCGTTTCGTAGGACCACATGACGTCTTCGATGGTAACCGGGCTGCCGTCAGAGAATGCTGCACCTTCGCGGAGCGTGAATTCCACCCATTCACGGTCTGGCCCGGTTTCGACCGATTCGGCCAGAACACCATAAAGCGAGAACGGTTCATCCAATGACCGGCCCATGAAGCTTTCGCCGAGGAAGAATCGCAACTGCCATGGTGTGGAGCCTTTGCGCACAAACGGGTTGAGGCTGTCGAAGCTGCCGACCTCTGCCGTGACGATCCTGCCACCGGTGGGTGCGTCGGGATTGACGTAGGGGAGCGACACAAAATCAGGTGGAAGGGCAGGGTCACCATACATAGCTATGCCATGTTGCGGTTCTGCAACCGCCGCTGCGCCTGCAATGATCAGGCCCAGTCCGAGCCCTGCGGCCCTTGCTGCCTTGAGAATTTTGAGTGTCACGATTTGATGCCCCCTGCTGTTTCTTTGATTGTTTCCCCGGATGGTAAAGAGGGTTTTCAACCTTTTCAAACTTTTAGCTTGGATGCGCGCAACTGATTGCTTATAAAGATGTCACTGCTCGATAGGTTTCTTGCCTGTATGAAACCTGCCTCAATAACTTTACGCCCGCCTTGTGCGGGCGTTTTTTTGTGGGCTCTCGGGAACGTCGGGTGGCTTTTGCAGTTGCAGCATATAGACTGAGTCGCGACGCAAAGAATCGGAGCCAAAACATGTCACTCGCAGGAAAAACCGCCGTTATCACCGGATCGAACTCTGGCATTGGCCTTGGGGTTGCCCGTGAACTGGCCAAGGCAGGCGCAAACGTCGTTCTGAATTCCTTTACCGATCGCGAGGAAGACCACGCCCTGGCCGCCGAGATTGCCGATGTGACCGGGGTTGAGGCGAAATATGTGCAGGCGGATATGTCAAAGGCAGAGGATTGCCGCCGCCTGATCGTGGCAGCCGGCGGTTGCGACATTCTGGTCAACAATGCGGGCATTCAGCATGTGGCCCCCGTGCAGGAATTTCCGACCGAAAAGTGGGAGGCGATTATCGCCATTAACCTCACATCGGCCTTTCATACGATTGCCGCCGCCGTGACAGGTATGCGCGAGGGCGGGTATGGCCGGATCATCAACATTGCCTCGGCCCATGGGTTGACGGCCTCGCCCTATAAATCGGCCTATGTGGCGGCAAAACATGGCATTGTTGGTCTGACCAAGACCATCGGGCTTGAAACCGCGCAGGATCCGATCACCTGTAACGCGATTTGCCCCGGTTACGTGCTGACCCCGCTGGTGGAAAGCCAGATCCCGGACACGATGAAAGAATACAACATGTCCCGTGAGGATGTGATCAAGAACGTGATGCTGGAACGCCAACCGTCCAAGGAATTTGCCACGGTCGAACAGTTGGGTGGCACGGCGGTTTATTTATGTTCTGATGCTGCAGCGCAGGTCACCGGCACTACCATCAGCGTCGATGGTGGCTGGACCGCGTTATGAAGCGCATCAACCTAGCACTGCAGGGCGGCGGCGCGCATGGGGCGTTCACCTGGGGTGTGCTATGTGCGTTGTTGCATGACGAAGATATCGAAATCGCGGCGATTTCCGGCACATCAGCAGGGGCATTGAATGCCGCTGCGTTGAAATCCGGCTGGGTGGCCAATGGGCGCGAGGGCGCACTGGCCAATCTTGAATGGTTGTGGGAGCAGGTGGGTGCCATCACCGATCCGCGCTTTTCGGAGTGGGTGTCGTCGCTGGCCCCGACGGCGCATGTCTGGGCCAAAGCGATGGAGTATTCGCCAGCCTATGCCGCGTTTGACATGACGACGCGGATGTTTTCGCCGTATGTCTATGGGCCGACGATGCGCAATCCGCTGGAGCATATCGTCAACGAATTTCATTATGATGAGGTCTGCGCCAAGGATGGACCGGCATTGCACATCTGCGCGACCAATGTCCGGAGCGGCAAGATCAGGGTTTTTTCCGGTGATGAGATCATGCCTGACGTGATTATGGCCTCTGCCTGTTTGCCCAGCCTGTTTCAGGCGGTTGAGTTCACGGATCCCAAGACAGGCCAGACAGAGGCGTTCTGGGATGGCGGATATACCGGCAATCCGGCTTTATTTCCGTTGTTTGTCAATGAATTGCCGGACGATGTTCTGATCGTGAATATCAATCCTTTGCACCGTGATGACCTGCCGACGGACAGCCAGTCGATCCAGAACCGCATCAACGAGATCAGCTTTAATAGCTCTCTCTTTCGCGAATTACGGGCGATTGATTTTGTGAAGCGGTTGTTGGCCGACGGGTCGATCAAAAAGGGCACCATGAAGAATGTGCTGGTTCATATGATCGCTGATGACGGTCTGATGAATGAACTGAACGTGGCGACCAAGACGATCCCGAATGCCGTGGTGCTTGCCCGGCTGAAAGAGGCAGGGGAGGCCGCAGCAGGTGCATTCCTGAAGACCCATAAAAAAGATCTGGGCAAGCGCAGTACGGTCAATCTGACCGAGATGTTCAGCTGATCAGTTTCGCGGCCAGCGCCCACATAACCAGACCGATCAGAACGTCCAAAATGCGCCAGGCCCGCGCCGATTGCATCACCGGGGCCAACAGTCGCGCGCCGTATCCGAGGCTGAAGAAGAAAACGAAGGATGAGGTGACGGCCCCGACGCCAAAGGCGGTTTTTTCAGCCACATCCGTATATTGGGTCGACACCGCACCGACGAGGCCCAGCGTATCAAGATAGACATGCGGGTTCAGCCAGGTGAAGGCCGCACCGGTGGCAAGCGTGCCCCAAAGGCTGGCGGATTGGCCTGATAGCTGCATCGCATATTCGCCTTTCCACGCCGCCCAAAGCCGCAATGCGCCATAGACGATCAGAAACGCAGCCCCACCCCAGGCCATGATCTGCGGCAACATCGGGTAGAGCGTGACGATGACCCCGAATCCCAGCACGCCAGCGGTGATCAGGATCGCGTCGGATGTGGCACATAACAGGCAAAGCCAGAACACATGCGATCGGGCCAGCCCTTGGCGCAGCACGAACGCATTTTGTGCCCCGATGGCGAGGATGAGCGCGAACGCGGTCGCGAAACCGGTGGCAGCAGGGACGAACAGCACTTATTCAGCAGCGTGAGGAAGCGCTTCGACCTCTTTCCCGTTGGGATAGACAAGACCGGCAGAGATCACGAGTTTGGCGGCATCCTCGACCGTCATGTCCAGCACCTGCACATCGCTGAGCGGCAGAAACAGCAGAAAGCCCGATGTGGGGTTCGGCGTTGTGGGCAGGAATACGGTCACAGTCGGCTCACCATTGGAGAGTTTGGCGTCAATCTCGCCTTTGGCATTGGTGGAGATGAAGGCGATGGCCCAGATGCCCCTGCGCGGATATTCAACTAGACAAGCCTTGTCGAATGACGTGTCGCGTTGGGAAAAGACGGTTTCGGCGATCTGTTTGGCGGCGTTGTAGATAGAGCGGACAACAGGCGTCCGATCCACCAGCCGTTCACCGATCCCCAGAAAGGACCGCCCGATCAGGCCCTTGCCGATCCAGCCGACGATGACCGTGAACAACAGGAAGATGACAACACCGATCCCGCGTACGTTGACGTCAATCCAGTTTTCGGGTGTCCGCCCCAGAAGCCGGTTCACGAGTTGTTCAGGCTGATAATAATCCGGGACAAATGGCCAGACCCAGCTGTCGACCCAGCCGACGACTGTCCAGATCAGCCAGAGTGTCAGGCCGATGGGGGCGACGATGATCAGACCGGCCAGAAAATTGCTGCGCAGACGGGATATCAGGCCCGGACGCATGCGGCGCTTGTTTTCAGTCTGCTGCGGTTCGGCCATCAAATTCATCCAAAAAAACGTTTCAGATAATATCTATGCATTGCGGCGTGGGGCCACAAGCGCCCTGCGCGATCTGCCCTGCCTATTTGCCCATGGCGATGGCAATTTGTGCAGCAAGTCGCGCATTATTGCGCACAAGGGCGATATTGGCGGTCAGAGATCGCCCGTCAGTCAGTTCAAAGATCCGCCCGAGCAGAAAGGGTGTAACCGCCTTCGCGCTGATGTTCTGTGCGTCCGCTTCGCCCAAAGCCTGATCAATGATCGGGGCCAGGGTCGCGGCAGGAATTTCGTCTTTTTGCGGGATTGGGTTGGTGACCAGTTGCCCGCCTTTCAGGCCCATAGCTGTTCGTATCTGCTGTGCCTTGGCGATCTGGGTGGCGTCGTCCATCCGCAAGGGGGCCGCCATGTCCGATTGTGCCGACCAAAATGCGGGCAGCATGTCCTGCCCATAGGCGATCACCGGCACGCCAAGCGTTTCCAGCAACTCGAAGGTTTTTGGCAGATCAAGGATGGCCTTGGCCCCAGCAGCAACAACCGTGACCGGTGTTTGCGCCAGTTCCTGCAGGTCGGCAGAGATGTCAAAACTGTCCTCGGCCCCGCGATGCACCCCGCCGATGCCACCGGTGGCAAAGACATGAATGCCCGCCAGATGGGCCGCGATCATCGTGGCGGCAACCGTGGTGGCCCCGGTGCCACCCGTAGCAATGCATGCGGCCATATCAGCGCGCGAGAGTTTGGCGACGTTTTGTGCCTGTCCAAGCGCGTCCAGCTGGTCGGGCTCCAGCCCGATATGCAGGACCCCGTTAAGAACGGCGATGGTCGCGGGTGTGGCCCCATGATCGCGCACGTCCTGTTCGACAAGCCGTGCGGTTTCCACGTTCTGGGGGAACGGCATGCCGTGGGTAATGATCGTGCTTTCGAGTGCGACGATGGGACCGCCGGTGTCGCTGGCCGCCGCAACCTCCGCACTGTACTGGATGGGGATCATAGGGGTGTTTCTCCGGACACGTAGGTGGCAGCCGCATTCAGCGCCCGTGTGAGCGCGTTGGCCCGGTTCATATCCTGCGCTTCCGACGCGATATGTGCGGCCATGAAGGTGTCACCTGCGCCGGTCACCCGCGTCACCATGACCGCTGGCGGGGTTTGGGTGATGATATCGCCTGCGGTGCCTTCCGAGGCGGATTTTCCACCATCGGTGACAAGTACCCGATGCGCGCCCCGTTTGATCAGGGCCTCGGCTGCGGTTTCTGAATCGTCGAATGTCGTCTGGCAGAGCAATCCGGCCTCTTCGAGGTTCACATAGATCGTGGCCGAGGGGTGATCCAACAGCGCCAGCAGACGTTCCGCTTTTCCGGGGGAGGCAGGTGCGACGCGCAGATCAGCCTGCGTAAAGAGTGGAGACTGCGCGATATCCTGCAGCAGCTCTTTGGTCAGGTTACCGTCAAGCGCCACAGGGCCGGTGAAGGGTTTGTCTAATGACCCGAGCGCCCCGTTGTCGAGCGCACGCAGGATCTTGTCGCCAGCGGCCTCCAGCGAATGGGCGTCGGCGATGGCGGCAATCAGGCCGTTGGCGCCCTCAACGGCCATATAGACATCCGTGGGCAGATCCTCGGACCGATAGATATGATCGCAGATCATACCCATGCGCGTCGCTTCGGCCACCAGTTCATCGCCTTCGGCATCGCGTCCGATAGTCGTCAGCAGGGCAGGGGTCATGCCAAAACGGCGCAACGTCATAGCGATGTTCATTGCCACACCGCCGGGCAGGCGCGTGATCCGCCCGGGCACGTCGGAGCCCACCCGCATATGGCTGGCCGCACGCCCGATCACGTCCCACAGGACGGAGCCGATGCAAATAATGTCAGGTGTTCGTGTCATGGCCGCCTTGTGGCGCAGCCGATGGTCATGCGCAAGTTACTCAGGCACCGCAAAGGTCAGGTTGGCCCAAAGGGTCTGCCAGGCCGCGCCTGTCGCCTCGGCCATCTCTGCGCTGGGTTCGCGCAGGACAACCGCATCCACCATATAGGCATGGCCGGGCTTGACGGGGAAGGTGCCGATCCCCTGATCATCGGTCCGGTAGAGCGTGATTTCAACCGACCCGTCGGGGGCTTTTTCAAACACCTCGATCTGTTCATCGGAGCGCAGGTTTTCGCGGTAGTGCAGTTGCACCCGCATGCCGTCAGACAGATCGTCCGTATAGGGGTTGGTCAGCGCCACAAGCTCGGTTTCAAGACCGATCCGGCGGTCGGACCCCGCGGCGTTGCCCACGCCGATCAGGGTCTTGGAATAACGGCCATAGGCTTCGGTGAAGTCTTCGGTTGGCAGCCCGCGGGCATCGTGCTGGCTGCGGACGTCGCCGAAATCCTTGTGATCGACGAATTTCTGGAATTTCTCCCAGTTTTCGTATTTCAAAGTGGACGTGCGTGCCTGATAGGCCACCACATTCAGCCCTTCGGCCAGCACGTCGCGGCGCAAGGCGGGCCGGTCACCCACCCGGCCTTCGATGCGATCTGCCGCGTCATCGGTAAATACCACGAAATTTACAATGTTTCGGGGGATGTAGGCCAGTTTTGTCCCTTCAAATTCCTCTCCATTGACAATATGCGCTTGAAGCATACCGTCCGGCGCAACCTGATAGGCGAGCGGTTCAAGCCACAGCTCATGGGCCGTCGCCGGGGCAGAGAGCAACGCAAGAATGAGAGAGAGAATGCGCATCACAAAATCCTTTTCGGTTCGTTCTAGGGTGTCCTTCTTCAAGGCGATGTCAAGCGCGGTTCTGCTGTGGTTCACGACCCTGTCAATGGTCGCGGCCCACGAGGTACTGCCGTCGATCGCCGATATGGAAGAGGTGGATGGGCGGCTGGTGTTTGATGTGCAGGCCAATCTGGAAAGCTTTGTTGCAGGCATTGATCTGACCGAAACCGAGGACACTAACGAAGCACCAGAAGCGACCACGTATGATGAGTTGCGGGCGCTTGAGCCAGCGGTTTTGGAGGAGCGGTTTCGCGCCTTCTGGCCGCAGATGGCCGCCGGTTTGACCGTGAATGCGGATGGCGTGCCACTGGCGGTCGAACTGGAGTCCGTTGCGGTTGGTTCGGTGGGCAATGTTGATGTTGTGCGCGATTCGGAATTCACGTTCTCGGCTGCCTTGCCGGAAGGCGCCCGGAATGTGCAGGTGGGTTGGGACAAGGCGTTCGGTGTGCTTGTGATCCGTCAGATGGGTGTCGATGCGCCCTATGATGGCTATCTGGAGGCAGGCGCGCAGAGTGATATGATCGCGTTGTCGGGGGGTGGGCAGCCCACCGGCTGGCAAAGCTTCCTGCGCTACATCCCTGTGGGCTTTGACCATATCGTCCCCAAGGGGCTGGACCATATCCTGTTTGTGCTGGGCCTGTTTTTTCTGGCCGCGCGAATGCGCCCGCTGATCGTCCAAGTGTCGTTGTTCACGCTCGCCCATACCATCACGCTGGCACTGGCAGCACTGGGTTATGTCAACATTTCCGGGGCGATTGTGGAGCCGCTGATCGCGGCCTCAATCGTGTTTGTCGCGGTTGAAAACGTCTTTACCCGCGGGATCAGTCCGTGGCGGCCTTTTGTCATCTTCGGGTTCGGGTTGTTGCACGGGCTGGGCTTTGCATCCGTGCTGGGCGAATTTGGCCTGCCGGACGGCACATTTGTTCCAGCCCTGATCGGGTTCAACGTGGGGGTCGAGGTTGGCCAGCTGGCTGTGATCGCGGTGATGTTCCTGTGCGTCTGGCAGGCGCTGCGCGTGGATCGGGGCGAGAATGAGGTGGGGCAGGGCTTTGCCCTTTACGCTGTCTTGCTGGTTGCTGCAGGGGCCCTGATCGCGCTGAACCCGGCTGGTCTGGCAGAAGCGCTGGAATCACCTGTCTGGCTTTTTGCCGCACCTCTGGCGGCGGTCTTCGTGCTGTGCATGATGTCGATCCAGTTCCGTGATCAACTGGAGGCCTATCGCCGGTTCGTGGCGATCCCCTGTTCGCTGGCAATTGCCGTCGTCGGGGCCTACTGGTTTGTTGAGCGGGTGTTTTTGTAAACAGCCGCAAACATCGCTTGCAATCATGGCAGTGCGCGTCTATCAGGCGCGCACTTAATCCCGCAGGCGGGGGCGGGTGCGTTGGGGAGAAATCCCAAAGTATCCACCGGTTGGGCAGATGCCTGATCCCCCGCTGAGGCTTGAAACCGGAAAAGGAAAACGACATGGCTCTCCCCGAGTTCACCATGCGTCAGCTGCTTGAAGCAGGCGTACACTTTGGTCACCAGACCGCACGTTGGAACCCCAAGATGTCGCAGTACATCTATGGCTCGCGCAACGGCATCCACATCATGGACCTGACACAGACTGTTCCTATGCTGGATCAGGCGCTGCAGGTCATTCGCGATACCGTCGCAAAGGGTGGTCGCGTTCTGTTTGTGGGGACCAAGCGTCAGGCATCCAAGCCGATCATGGACGCCGCCGAGAAATCCGCGCAGTTCTACATGAACCACCGCTGGCTGGGTGGCACGCTGACCAACTGGCAGACTGTTTCGCAGTCGATCAACCGCCTGAAAGCGATTGACGAGGCCGCAAGCAATGGTTTCGCTGGCCTGACCAAGAAAGAGCGTCTGGGCATGGAGCGCGAGCAGGGCAAGCTGGAAGCGTCGCTTGGCGGTATCCGCGAAATGGGCGGCACGCCTGACCTGTTGTTTGTCATTGACGTCAACAAAGAAGACCTGGCCATCGCCGAAGCCAAGAAACTGGGCATCCCGGTTGTGGCAGTGGTCGATACCAACTGTTCACCCGATGGTGTGGATTACATCATTCCGGGCAACGATGACGCCGCCCGCGCCATTGCGCTTTACACCGATCTTGCTGCCCGTGCTGCCCTTGACGGCATGACAGCACAGCTGGGTGCCGCTGGCGTTGACATGGGTGCCATGGAAGAGCTGGCCGAAGAAGTTGTTGCTGAAGAAGTTGCAGCCGACGCGACACCTGCGGCCGAAGAAGCGCCCGCTTCCTAAGCGTCTCAGAACGGTCGGGCAGGGGCCTTATGCCCCGCCCGCTGACATTCAATTCCTTCCGAAGGAGAAGTAACATGGCAATCACCGCTGCAATGGTGAAAGAGCTGCGCGACAGCACAGGCGCAGGCATGATGGACGCCAAGAAGGCGCTGACTGAAAATGATGGCGACATTGAAGCCGCTGTTGACTGGCTGCGCACCAAGGGCCTCGCCAAGGCCGCCAAGAAATCCGGCCGGACAGCCGCTGAAGGTCTGGTCGCCGTCGCCGTTGACGGTGGCAAAGGTGTCGCGGTTGAAGTGAACTCTGAAACCGATTTTGTCGCCAAGAATGCTGATTTCCAGAAAATGGTTGCCGGGATCGCCAAGGTGGCGCTGGGTACATCAGATATCGACGGTCTGAAGGCGGCCGATATGGGTGGCAAGACAGTTGAACAGACGGTGACTGACGCAGTCGCAGTGATCGGTGAAAACATGTCCGTGCGCCGCATGGCGACGCTGGAAGGCGGCAAGGTTGTGACCTATGTCCACAACGCTGCTGCTGATGGCATGGGCAATATTGGTGTTCTGGTCGCGATCAATGGCGACAATGAGGCGTTTGGTCGTCAGGTTGCGATGCATATCGCAGCCGCAAACCCCGCATCGCTGTCTGAGGACGATCTTGACCCTGCTGTCGTCGAAAAGGAAAAGCAGGTTCAGATGGATATCGCCCGCGAAAGCGGCAAACCTGAGGCCGTGATCGAAAAGATGATCGTGGGTCGCATGAAGAAATACATGGCCGAGGTCACGTTGCTGAACCAGCAATTCGTGGTGAACCCCGACCTGACCGTTGCAAAGGCCGCCGAAGAAGCCGGTGTTGAGATCACCGGTTTTGTTCGCCTTGAAGTCGGTGAAGGCATCGAAGTCGAGAAAGAAGATTTCGCCGCCGAAGTCGCCAAGATGAACGGCTAAGCTGTCAAAGCAACCATGATCAGGGCCGCCTTCGCCACCGCGACGGGCGGCCTTTTTCATTTGGTCTGTCGTGATCACAATACATGCTGCGGCACCGCACTCGGGAGAAATGCGGTGCCGCTCGATGTACCCATGCCTGCCCATTCGGGACGGGGGCAGACATGCATCGTTGCCGACACTCTTAGGCAAACCCAGAGCGCCGACGTCCGGTTGAACCGGCACGGACAATAGAGCCTTGTAATCGCAAGGGTTATAGCCGCTGTTCCCAGGCCTAAGGCCACCACTCACGGAACAACCTCAGTTTGGCTTTTTACCTTACGTTAGGAAAGTCAGGGAAACCTGACCATGACGCAGGTTTGTGATTTTTCCCCTTGCGTCACTGGCAATAATGCTGCGTCAGGCCTCGACATCGACGATGAACATCTGGTTGTAGAACGCCGCTTTCAGTACGGCCTGGGCTGTGGTTTCCACATCCAGCGCCTCGCGCGCCAGCCGCAGGTGTTTCTCAATCGTCGCCGGTGTCAGTTCCAGCAGGATCGCGATATCCTGCGTGGTTTTGCCGTCACCGACCCATTGCAACACCTCGCGCTGGCGCTTGGTCAGGCTACGTTCGCCGGTATAGGGCAGGGTAAGCAGTTTGAGGTGCATCACATTGTTCATGACGATGATTTCGTCACCATGTTTCGCCCATGTCTGTTCAACCGCGTCCTGTGTCAGACCCGCCTTGGCCGTCAGTGCAATCGCCGCCTTGGTCCGTTCTGAAATGGAACGGAAGCTGATCGTATAGCCTGCCGTCACATTCATCTGTTTGTTGAATTCCATGACCCGCATTTCGCTGGGCGTCAGGTTGTCCACCCGGCTCATGTCCATCATCCAGCGCCAGCTGCAGGCGCCGTCATTAGCCAGTGCCCATTTCAGCATCGGGGCGTGATAGTAAAAGCCCTCGTCAAAGAAAACCTTCATGTATTCAGGGCTTTGCGTGGATAACAGCACCCAATCCTGCGGGTCACCAAGGGAGCTTGAGGTACGGTAACGGGTGTAGCCATACATCAGCCGGTCAAACCCGTAGGTTTCCATCTGCTTGGTATGCAGGTCCCACAGTTCTTCGACCGTGCGGGCATTTGTCAGCCGGTCAAGCTGTTTGACAAAATCGCTCATTGATCGTCTCCCAGATAGGCCAGAAGGGCGTCCATCGCCAAAGGATAGCCCGCAGCGCCAAAGCCGCAGATCTGGCCAATAGCCACAGACGAGATATAGGAATGATGCCTGAAGGGCTCTCGCGCATGAATATTCGACAGATGAAGTTCGACAACCGGCAGCGCGCAGGATGAAATCGCATCCATCAGGGCGATGGATGTGTGGGTATAACCGCCCGCATTCAGGATCACCCCAGCATGTACGCCGCGTGCTGCATGCAGCGCGTCGATCAGCGCCCCCTCATGGTTGGACTGCTGAAACACCAAGCCCACGCCAAGGCTTTCGGCCTTCGCCTTACACATTGCTTCGATGTCTTTCAGGGTCGTCGGGCCGTAGACCTCTGGCTGGCGTGTGCCCAGAAGGTTCAGGTTAGGACCGTTGAGAATGAGTATGGAGCGGGTCATGGCCTTGCTCTAACATCTTAATTCAATTGGTCAAAGTTGAAATGGTATCATCTTATCGGTGCGACAATGCGTGTCGCATCATGCTGGTTGCATGATCGTAATCGCCTTGTCTGTGCCGAGGCGCACAATATCGCGGTCGTAAAGCCGATCCAGATGCGCGCGTTCCCAATCCTGCCAGGGGTCAAAGGGCGGATCGTCAGGATAGGCTTTCAGAACCGCCTGAAGCGTCTCTCTTTTCACCTTGGCCCCGTCTGTTTTCATCAGCAAGCCAAGTTCAGCCACCGCGCGGTTTGAGATAGCGGGCCCCTGTTTGCTGCGCTTTCCCGTTTCCAGCGAGGTGGCATCGATCGTATCACCAACCAGATGCTGCAAGAGGGGGGTCATACCACCGCTGGCCTGATCAAACCCTTCGAAACGCCAGAGTATGATTTTGGACCGCGGGAACTGCGATCTGATCGGGCGCACGACATCGTGCCAACCTGACAGCCGCTTGAAAACCGCATCGCACATCGCTTGGGGCGTCACGAAATCGGTATCGTGCCTTTTCAGGTCGGCGATGTAATCAAGGTAAAGTGCTGTGAAAAAATCGGCGTAGTTGCGCACCACCAGATGGATTTCATTGACGGTGAAGGGGATTTGTTGCGCAACCACCTTCATGATCGGGCCGGCATGGCGGTAAAGCTGGCCGGTCTTGATCGCGGGTCGGATGGACCCGGCAATATTCTGGTCGGTCAGGATCAGCCGGTCTGGCCCGTCTTTCTTGACCTGATCAAAAAACCGCCCCGTCACCTTGCGCAATTTGCGGTCATCCATCACGGTTTGCCGGCTGCCCCCTGCATTCTGTTGGCAGGGTGCAGTGAAATTCTTGCGCATATGCCGATGATGGACCGCGTTGATACCCCGCTTTTGCAGGGCGCCTTCGTTGCGATCCAAAATCTTGTGCAGTCCGGCGGCGCCGGTCTTGTGAAACCCCGCATGCAGGACGGTATAGGGGTCAGGCATTCGCCGCCTTCTTTCGCGCCGCCCCGCCAACGTCGGTTTCTTGCAATGCCACGCGGAATTCCGGCCAACCCTCGCGCCCCTGCAGTTCTTCGATTTTAGCGATATGCCAGTCACATGCCTTGCGATGTAAGTCGGCCAGAACCGGGTCGGTCAGCAGTCGTTCATACTCTGCCTTGGCGGCGGGCAGACGTTTGAGAATGCTGTCGTCATATTCGTGATTTGCGTTCATGTGCCGCCAGTAATCGAGCCCCTGATCCGAGTTGATATGGTTCGTTCGTCCCCGGTCCCGTTTGACCAGAAAACTGTCGATGGAACGGACGGAATAGTGATGCAGCCGGGCAAATTCATGCGAGAACCCCCTGTGGGCCGACCATTTGGCCTTGTGATAGGCGGTTGGCATTTCCTGTCCGCCCGCATCGACCCAGCGCAAATCCTTTGCCCCTTCGGCCAGCAGGGGGCGATGGATCTTCATGCGCACGAATTTCTCGTTGTTGCGCATCATCGTTTTCATGCCGGAGGCGCGATAGTTCGGATACCGATCCTCAGGTGCCGCCCAAAGAAACTGTTCGGTCACGAATTCGGGCTGATATTCGACAACACCACCATTTCCAAACAGCTTCCAGCAGAACGAAATCGCATCGACATCGCCGGTCGCCGCAAGAAGGTCATTCAGATGCCCGTCGCCCACTCGGATGTTCAGAAACTCATCCACATCCGCGCACATCAGCCAATCGGCCTCCTGCGTGTAGGGGTGTGTTTCTGACGCGCGCAGGGCCTTGCGCTGCGGGCTGTGATGCTTGCGTAATTGATTGACCTCATGTTTGGCGAGGCCAAGTTCCTCAAGCCGCATGATGATCTTGTCGGTCCCGTCGTCGCAGTTATTGGTGTAGACGGTGAAACCGGTAAACCCGATGGCGCGGTGATAGGCGATCCATTCCAGAATGAACGGCCCTTCGTTCTTCATGGTGGTAAAGATCGTGAACTTCTCGTCGCTGGCAGGGGGCTTGCGCTTTTTCGTTGCCGGAACCGCCGAGGGCCCCTTGGCCGCACGAAAGGCAGTGCGGACGCGTTCCGCCATCGTGTCCCGCCCTGCGTCAGCGTAATAAGCGCTCAGCGCGCCAGCGTACCAGGGTAGATCACGCCGCCGACGATAGAGTTTGTAGAACATATCCGGCGTCAGCTCGCCCAGCATGCCTGCTGTCATGATCGTTTTCAGCGCGTCAATCTTGCGCAGAAAGACGGCCGATTTATGATTTGAAAAGAAACATTTGTAGGGCGTGACATTCGGCCCCTGCAGCCGTTCGAAATGGCGTTTGTCGGGTTCGTGATAAGGGTCATAGAACACGCTGACCGGCCCGGCCTGATCCAATAGTCCCTGCGCATCGCCGAGGGGCAGGGTCCAATCCTGCCGTCGCCCGCGCAGATAACGCTCTTCCCAAGGCACCAGATTGGTGTCGAGCGTGGATTGCGGATTGAAGGCAAGGACATGGGCACCGGGTGCCAGCGAGGAAAACACGAGCGCACCAAAGGCCCCCATGGAGGTGCCGGTAAACACCACCCGGTCGTAGCCTTGAAAGAACCCGTCCTTCGCCAACCGCTGCATTCGCGCAATCAGGTCAGCATCGCGAAACCAGAACGGGCCATTGGCCATGACGCCCAGATGCGACACCTGCTGGTCAGCGGCGAATTTGAAGGCCCATGGCACACGGCCCGGGCTTTTATCGTTGATGTTCGACAGGTTGTCGAAAGTCACCAGCAGTACCGGTCGCAACCGTTTGACGAACATCAGCGAATGGCGGGCTGTCTTTTCCAGAAAACCCTGCCCGTCGCCACCGGGGGCAAGGTCTGCAAACCAGAGCGGTTGCTGGATCGTCGCCGCAGCGTCGCCCGCAACATCATCCGGGGTATCCGTCTCGGCGGCATCGTCATTTGTTGTGTTTTTGGTTTTCATCTACGGACCGATACGACTTGTTCCAAACCTTTGATATCATGCAGGCAAAAGTATCATCCGGCCTCGCTTTTCTGACCTGACACCGCCTACATCTGAGCCCTTGCCAATACTACATCGCCTGCAACAGATATAGTGCAGGAAATGCATTACTTTTTGACTATTGATCAATCGTCACGTTGTAAGCTGCGGAGTGTAGATAGACCAAAGCGCGGCGGCCAGTTGGGCTGGTCCGGATGGTAGTTATCGCATATGTGGTTGGAACGATGTGTTGGTCGAAAGTGAGAACCGAATGAGGCTGGGTAGAAAACATGGCCACCGGGCGATGCGTAGTGTCGCCAAACACGGGGTTATGCGTTGATGAATCTGACGGATCTTGCAGACCGCTACGGGTCGGACAAAGGCTCAAAAAAGCACCGCTATACCGAGCTGTATCACATGCTGTTCCAACCTTTTGTGAACCGTAAAATCACGTTCATGGAGATGGGTCTGCTGATTGGCGGCCCCGAACATGGCATTGATGCGGACCGCGAGACCAAGGATCTGCCGTCGATCCGGATGTGGTTGGACTACTTCAAAAAGGCGCAGATCGTCGGGTTGGATGTGTCGGATTTTTCGTGGTTCGAACATGATCGGTTTCAGTTCATCAGATGTGACATGGATAAACGTCAGAACATCGTTGATGCGGTGGGTGACGCGCCAGCCTTTGACATCATTCTGGATGATGCGTCCCATGCTTCGCATCACCAGCAAAATGCCTTTCTGACCTTATTTCCAAAGCTCAAGTCGGGGGGAATGTACATCATTGAAGACCTCAGATGGCAGCCGCCAGCATATGAGATCAGAGGTTTGACTAAGACGGCCGCGCTGTTCCAGTCATACGTCAATACCCGCCAGTTCGAGCATTCCGATCCGAACACGGCAGAAGAGTTCAACGCTTTGCGCGACGATATCTCAGGCTGTTTCGTATTTCAGGTGCGCTATCAGAAACACAGGCGGGATCAGGTCGCCGTCATCCATAAACGTTAACTCTTGATCAGACCCGATCAACGTTATTGCCTTTGCAGCGCCACAAAAACAGCGAACTTGGGCAGGACATATCAGATAACAAATCATGGGCCGTGCTGAGGACAAGATGAGTAAACTACCGCCTGTTGGCGCACTTTGGATTGGTGGATCTCTGACGTGGCTGGAACAGCTTTGTCTGAAGTCGTTCGTCGCGCATGGGCATGAGACAACACTGTTCACCTATAACGAGGTCAAGGGTGTGCCGGACGGCGTTATAATCCGCGACGGGCGCGAGATTGTGGATACTGGCGATTTTGTCAAACACGCACGCACCGAAAGTGTTGCGCTTTTTTCGGATCTTTTCCGGTTTCACATGATCCAGAAGACCCCCGGGATCATCTACGTCGACACCGATGTTTATTGCCTGCGTCCCTTGGACATAGATGAGCCAAATCTATTCGGCTACGAATCCATGGAAAGAGACCGCGGGCGACTGAACGGCGCAGTCTTGCGCCTTGCTCCGGAGTCGCCGTTGCTGTCCGAAATGCTAAGCTTCATGGAGGATGAGTATCCCGAACCCACTTGGCTCAGCCCGGCCTGGAAACGGCAGATGGCAGAGCGTCGCGCAGGCGGTGACCCGGTGCATGTGTCAGAAATGCCCTGGGGCATCTGGGGTCCGTTGGGTATCACAAACCTAGCCCGCTCTACTGGTGAGGCGAAACATGCCAAACCTCCGGAGTTCTTCTATCCAGTGCATTTCAAAGAACGTATCAGTCTGTTCAAGCGCCCCATGAAGGTGGAACGCTTTCTTACTGAAAACTCTTATACTATTCATATGTGGGCACCGATTAAGCGTTACGCGGGAAAACGTTATGACGGTCTTTGCCCGCCGCGAAGCTATATCGGCCATCAATTGGCTCTACATGGCATTGATCCGGCAAAAGCCCCGACGACGCATTGGCGCGTTGTCAGCTATGATTGAGTAAAGGCGAGCAGGGGGCGATAAATGGTTTGTGAACAAGCGGGCGCCGCGCTAGTCACATCAAAGTCTATCGAGTGAGGAAACGGATGAAGATTTCGGTCGCAGGTCTTGGGTATGTCGGTTTGTCCAACGCCGTGTTGCTTGCCCAGAATCACCCTGTCGTGGCCATCGACATCGACGCAGACCGGGTTGCTCTGGTTAGGAATGGTCAGTCCTGCATCGAAGATGACGATATCTCTGATTTTCTGGCCGAAAAGACACTTGATCTGACAGCCACAACTGACCCGCAGACCGCTTATGATCAGGCCGACTTCGTGATCGTTGCCACGCCCACCAACTATGACACCAAGACCAATCGGTTCGACACATCCAGCGTGGAAGAGGTTATACAACAGGTGCGCAATATTGCGCCACGGGCCGTCATCATTATCAAATCGACGGTGCCGGTCGGGTTTGTCGCTGAAATGCGTGCCGCAACCGATTATAACAACATCATT
Organism: Yoonia sp. R2-816; assembly: GCF_046762905.1. NCBI lineage: Bacteria > Pseudomonadati > Pseudomonadota > Alphaproteobacteria > Rhodobacterales > Paracoccaceae > Yoonia > Yoonia sp. R2-816. Next base: position 15,681 of record NZ_JBKQXN010000207.1, on the reverse strand, counting down.
TTTTCACCGGAATTCCTGCGCGAGGGCAGGGCGCTTTATGACAATCTTTATCCATCACGGATCGTGGTGGGCGATCACAGTGATGCGGCAAGGCGTTTCGCCGACCTTCTGGTAGAGGGGGCGATCAAAACCGACATGCCGGTTCTATTCACCAGCCCGACAGAGGCGGAAGCTATTAAGCTGTTTTCAAATACTTTTCTAGCGATGCGCGTGGCGTATTTCAACGAACTTGATAGCTATGCCATTGCCCATGGCCTGAATACGCGCGAGGTGATTGAGGGGGTCAGCCTCGACCCGCGTGTTGGTGGGCACTACAACAACCCGTCCTTTGGCTATGGCGGATATTGTTTGCCCAAGGATACCAAGCAGTTACTGGCCAATTATGATCAAGTGCCGCAAAGCTTGATTGCCGCAATTGTGCAATCGAACCGGACCCGCAAGGATTTTATTTCGGACCAGATCATTGCGAAAAAACCCAGTGTGGTGGGGGTTTACCGGCTGGTCATGAAGGCCGGCTCAAGTAATTTTCGCGACAGTTCCATCCAGGGGATCATGAAACGGATCAAGGCCAAGGGGATTGAATGCATCGTCTATGAACCGGTCCTGAAGGATGATCATTTCTTCCATAGCCGCGTGGTGCGCGATCTTGACGCTTTCAAGCAAGAGGCTGATCTGATCTTGGCCAATCGGCTGGCCGATGATGTGCGCGATGTGGCGCACAAGGTCTACACCCGCGATCTGTTCGAGGTGGATTGATGGCGCGACGGACAGTGCTGGTCACCGGTGCCGCGGGGTTTATCGGGTTTCATCTGTCCAGGCTTCTGCTGGACGAAGGCTTATCGGTCGTGGGGCTGGACAACCACAACGATTATTACGATCCGCGGCTGAAGGATGCGCGCGAAGCTGATTTACTTCGAAACAGCAATTACTTATCCGTCAAAGCGAATGTAGAAGAGCAGGGGCGTCTGATGGGCCTGTTCGAGGCGCATCGCCCCGATGTCGTGGTCCATCTGGCCGCCCAGGCCGGTGTCAGATACTCGATCGACAATCCGCGGGCCTATACCGAAGCCAATCTGCTGGGCACATTTGAGTTGCTTGAGGCCGCGCGGGCCTTTCCGCCCAGACATACGCTGATCGCCTCAACCAGCTCCGTCTATGGTGCCAATACCGCAATGCCATACCGGGAAACCGACAAGGTAGACAGCCAGATGTCCTACTATGCGGCAACAAAAAAAGCGACCGAGGCGATGTCACACAGCTATGCGCATCTCTTTGGCTGTCCTGTGACAATGTTTCGGTTCTTTACGGTCTACGGGCCATGGGGGCGTCCGGATATGGCGCCATATCTGTTTACATCGGCGATTTTTGACGGCCGACCCATCAAGGTCTTTAATCACGGCGACATGCAGCGCGACTTCACCTATGTCGTTGATCTGGTGCGCGGAATAAGGTTGCTGATGGATGCGATCCCCGAACGACCCGATGATGGTACGGTGCCGGAGGGCGATAGCCTGTCGCCAGTGGCGCCGTGGCGGGTCGTCAATATCGGCAATGGCGAGGCTGTAAAACTGCTCGATTTCATCGGCGCAATTGAACAGGCCGCTGGAGGGAAGGCCGAAAAACAAATGCTGCCAATACAACCCGGCGACGTACCAGCAACCTGGGCCGATACAACATTGTTAAGGCAGTTGACCGGCTATACACCGAAAACCAGCGTTATCGAAGGAGCCAGGTCCTATGTTGACTGGCACCGGGATTACTATGCAGTCAATTAGTCGACTTAGTTTTTTTACATAATACTGATTATACGGGTTTTGACCTGTTTTAGTTGTTTTGGTAAACCCCTGATAGCGTATAGTGCGGCCCCGTTCAACACTAAATATAGCGTCCCCCCCCATCTGTAGGGTCTTGGCAGCCGCCCGTCATGTTGGTACATGGCTTGCAAGGTCTGGTTGGCGTTGGAGAGAGGCACCACGCTAAAGGCTGCTCAATGTCGTTCACCTAAGTGGCACGCCTCTCTATGCCCGATCCCAGATTCAATGACGTCAGCGCCAATTTGCGGCGCATCGCAACTGACCTCGAAGACCAAGCCCGCCAACACCGCAAACTGGCCGACCAGCTTGACCATGCCATGAGCGCGCCAGAGCGGCCCCAGACCCCGCCCCCACATCTGGCCGCACTGGATGCCGCCGCCATGCAGCTCATCAACTTGCCCGCCGCCGAAATCCGCGCGCAAGCCACAATTGTCGCCCGCGCCACAGGTCAGCAGGTCCTGCCCGTTGCAATCCGCGCCCAAATGCTGCGCCGCCAGCGCCGCGAACGCGGGCGCCGGGAACAAACCCTCAGGCTGCTGACGCTGATTACAAACGGAAAGACCCTCAAAGCCGCAAGCGAAGCGATTGGCGTCTCCGAGGCCACCGGGCGGCGTCTCAGGGATGAATGGCGGGATCAGGACGCCCGGTAACGGTGAATTGCAAAGTGGGCCTAGCGCACCCATTCCTTGATGACGGCCAGCCCGAACGCGGCGAGCGTGCCGACCGCGCCACCCACGGCGGCGGCGTCAACCTCGTTGGCCAGCCCCATCGCCAGCACCGCAGCACCTGCGGCACCGCCAACATGGCGCGAGACGGACGCAGTTACGCGATCCGACAACAGGAAACGAATGGGGAATGATAACATGTTAGTTCTCCTTGATTAAGCGCACCCGCTGGTGCCGTTCCAGTTCCGTGACCCGGCCCATCAGCCGCGTCATGTCGTCATGCAGACGGTCTACCCGCTTGCCCGTGTTCTCGATGGTGGCAATGGCCGCGCCCACACGGTAGTACAGCCCCCCTACCCCAAGCAGGTTTGCCCCCATGAGAACGGCCAACATCAGTTCCACAGTGGTCATTTGATGGCCCCAGTCGTCTTGAGGACTTGGTAGGACACGTAGAGGCCCCCCGCGACGGTCGCGGCCTTGGTCAGGCGCGTGGCGCTGTCCATGGCGTCGCCGGTTTCGTGTGCGACCCATCCGGCCCCGGCAATGCCGCCGATGCCAAGGATAATCCACCCAAGTGCGGGAAGTGGCATGTCAGATTCTCCTTACTGCGGCCAAGACAGCCGATTTCGAGACGAGCGATTTGTTCAGACCATCGCCCGCGTAGTAGCTTTGTCCCGTCGCCTTGCGTCCGCGCTTGTCCCGCGTCTGCGCAGGCAGTGAGGCCCATTCCTTGGAAAGGTTCTGCGCGAACACCACGTCCGTGATCTGGCCGTTGCGATACTGATCAAGGCCCCGGCGGCGCAGCAGCGCAATCGCAAGCCGGTCCTGATTGGCTTTATTGAAGAGGTCCTTTTGCGTCAGGCCCGCCTGCCTGTAGATGCCGCGCAGGGTATCCTCCAAAATCTGGTACGCCCCGGCGGCTTCGGAATTGTACTTGGCGTCGATGCTGTCCTGCCATGCCAGCACCGCGCCGATGGTCATCGTCGGCAACGTACGTGGCGGGTGATCCTTGCGCGCGATCCCACCCCACACGATACCGTAATCGCCCCTGCTCTCGTGTTTCCGGATCAGGCTCAGAAGCGGCTCAACATTGCCGCTGCCGCGCGCCGTACGTACGTGGCCCTGAGTGGGGCGCTGACCTGCATTGCCGCCAACAGGGCGCAGGAAGACGTCGCCAAAGCGCCGCAAGGCATCTTGAGGCCGGACCCCGCCAGTGTTGCCGCTGGACGCGGGCGTGACACGTCCCTGCGCCTCACGGGCCTGCACCTCGCGCACTGCCCAGCCAACAGCGCCCACGATGCCCGCCGCCACCATGGCTTTGACCCAGCGCGCCATCACAGAAACCTATAAGCGATGCACAACGCGCAGCCGGGGCCGCCATGCGCGTACTTCAAATCTACTGTCCATGGGACCCGCACCCGCTCAATACTGGCAGAAGCGCCGTTACTCACCTGCAGGAGTGGAAGGTCACTGATTATTGGCAGCCCTATGCCACCCACCACCGGGGGGCTATAAGTCAGTATGAACTTTGCTGTGGTCGCGCTGCCCGATGAAAGCTGCGCATGGAGAATTTCGACCCCATTATGGGCGTTGGGCCCTATGATTGACTGATTGGGATCAAAATCAAAATCAATGTGTTTCCGATAAACACCATTAAAGTCGAGCCATTGCGCCTCTTCGGCGGCGTTCACCACGTCGCCAAAGGATGCACCGCCATTGTCGCGCGCATCTAGCGGCCCGGATGTCGTCAGGCGGCTATCACGGATACCGCCGCGCCCGATGCCCACTTCGATATTGAGAACACCGCCGCCCGTGTTGACGATCTGCACCTTGTTGAAGCTGCGCCCGTCGCGCACCTCGTATTCGAGACCGGCAAAAAACGGTGTGGCGGACCCATCATCCCACGCGACCGCAAAGTCGCCGTCGGCGCTCAACACGTGAAAGAAATCACCCTGCCGATTGATGTCCTGAATATCCCCGGGCCGGATGGCGTAGGCCAGTTTGCGGTAAGATGCGGTGCTCATTTGAAGTAACTCCGGGCAGTGAAGATGATGACAATGGCAGGGACGGCATATTTCAAGAGCCGCTCGAAGAATTGCGCCTGTTCCGACCCTGACCGGGCGGCAGCGTCAGAGAATGCCGCATCGGCCCGTGCAAGGCTGTTCTCTGCTCCCTGCCCCTCCTGCGCCTCACGGGCCTGCACCTCGCGGACGGCCCAGCCGACAGTGCCAACGATGCCCGCCGCGACCATGGCTTTGACCCAGCGCGCCATTACAGCCTCCTGTAGGCAATGCACAGTGCGCAGCCGTCGCCGCCATGTTCGTATCTCACTCTTAAACCCTCGTGGATGTGCAAACGCTCAATCAGGACAGAACCGCCATTGCTCGCCTGCAGTAATGGAAGACCGCCGACCCCGAGCTGCGCTGTGGTGTTGCTGCCCGATGAAAGCTGCGCAAAGAGAACGTCTAAGCCATTCGTGTTTTGGAACTCATTTACTATCGTCGTATTTGCGGTAAAAAAGCCCCGCGTATAGCTGTTGAGGTCGAGCCACTGCTCTTGACGCAGCGCATCAACGCCAGACACCGTTTCATTAACCCCGGTGCGCACTGTCTGAAGGCCGGACACCACATCATCAAAGGATGCGCCGCCATTGTCGCGCGCATCCACCGACCCGGAGGTCGTCAGGCGACTGTCACGGATACCGCCGCGCCCGATGCCCACTTCGATATTGAGATCAGCCTGACCTGTGTTGATGATCTGCACCTTGTTGAAGCTGCGCCCGTCGCGCACCTCGTATTCGAGACCGGCAAAAAACGGGGTCGCTCCCCCATCATCCCAAGCGACCGAAAAATCGCCGTCGGCGCTCAACACGTGAAAGAAATCACCCTGCCGATTGATGTCCTGAATATCCCCGGGCCGGATGGCGTAGGCCAGTTTGCGGTAAGAAGCTGTGCTCATTTGAAGTAACTCCGGGCTACAAAGATGATGGCGATTGCAGGGACCGCGTATTTGACGAGCCGCTCGAAGAATTGCGCCTGTTCCGACCCTGACCGGGCGGCAGCGTCAGAGAATGCCGCATCGGCCCGTGCAAGGCTGTTCTCTGCCAGATCAAGCGACCGCAGCGTCAGATCGCGGGAGATGTCCCCCACTCCCTCTGCGGCCTCAAAGGCGCGGATCGAGGCGGTTTCGACCAGATCAAAGGCCCCGCCATCCGTAATGGTCAGGTCGCCCTCATCAAGGCGGTAGACACGCCCCTCGCCATCAGCGGCGATACGGTTGTCTTCGACCGTGCTGCGGTTCTCGGTGAGGTTGCTGCTTCTGCTAGTGCTGCCAAATCTGAACACCAAGGTAAGCCTCCATAACGTACGTGCAGGCCATGCGGCCTCTCAGTTTGCGGACAAGGCCCGCGTGTTGCGTCCAGCACCGCTTTAGCCGCGCATCGCGAACCATAAGACGCCCCCGATAATCAGAAACGGCACGGCGGTTTGCGCGACGGCGGCCAGCCCCGTCGGTGCCTCGCCGAATGAAAACGTGCCTGTCGCTGCAGTGTTGGTGCCTTGGTTGCGACCCTCCGCTGTTGCCGGTCCTGCCGTAAGGCTGAACGGCGGCAAGCCTGTCGCCGCACTGCCCAAGGCGGCAGCGCTGTTGGGATCGTCCAGAAGTGTATCAGCCGAAATCGCCATCAGCCGAACTTCAGGTAGAGGATGCCGCCAACAACAGCAGCGCCGACGATCAGCCCCACGGGGATGCCGCTGCCTTCACCCGTCGGGTAGTCCGCTGGCTGCGCGGTAGCACCGCCGCCAGAGCCGTTTGTGAGCCGGGCGCGACCACGGTCGAGCGCGTCGTCAAGCCCCGTCAGAAGGCTGTTGCGGGCCGCATCGCGGAGATCCTTGAACAACCCGCTGGCCCCGTCCGTTTCCACGGTCGTGACGGTCGTCACAGGCCGGACGTTCTCGCGGTTGCCCCGGTACTGGAAATCGGTGGGGCTGCGCACGCGCCGGATGCTTGGCGGGCGGTACTGGTGGGTTGTTGGGCTGCCCGGACTGGTTGTGGCCTTGGCGGGGATGATCAGCTTGCCAGCGGCGTCAAACCAGCCGCGTGCAAGGCGGACAAGCCCGTCTGTGGACGGGGCATTGCCGGAATACTGAAAGTCGGTTGGGCTGCGCATGTCTGGCGCTCCATTGTTGAAGGATTTGGGGGGCGGCGGGACCACTCATGGCTCCGCCGCCGGGACACTCACCTATTGGCCGTCAGGTGATGTTGTCGTCTTGGATCGTGGCCGCGTAGATTTTGAACGCGTCCGGTGCCGTGGTGAAATCGGCTTTCACCCGGAAGTCGGTCAGCGTCAGAGGCAGGGCCTCGTCCATGCGCTGTTCGCCAATGAAGTCGATATGCGTGAACCCGTCCTGCGGCGTGCGCCCAGAGGTGCGCAATTGCTGTTCGCGGATAATCGGCGTCGAGATGTACTGACGCACATTGTTGGCCAGCACCTCCAGTTCGCCGATATTGGCATTGTCGATATCAAGGGCCAGCAAGCGGTGCGGCCCAAGGGCCGGGATGCCCGCCATCTCATGCTCACCCACAAAGCCGAAATTGTCGGCATAGGGCTGGATGCGCAAATGGGTGCCAAAGGGGCGCGGGTCAGACTGACGCGAATAGACTTCGAGCTTGGGATTGTTCAGCGTTGCCGTGAAATCAACCTCAAGCGTGAAGTTGGACATGGTGCCACCTGCGGTGCCGTAGCCGGTGCTGTCCTCGCCGCCGCGCGTGCGCGCCCAAGGGCTTGTCAGCATCAGCGGCAGGCACCCTTGCACCCACGGGATGCCATAGAAGGCCGCACGCTTGCGGAAGTAGGATGCATCGCCCCGCATTTTGGTGTCGCCATCCACAATCAGGCGGATTTCACCGATGCCATTGTCGAGGTTGACGGTTGTCACCGGTTGGTTGGTTTGACCGGATTTCACTTCCAGCATCAGGGCCGTGTAGGTCGGCCCGAGCGGAATCCGACAGGTGGCCGTCTGGCTGGCGCCCACACCTTGCGGCGTCGGGAGTTTCTGAAGGCGATAAACCATTCTTAGCCCCCGTAGCCGATGCGCGATTGCGCGACGATTGGGTTGTTGCCGAACATGGCCATCAGGTAGCCGGTTGCGAGGATTGCCACCCCGACCGTTACGCCAAGCCGCACATCTTGTTTCTTGATCATGAAGGGCCTCCTAGACCATCATTCCGGGTTTCGGATCGTCGGGCCGGTTGAAGATGATCTCACGGATGACCAGCAGGATGAGGCCCGCGATAACTGCGCTGGCAATCTGCTTTTTCATCCGCTCACCTCACAAAAAAATGGCCGCTCTGATCTCTCAGTGCGGCCAGTTAACGGGAAATGCGGAAACCTGTCTCAGCGTCTCCCCACGTACGTAACGTACGTGGTTTTGTGCTTTTTTCTGCGACCGGGTGTCACACCCCCAGATGAGACCTCCCCCGCACGAACGCGATGCAGGAATTGCAGCGGCTTGAGGCTTTCCACGTCCGCCGGTTTGAGGCCCAACGTCGCTGCCGAACGTGCAACGTCATTCGGTTCGATGTTGGTAAAGACCACTGCCTCGGTACAGTTGCCCCGGAAGCGCGAATGCACCTCCGCGATACGCTGCGAACAGCCGAAGAGTTCAACGCCCTTGTGCCGACCCTGACTGCATAGCGTGGCAAAATTGGGGGCCTTGGTAGGCCCGCCAGCCGCGGGGAATGCGTCTGCCATCTCATCAACGGCAAGCGTCAGCATCATGTCATGCTGCCTCGCCTCGTAGCCTTTCTGTGCTGTCGCCAGCATTCCGGCCAACTGGTTGAGGCAACGCGCCTCCTGCCCCGGCTGTGGGCAATATGCCAAGCGGAATTTGCGCCAGTCGGCGACCATCGCCTTGCGCACCTCATCGACGGTTGCACAGCGCTTGAAGCCCTCGGCAACAATGTCGCCGGTCACGTCCATGACAACCACCCTGCCCCGGCCATGCAGCCGGTCAAGCAGGTATGTCGTCTTGCCACTGCCAGACGCTCCCCAGACGCCAATGCGGCCCGCGTTTTTAGCCCTGCTCATCGGCCCGAACCTCCTCTGGGTCCATCTCCCACACCTCGCCAACCGGCTCAGCTCGCGAAGGGCGGCGCGGCTGGGGTCGCGGTCCGTGCCGCGATGCCTGGGCGGTGTCCATCCGTTCCGCACGACGCTCCAAGACCGCCATCTGCACAACCTTGGCTTTGAGAAAGAAGAATGACCCGGCCGTCATGAACAGCATCAACTGATCGCGTCCGCTGTCGAGAAAGAACGGCGCATAGGCGTCCAGAAGATCATAGGTTGCATCAGAGGCCGCGCGGGCGTGATCCTGCTCGTGGGGTTGAATGGCAAGCTGCGGCAATGGACCGCCGGGGAACATGACCGATCCCAACTGGAACGCCGCCTTGAACGCCGCCCAGAACGCATCCTTGGTCAGCTTCTCAGGCTCGAAGCTCTCAGGCTCAAAGACCGGGTTGCCGTCGTCGTCAACCTGCTGCGGGCCGTCCGCGTCCGCGTCACCCGGTGTGATATCCGGCATGGCCATGCTTTCCAGTGCGGCCAGACCTTCATCATTGGTAGAAGTCATAGACGCCTCCGCCTCGCTTGGCTGGTGTTCCGGTGTCGGTTCCTGTGTCTTCTTCGGTGGCATCCTGTGGCCTCTTCATCTTGAGTTTGTCTTGATTGTATTTGCGCATCATCTCGGCAGTCTCTTTGTGTGAGTATCGCCGCTCCACAAGGCATACCGTGCCATCGTCGCCCGTCGGCCATTTGCAGGTGAAGAAGAGCTTGTTGGCATTGTTCATGCGGATCGGATTGACGCGGCCACAACAGGGACAGTCGATCTTGGCGATGACCGTCTTGTTGCGCTGGATATCGGGGTATGGATCAGTCATGGCCCTGCCCCTCGTCCACGTACGGGGTTTGGGCGTCGATCAGGTCCAGCAATTCCGCCAGCAGATCGCACGTACGTAGTGCGGTCATCTGGATCGACATTGGGTTGGCCATGACTTTCACGGGTGTGAAGCCTGCGATCTCGCCACGTAGCGTCGTGATCTTTTCGCGGACTGCTCGATTTTGGGTGGTTTGCACGGGCGTGCCTCCTATGTGGTTACGCGCCCGTATGGGGTATCATATTACCGTCAATATGAGAATCCCGCAAAAGGAAAGAGGCGACCCGCTAATTGCGGATCGCCTCTGTATGACCTCACTGAGTTTCTTTACGTCAGTGCTTTGGCCGCAAGACGCCCAATGGTGGGTAGCTGGTGCGCTGGCGTCTTGACCACTGCGTAAGCCGCAGCGAGACAGACAGCCAGTAGCACGACTTTATTCAAGTCTGCATCCATGTCTTTCTCCATCGTTGGCCAGCATTGACGGAACAGACGCTATCCGATATGGATCACTCATAGCGCTATATCCCGTTGCTAGCGGGTTTTGTGAAAGGTGCTTCAACACCTTCCACTTGGGTATTTGGGCGACGGAGCGATTCGTCGCCCTTTTCATATAGCAACACACCAGATGTAGCGGGTCAATAATGTAGGTAATACAATACCTTACCCCGATCCTTATAGCTTTTACCTATTGAACGATAGTTTTCTTTTTGAAGGCTTCTTTGCTTCAATTCTCTGATCATTGAATCAAGCGTAAGGATGCTTTGGCTATGTGGATTGATGCCCCCGCCCTTCTCTTTCTCGCCTTTGTCGTTCTGACAGTATCGCTTTGCGGTTACTTGTTTTGGGTTCTGATCAGATATTGGATTCTGATCAGATGGCTCCGAGGCTTTTATTTTTGATGATGAGTAAGGGGCCTCAGCGCCCCTTCTTCTTTATGTAATCCTCTAGGTCGATCTGCTTGCCCTCACGCTCTCTCAGGACGATGCAGTCAATCCCGTGGCGTTTGGCGTATGCGTGCGCCGCCTGTCTGGAGCTCCACCCTTTGGGCTTTACAATCCAGTCCTTGCCGTACACTGGTCTGTGTTGAGTTCTGACCAGTGTGTTGTCATCTTTGTATTTCCACAGGTAGTACATGGTTCTTGCCCTTGTTTACGTTCGTCAACTTCTTGCCCTACTGGGCCAGCTCGCCGCGAAGTTTACCTTCGTCAACATCGGCGCGGACATTTACAATCGTCAACATTTGGCACCGATGCCCCTTGCCCGCTCATTCCGCCCTCACCCGCTCAGCCTCTTGCTGATAGTCATCGGATAGCTGCCGGTATCTGGCTTTGGCGCCCGCGCTGGTTTCTGGATCACGCGCCCGCTCTAGGCAGGTCTGTGCCGCCAGTTCCAGACCATCCGCTATCAAATGTTTCCGGGCTATCTGTCTCGTGTACGCCATCAGATTTTCACTCCCTGTTCATTCTCCGCGGCGCGAAGCGCCTCTCTTTCAGCAGCTTTCAACTCAGTCAGATATTGGCCGTATGGCTCCTTCCCATCCCACTCGCGAAAAGCGGATGGACGGTCTGGCCGTCCGCTTTCGGGGCAGACGCCATCGGCGTCGGATGGCCCCGCCCCGCGACTAGCGGGGGCCTTCTCCTCTGCCTTCATTTCTTTATCTGTTCTATCTGGTTGGGGTGCCAAATTGGCACCGTAAGTGGACAAAATGGCACGGTAAGTGGACAAATTGGCACCGTAAGTCTGCCGCTCATCGCGTAACCATGCCATTTTGGCACTGTAGTTTGCGAGGCCAGCGCGCCAGCGGGGCCGGGACCACATGGGCAGGCCGAATTTGTAGACGGTTGACCGACCGTGACCACCTGTCGCGTAGGCCAACGGCTCGATAATACCCGTATCTTCAAGCGTCCTAAGGTGGCGCTTGACGGTGCGCACGCCTTGCCCGCCCAATGCGGCCAGCGTGTCCTTGCTGGGCCGCGCTTCGCCGCTGTCGAAGTTGCAATGCTTAACAAGGCATTTCAGCACGGTCAGGGGGCCAAACTTAAGCTCCATGATTTCAGCGGCTTCAATCACAGCGTTTTGATAGCTGTAGCCATAGGGCTTCGGCCCTTGCTTTTCGCGTGCCATGTTACGCGTCTGCGGTCGTGTTCAGTCTTTTTCGCAGGGTCTGGCGTATCTTGGCCGCCTCCCCTGACTGTTCGAGCCGCGAGGCGCGCGTCTTTACCGACCGGCGCGACCGGCCTGTCATAAACCTATCAGCGACGTCCCGATATGAGTGGCCAATTGCCTTAAGGTAAACGATTTGCAGGTCTTCTTCTGGGGTGAATGCGGGTCCGCGTCCTGTTCTTTCCATGACATGCCTCTAGGGGTTGTCAGGTCATCGCACGCAATATATAGAGTAGGTACGCAGGCCGCGTTATAGCGCCCCCATCCTTTGGTTGTTTTGGTAAACTTGCCTTGGGGATGGGGGCGTAAGACTTTTTAAGCCCCTGTTTTTCTTGCAAAAATGCGTACCGATTTACTGATTATGCGCCCAAAATTGATGTAGCAGCAAAGCTAAAATGTCACCCATCTGCAATTCAGGAATGTCACTCTCGCCCGCAACGATAACAGGCAGAGAGATCGGGCATGGGATGGGTGATTATGAGCGAGCGCGAGCTGAACCGCGTGGAAGTATTGGCACAGGTTGATGATGGTCGGCTGTCGGTCGACAATGCGGCAAACATGTTAAACCTGACGCGCCGTCAAGTTTTCAGGCTGTTGAAGCGATATCGCCAGGATGGCGCGTCCGCGATCCGCCACAAGGCGCGTGGCAAACCTCCGAACAATCGCATCCATCATGCCAAGCGTGCCTATGCCTTGGCCCTGATCAAAGAGAGTTACGTAGATTTTGGGCCAACCTTGGCGGCTGAGATGCTGGCCGAACATCACGGTTTCAAAGTGTCCCGAGAGACCGTCCGCAAATGGATGCAGGAAGATGGCATCTGGTTGTCTCGCAAGCAACGCCGGACATTTCACCAACCGCGCCTGCGCCGGGAATGCTTTGGCGAACTGATCCAGATCGACGGATCAGATCATCGGTGGTTCGAAGATCGTGCCGATCCATGCACCCTTCTCGTCTTCATCGACGACGCCACCAGCACCTTGATGGAACTGCGGTTCGTGGAATCCGAGAGCACGTTCAGCTATTTCGAAGCACTAGAAAGCTATCTCCTCAAACATGGTCGGCCAGTCGCATTCTACAGCGATAAACACTCCGTCTTTCGGGTTGCCAAGCCGAGCAAGCATATGACCGGCATGACCCAGTTTGGGCGTGCGCTGGCTGAGCTGAACATCGAGATTCTGTGTGCAAACAGTTCCCAGGCTAAAGGCCGCGTCGAACGCGCAAACCGGACACTTCAGGATCGGCTTGTGAAGGAACTGCGCATCGCTGGCGTCTCTAACATGGATGACGGAAACGCGTTTCTCGCCGGTTTCGTTGAACGCTACAATGCCAGGTTTGCAAAGGCTCCGGCCCGGCCGGACAACCTGCATCGTGCACTGAACATCGAACCAGATCGTCTCGCACAGGTGTTCTGTCTTCGGGACAAACGCTATGTCGCAAAGGATCTGACGCTCAAATACGACCGCAAGCGCATCAAACTGGAGGTGAACGATTTCACACGCGGTTTGGTCGGCAAATATGTTGATGTTTACGAACTGGCCGATGGTCAGATTCAGGTGCGTGCCCAAGGCGTTGCCCTGCCCCACTCCATTCTCAATCCCGAACGACGGATCACACATGCTGCCGTCACGGAGAACAAACGACTGGGCGCGGTTCTCGCATATATCAAAGAGGAACAAGACAAGTCTGCACCACAACCCAAGGTCAAACCGATCAGCGCTAAAAATGGGTACAAAAAGAAAGGCCGCCGCTCGCCCGGGGCGCCATCTAAATTGGATGCATACTATGAACGTCGTCGGGCCGAACGTGCGGCAACAGCAGGTGTGCCGACCGATAGCTGACGTTCAGTTGTTTGAGTTTGGTATCCTCAATGCAAATCCAAATCAGGCATATCTTTTATCAAATCATCGACCGCCTTCATCTGTATCAAAAACTCTTTGAGGCGATCCAATGGTAGGGCGCTTGGGCCGTCACATTTTGCGTTGTCCGGATCAGGATGGGCTTCAAGGAACAATCCTGCGATGCCTACAGCCAAGCCCGACCGACCTAACTCTGCGACTTGGTTGCGTCGACCGCCAGAAGCATTGGACATTGCATCTCTCATTTGCAGCGCGTGAGTAACATCAAATATGATTGGGGCATCATCGCTACACTCTCTCATTGTTCTGATGCCGAGCATGTCCACGACCAAATTATCGTATCCGAAGCACGACCCACGTTCGCAGAGCATGATACGCTGATTGCCGCATTCTCGAAGTTTCTCAACAAGGTTTTTGACTTGTGATGGGCTCATGAACTGAGGTTTTTTCACATTAATTGCTGCACCCGTGGCGGCAACAGCTGCAATTAGGTCAGTTTGGCGAGCTAAAAACGCCGGCACTTGCAACACATCGCAAACCTCAGCCACCGGATCTGCTTGGGCGGCCTCATGCACGTCAGTAATGACAGGCACACCAAACTCAGATTTGACATCCTGCAGCACCCTCAGCCCCTCGTCTAGGCCCGGCCCCCTGTAAGAGTGGAACGATGATCTATTTGCTTTGTCAAAAGAAGCTTTGAAAACATATGGGATGTCCAACTCTCGAGAAACGGACACAAATGCTTCAGCAACGCGAAAGGCCAAGTCACGTGACTCGATGACATTCATACCACCTATCAAGGTCATCGCATTGCGGTTACCTACACAAATATCTGCTACCGTTACATCAGCCAAGAGACTTCCCCTCAATCCACGTTAGAAGCATCTTTATCATGCCCAACACAAAAGGCATCGGCTGATCTATTGAATTTCACGGGAAGTAAGAAGGGCTCTCTTGAGACCTTGGCTGCTCGACACACCAATGTTCGCTTCCCTGCCCCCGCAAAGCCAGCCAGGGCTGCGATATGTGAGGTCTCCGCCCTGTCAGGCTTTGCTACCGTTGGTGCTTGAGGTGACACTTCTGCTTTGCGCAACCGGTGACATTTCTACTTGGTTGCAACAAATTGATCTACTGGTGGATTCACAAACGAAGTGCAAATTCTGTACGAATACAGAGAGTTGCATGGAGTATGAAGAATGGGAAGCCACTACTGTCACCTGAAGCTGGACGAACGACGCAAGCTTGCAATGTGTCTTGAAGCCAAAATGCCGATATCAGAGATCGCAGACAGATTGGGACGCGACCCTTCCACGATCTACCGGGACATCAAACGGAACCGATACACAGACGGCGAGCTGCCGGAGCTGGATGGCTATCACGCGCTTGTCGCTCAGGACAAATACGAGGCGCGTCGCGCGGTCCATCGCAAGATGATCGTTCACCCTGAACTGAAGGAAGCTATCGAAGACGACCGGCTTAAGGCCGGCTGGTCGCCCGAGCAGATTGCAGGCCGGATGCGTCTGGAACGGCACCCGATCCGTGTGAGCCACGAGACGATCTATCGCTTCGCCTATTCCAAGGACGGTCGCGACGAGCAGTTCTATCGCTACCTGCCCGAACATCGCCGACGCCGCAGACCGCGTGGCCACCGCAGACACAACAGGACCCATATATTTGACGACCAAAGCCTGTCACACAGGCCTGAGCGCATTTCAGAACGCGCCGAGTTCGGCCACTGGGAGTGCGATCTGATGATGTTCCGCAAGGAGCATGGAAAGGTGAACGTAACCTCCCTGGTGGAACGCGTCAGCCGCTATGCTGTTGTCATGCGCAATGAAGATCGCCAGTCGAAACCGATCATGGAGGCGCTGATCCAGGGCCTGGCTCCCCTGCCCGCCGACGCGCGCCAGTCGATTACCTTCGACCGCGGCACGGAGTTCTCGGCTTGGAAGCATCTCAAGGCCGGGATCGGTGCGGATGCGTGGTTCTGCGACCCGCAAGCGCCGTACCAGAAAGGTACCGTCGAAAATACGAACAACAGGCTGCGGAAGTATCTCCCCCGCTCAACCGAACCGACGGCGCTGACAAATCGATATTTGAGGTCGATTTGCCACCGCCTCAATTCCACACCGCGCAAGTGCCTCGGGTATCACACCCCTGCCGAGATCTTCGAAACCAAGCTGATGGAAATCCAGAACCGATTGGAGTAAAACGACATATCAGGAACTGCACTTCAGCGTGAGTTCACA